>CAIPKT010000064.1 GCA_903865705.1 uncultured Chlorobiaceae bacterium
CACAAACTCCGGAAGCGTAACCTGCTGGCGTACCTCTTCCTGCACCACCTCCGCCCTGAGGGCATTAACATCAAGGCTTTCAAGGCCAGACGAACGGACGTCAGCACCGGTAAGGGGATTGATAAGCAGAAAATGGCGCTCGGGAAAACCGGCAAAAGCAGAGGGCTTATAGACAAGAAACTCATCTTCAAGATTAGCTACAAAAACAACATCAGGCCTTGACCACACCAAGCTGCCGCTCCTGAAATCCAGAGCCCGTATCCCCTGATGTTCCGGGCTGTTCGGCTGACCTGCAGAACAATAAACAAACCCCCCAAGGGTTGTTTCAAGCACCGTGAACCAACTTTCAGCCGGAGAAAGAGCATGAAAATGATCCACAAAAAGATAATCATCACAAAAAACATTACCTGTCGCAGTATCAATTCCAAAAAAAAGTGCCTTCCGACTGGCGACTACACGCTTCTGCCCGATAAGATCGCCGGTTTGGGTAAACATAAGCTGCCACACAAGCGCCCCACAGCCTGCATGATACTTCCACCGAACAGAAAGCTCCTCACCCTTGTTTATCATTTGCTCTGGTTTATTGCCTTGTCATTTTATAGATATTCACCGCAACAGTCTGCGAGCCACCACTGTACTTCCTCTGATATGGGGTTATAGAAAAATTATTTTCTGCCGCAAGCTCAAGAAACTGCTCAGCAAGCCTCCTTCGCGGATCAGCGAGATATGCGACACCATCCGGTTTAAGAAGTTTATCGATTGCCGTAACGATGGGAAGCAGGTTCACCCTTTCATAAAGCACATCAGCGGCAAAAAGCAGGTCAAACTGTTCACTGCACTGCACAAGCCGCCAGTCGAGCCTCTCGCTATCAAGCAAAACCCTGTTTTTCAAAGCATTATAGCGGACAAAACGAAGCGCCTCAAGAGAGTAATCGGTAGCAAGAACACTGGCGCCTTTCCAGGCAGCAACAACCGAAGCCATCCCTACGCCGGAGCCTATTTCAACCACGCGCAATCCCTCAACAGGGAGCTCATCAGCAATGAAAGAGGAAAGCGTTATCGCTGAAGGCCATATTTCCGCCCAGTAGGGCATCTGTTCATCCTTGATAAACTCTTCGGGCGAAATCCGGTCAAGCAGCGCATAACTGTCGCGGACACTTAAAAAACTGAACGAATGCGCTCCAAAGGAATAGCTCGTTTCAGCAAGATCATACTCGGCCTCCAATGCCTTATAGTGCAACTGCAATTCCGAACCATCACATCCCTTTACTATCTCCATAATTGACTGTTATTTACTTCGAGAGCGCAACTTATAAAAGCTGATAGAAAGTTACCGAAAAATCGTACCGGATTTATATTTTGCATCAAATGAATTTCTTTGAGCACAATAAAAACGAGCGCAATAAAAACCGATAAATTAATAATAAAATCAATCTCTGAGACGCGAATGAAAAAAGAACTTCTGGAACTCTTCGACAATACCTACCCCGACAGAGACTACACCATCGAGATCAAAAATCCGGAATTTACCTCTGTCTGCCCAATAACAGGCATGCCTGATTTTGGAACCATTACCATCCGCTACGTGCCCGACAAAAGCTGTATTGAGCTGAAATCGCTGAAATACTATTTTTTCGAGTTCCGTAACGCCGGTATCTTTTACGAAAACATCACCAACAGAATTCTTGACGATCTTGTTGGCCTGCTTCAACCGAGATCGCTCAGTGTGATAACGGAATGGAAAGCAAGGGGCGGAATAACCGAAACCGTCACGGTCAACTATAGCGCATCTCACTGAAAGCGGGCAACAAAAAAAGCCTCAGAGTGTTGAATTCTGAGGCTTTCTTTGAAATTTTATTTCTGATCATCGAGGCTTATCTGCTGATCAGTATTTATCAAGTCCCTCGTTCAGGAACTGCATGATTTTTATACCCTCTTCCGGAGTAATCACACCACCCGCTGATAGCTCCATACGCTTGACAATCACATCAATCTTGCCAGTCTTCTTGTATTTGGTCTTGAAGGCATCCATCGTTGACGCCTGCGAATGACAGATGTTGCACTTTGCTGTCCAAAGATCCTTAGCCCCCTTGAAATCAAAACCGGGAGGCGCAACGGGAACGTTAGCCGATACAACCGGCTTTTCAAGATAGGCTTTCAATTCAGCAATGGAACGAATGTATGAGCCGTCAGTCATCGTCGTGCGACCGGTTGTTGACATCAACAATCCTGAAGGCCTTAACCAGAGGGAGACAAACATCAACGCAACAATGGCAATAATGCTGAGCGGAAAACTTAAAAACCACTTGTCGCTGATTCTGGCCGACATCTTACCAAGACCCATAATAACCAGCGAGGCAAACAAGATCAGCGAAATCCAGCCCGCAAAGGACTTTAAAGGTGTCAAAAACGGCGAGAGGGTGTCGGCCGGCAATGTATACCCGGTTAAATATGACAACCCTAAAAACGAAACCCCCATCAACGCAGTCCCGCCTGCAGCTAAAGCAGCAAGTTTACCATTTGAATTGTTGTCCATGTCTGGTAATGAATTAGGTTTAGTGGCTTACCCTAAAAATTATTGAGTAAGATAAGCATAAATAGTAAAGACGACAAACAGAAAGCTTAAAAAGCTTGCCGACTAGCGAGGC
>CAIPKT010000065.1 GCA_903865705.1 uncultured Chlorobiaceae bacterium
CATGCCGTGCCCCTACAACGGGAACCGTAGGGACGACATTTTTTCTTCATGCGAGGGGGTGTGGCACGTAGGGGCACGGCATGCCGTGCCCCTACAACGGGAACCGTAGGGACGACATTTTTTCTTCATGCGAGGGGGGTGGGCCGTAGGGGCACGGCATGCCGTGCCCCTACAATGGGAACCGTAGGGCCGACATTTTTTCTTCATGCGAGGGTGTGGGCCGTAGGGGCACGGCATGCCGTGCCCCTACAATGGGAACCGTAGGGTCGACATTTTTTCTTCATGCGAGGGCTGCGGTGATATATTCGGCTGAAAATCGTACATTGCAACTTGCTTATCATTGTATGTTTTCTATGCTTTGATTTTATTAAACAACAAAAACACAGGTGACAATGATGAAAATGATGAAGATTTTTACTCTTGCCCTTTTGTTTGTCGGAGTATTTGGTTCTGCAGCAAAGGCTGGATGGGATCCTGCTGACCAGGAGCATGCGAGGTTGTCAGTCGACTCTTTCAGGTCTAATAATGGGCTTGCCCGTTTTTTTGAAAACGCTTACGGGTATGTTGTTTTTCCCGATGTTTATAAGGGGGGATTCATGTTGTTCGGCGGGGGGCACGGCAAGGGATATGTCTTTGAAAAGAATAATCTTATAGGGCGTTCATCAATTACCCAGCTTAATGTCGGTCCGCAGCTTGGCGGGCAGTCTTTTTCGGAAATCATTTTCTTTAAAGGCAAGGACGACCTTGATGCTTTCAAAAGGGGCAATTTTGTGCTGAGTGCTCAGGTGGCGGCCATTATCGTTACTACGGGGATGGCAACCAATACCGATTATTCCAACGGCGTGGCAGTTTTTGTTCGTCCGAAGGCGGGGGTTATGGCTGAAGCTACCGTTGGTGGTCAGAAGTTCTCCTATAAGTCTTACTGATACAGACATTTTAATAAGCAGAAAGGGCTTCGGGGCACATGAACCGCTGTTTTTTCAATAACGTTAATTTTTGCAATGAAGTATGAATTAGTTGTCGGCCTTGAGGTTCATTGTCAGCTCAACACCGTTAGCAAGGCCTTCTGTGGCTGTTCGGCGCAATTCGGTAAATCGGCCAATACCAATGTCTGTCCCGTCTGTCTTGCTCTTCCTGGAGCACTGCCGGTGCTGAACCGTCGTGTGGTTGAGGATGCTGTGAAGCTTGGGCTTGCAACAGGTTGCACCATAGCCCCCCATTCCGTACTTGCCCGTAAAAACTACTTTTACCCGGATCTGCCGAAAGGATACCAGATTTCGCAGTTTGAAGAGCCTATATGCAGTGAAGGGATGGTGAATATTGATGCTGGCGAGGGAAACCGGGAGATCCGGCTGATCAGGATTCATATTGAGGAGGATGCAGGCAAATCGATTCATGATATTGGCGAAGAGACCTATATCGATCTCAATCGGAGTGGTGTGCCGTTGCTTGAGATTGTGAGTTATCCAGATCTGCGTACCCCGAAAGAGGCCTCGGCCTATCTGCAGAAGGTGCGACAGATCGTCAAGTATCTTGGTATTTCGGATGGTAACATGGAGGAGGGAAGTCTTCGGTGTGACGCTAACGTCTCTTTGCGGCCGGTAGGGGCAGAGGAGTATGGTACCCGTTCCGAGATCAAGAATATGAACTCCTTCAAGAACGTTGAAAAGGCTATTGAGTACGAGGTCGAACGTCATAGAGAGATTTTGGAAAGCGGAGGAGTTATTCTGCAGGAGACGCGTCTCTGGGATGCCGACAAGGGAGAGACCCGCTCCATGCGCGGTAAGGAATTCGCCCATGACTATCGTTATTTTCCTGATCCTGATCTGGTGCCGGTGCTTGTTGACCAGGAGATGATTGATCGTATTCTGCTTGAGCTTCCCGAGTTTCCTGAAGAGCGCGCTGTTCGATTTGCTGAAGAGTATGCTATTCCGGCCTATGATGCCGCCGTGTTGACTGTAGAGCGGGAGCTTGCGGACTATTTCGAGGAGACCGTCAGGGTTTCGGGTGATGCCAAAGCCTCATCAAACTGGGTGATGGGGGAAGTGATGCGTACGCTTAAAGAGAAGTATCTTGATATTGCAGAGTTTTCCATTATGCCCGAAAGGCTTGGAGGTCTGATTGCTCTCATTGGGGGAGGAGTGATCAGTAATACCATTGCCAAGCAGGTTTTTGAACTGATGTTGAAGTGTGAAGATTCGGCTGTGATGATTGTTGAACGGGAAGGACTTGCCCAGGTTTCAGACAGTGGGGCGATTGAGACGGTCGTGCAGGCAATACTTGATGCCAATCCGGGTCAGTTGGCGGCCTATCGTGGTGGAAAAACCAAGCTGCTGGGCTTTTTTGTGGGGCAGTGCATGAGTCAGATGAAAGGCAAGGCCAATCCCCAGATGGTTAATGATGTGCTGTTGCAGAAGCTTGAGGGGTGAGCGATTTCAGGATTCCCGGTCGAACAGATCTTTGATGCGCGGTGATTCGGGCCAACTTTTTGCAAGCTCAGGGTTGATCACCTCGATTTTTTTTCTAGCTTCGAGCAGTCTTTTTTTACAGTTTTCGGCTATGGCCAGCCCTTCCTCGTACATGCCGATAGAGTTTTCAAGGCCAGTTTCAGGATTCTCGATGTTCCGGGTGATCTCCTCAAGTCGAGAGATCAGCTCTTCGATAGGGGGTTTTCCGGTATGGGTTTGTACCATGTGTTTTTTAGTGTTTAGTTGTTGATGGTTAAAATAGGGAAAGAGAAAGATTATTCAAAAGGCAGGTGCGTGAGTGAAGTTTGTTGATAGTGCGTCTATTTTTGTTCAGGCTGGAGACGGCGGAAAAGGGTGTGTAAGCTTCAGGAGAGAGAAGTTTGTGCCCAAAGGAGGCCCGGACGGTGGCGATGGCGGACGGGGAGGCCATGTATGGCTTAGAACCAACCGGCAGTTGACCACTCTCCTCGATTTTAAATATAAAAAGAAGTATATCGCTGTTCGTGGTGTGCATGGGCAGGGAGCCCGGAAAACAGGCAGGGATGGAGGGGATATTGTCATTGATGTTCCGTGTGGCACCATAGTCAGAAACGGTGAAACCAATGAGATCATTGCTGACTTGACAGGCGAGGATCATGAACTATTGATTGCAAGAGGCGGCAAAGGCGGCAGGGGTAACCAACACTTTGCCACCCCAACCCGTCAGGCGCCGCGCTATGCTGAGCCGGGTCAGAAAGGTGAGTTGCTGACGCTTGATTTTGAGCTGAAGCTTATGGCTGATGTCGGATTGGTTGGATTCCCAAATGCTGGCAAGTCTACTCTGATTTCGGTGATTAGCGCAGCCAAGCCTAAAATTGCCGATTATCCGTTTACGACATTGGTGCCCAATCTTGGTATTGTGCGTTACGAAGAGTACAAATCGTTTGTGATGGCCGATATTCCCGGAATTATTGAGGGCGCAGCAGAGGGAAAGGGGCTCGGCTTGCAGTTTCTCCGTCATATTGAGCGTACAAAAATACTTGCCATACTTATTTCGGCTGATTCTCCAGATATTATCGTTGAATATCGCACCCTTCTGGGAGAGCTTGAGAAATTTGAAAAGGGATTGCTCGACAAGCCCCGGATAGTGGTTATTACGAAAATGGATATCGCCACTGAAGATCTTGAGATTCCCTCTCTTGAAGAAGGAGTTAAGGTAATGGCGATTTCAAGTGTTTCCGGTCATGGGCTGAAGGAGCTCAAGGATGAACTCTGGAGAGAGGTTTCGGGTCGCACCAGGGTCGATGAACCGCTGGATCAGAGCAACGGATAATCATGCAAAAGGCTGAACTTTTTGTAAGGTATGCGCGTCTTGCTGATGCTCCGGCAATTTCCGCCATCACTGCGGAGTATGCCCGTCAGGGAATCATGCTGGAACGTTCCGGTGAAAATATTGTTGAAAATATCCGTAATTTTTTTGTTGCTGAATATAATGGCGAGGTGATTGGTTGCTGTGCTATCGCATTCTATACCCCGAAGCTTGCCGAAATCCGTTCGCTTGCCGTCTTTAACCGCTACAAAATGAGGGGAATAGGGCGGTTGCTGGTTGAAAAGGCTGAGTTGGTCTTGCGTGAGGAAGGGGTCGAGGAGGTTTTTGTTTTGACGCTCAGCCGTGAGTTTTTCCGCCGCCTCGGGTACAGCGAAATCAAGAAGGAATATTTTCCGCAAAAAATATGGAAGGATTGCACTCATTGCCCGAAGCTTATGGCGTGCGATGAGATTGCAATGGTGAAAACACTGTAATTCAATTATCCAAAAAGGTATCGAAAATTCGTGATTGTTCAGGAAGTTATTGTTAGAAACAAGGCAGGGCTGCATACCAGACCTGCGGCTGCAGTCGTCAAACTTGCATCCCGTTTCAAATCAGATTTTTTTATTGAGATGCAGGGCGTTGAAATCAATGCAAAGTCCATTATTGGCGTGATGAGCCTTGCTGCCCCGAAAGGTACCCGGTTGACTCTTAAGCTTGAAGGCGAGGATGCTGCCGAGGCATCACGACAGTTGGTAGAGTTTTTTGAACAGGGTTTTGGAGAGGTATAGCCTTGCGGATTGCCTTCATATCCCCTTTTTCTCCTCTGAAGGGCGGTATCGCCCGGTTCAGCGGACATTTAAGGGATGCCCTTCAAGTCAGGGGATATGCTGTTGCTCCTCTGGCGTTCAAAGCGCTCTATCCCGATTTTTTGGTCAAGGGTGGAGCTGATGGGTTTTATGGATCAGATAGCTCTCTCTTTAAGGAGGCCCGCTTGGTGCTCTTCAATCCCTTTTCCTGGTTTGGAACGATCCGGCATCTGAAGTCACTGAAGCCAGAGTTGCTGCTTGTTGCCTACTGGTCTGGATTTTTGGCTCCGTTGTATTATTTGGTGCGTCGTCTGACCGGCATCAGGATGGTGGTGCTGCTCCACAACATCTCTTCCCACGAATCTTTTTTATTTGAATCCGCTATGCAGAAGTTGCTTGCTGCTTTTGCCGATGGATTTATAACTCTTTCTGATGTGGTTACGCAACAGGTGAATGCTTCCATGCCTGAAATTCCTTTGTTGCAGCTTTTTCACCCTCTTTATGAGCCGGATGGAGCGGTGCCTTCTGTGCAGGATGCGCGCCGGGAGCTCAATCTTGATCTTCATTCGCCGGTGATGCTCTTTTTCGGGTATGTGCGGCATTATAAGGGGCTTGATACGTTGCTCCGTGCCATGCCCGCAATGCTTCAGAAGGAGCCGTTGCTCCGCCTTGTGGTTGCAGGACAGTTTCATGAGGGTCCAGAGAGCTATCGGCGACTTGTCGCAAAGCTTGGTATCGGGGGAAACGTTGATATTTATCCGGGCTATGTTTCCAGTGAACGCAGCGCCCTTTTTTTTGCAGCGGCTGATGCTGTCGTTCTTCCTTACCGAAGTGCAACCCAGTCTGGAGTGGTTCAGCTTGCCTATGGTCACGGTTTGCCTGTCATTGTTACGCCGGCAGGTGCCCTTCCTGAGATGGTGTGCCCTGGCAAAACCGGTTGGGTTGCCCCCGACTGTTCGCCGGAAGGGTTTGCCCAAGCGGTTGGAGAGTTTCTCGACAGCCGGAAAATGCTGGATATTAAAGCCATGCAGCCGGCTATAGCTGAATTTTGCAGTGACTTTTCCTGGGGAGCCTTTGCTGAAGCCGCAGGCCGTTTTCTTGAAGAAGTAGCGGCCGGGAAATGATGATCACTCCATTGAGTTGTATCGTGGTGCTGAACTGGAATGGTGCAGAGGTCACTCTTGCCTGTCTTGAGTCGCTTGCCCCTGTCATGTCACCTTCATGCAGGGTGCTTGTGGTCGATAACGGATCGACCGATGGCTCTCCGGAAAAGATCCGTGCCGCTTTTCCAGACATTGAGCTTCTTCTTCTGCCTGCAAATATTGGTTATGCAGGAGGCAACAACGCCGGTTTCAGAAGGGTTCTGGAGTTGCATGCTGATTTTGTGATTTTTTTAAACAACGACAC
>CAIPKT010000066.1 GCA_903865705.1 uncultured Chlorobiaceae bacterium
CAACAAAGGTACGTATTGTTGAAAAAAATGGTGGCAAGGGGGAGATTCATATTCAGTACTTTTCCAGTGATGATCTCGAAAGGCTTCTCGAACTGATGCGCCACGACTGAACTCCCACTGAAACTACCGCGTTTTGAAAAAAATCCACTTATAAGCAACAAACAAGAATCATGAGGTTTACCCTTGTAGGAAACGGGAGAATGGGCCAGCAGGTCGCTCAGGTGATTGGCCTGTCGGGCAATCATGAAGTTGCCGCCGTTCTCGATATTGATACGACTATCTCTCCTGACCTTTTTCAAGGAAGCGACGCCATCATAGATTTTACCGTCAGGGATGCATTTATGGCCAATCTCCCGGCCATGCTTTCTTCCGGTGTCCCTGTTGTTGTCGGTACAACCGGATGGGATGATATCCGGGAAGCGGTGAAAAAGATGGTCACCGATGCTGGTGCTTCACTGCTCTATTCAGCCAATTTTTCGCTTGGGGTCAACATCTTTCTGCGAACGGTGCGTGAAGCTGCGCGGCTGATTGCTCCCTTCGGGCAGTTCGATATTGCTTTTGCCGAACAGCATCATACCGCCAAGGCCGATTTTCCAAGTGGTACGGCTCTGCGGGCGGCAGACATGATTCTTTCGGCCAACAGCCGGAAAAAGAGTGTTGTCCGGCAGCTCTCAGACGATAAAAAGCTTGCGGCGGATGAACTGCAGGTTGCCTCGCTGAGGCTTGGCAGCGTGTTCGGAAAACACACCGCTTTTATTGATTCGGATGCTGATGAAATTGTTGTCTCACATACGGCTAAAAACCGCTCCGGATTTGCTTCAGGCGCTGTTGAAGCAGCTATCTGGCTGGCCCTGCGCCATAAAACGGCACCTGGTTTCTATACGATGGATGATTTTTTAAATGAAAAGTTTTCTTGATTGTTATGGCTGCTGAAAAACCGGTTCAATCTCTAATGCCCGTTGCAGGTCAACGTTACGCCGTTCTGCTGGGTGGTGCCATCGTTATTCTGACGACAACGGTGCCCTACCTGACGATGGTTAATGTCTTTCTTTTTGCCGGTATTTTTCTTGCCGGTACCATCGCGCTTCATCAGACTATTCTTCGTTTTCAGGTGCCGATGAGCTACCGGGATGCTTTTTTTCTTGGATGTCTTGTTGGTCTTGCAGGAGGCGTTGTGTCCGAGGGGATCACCTTTCTGCTGATGGAGTTTTTTAATTATAGACCGGGAACGGAGAGCCTTGCCATCGTGATTAATTGGGTGACTGATATGGCAAAGGGCAAGCCCGAGCTTCAGGAACAGGTCAAGGCGCTGGTTGAGGCAGAGAAACTGGCCTTGAGCCCAGTATCGTTAAGCTTCACGGATATTTTGATGAACATGCTTTTTTCCGGGGCTTTTTATGCTCCTATTGCGGGTCTCGGTGGGGCATATGCTGTTTTAAGGCTCAAACGCAAGGCTTCCAGGGGCTGAGACCTCTTTTCTGTACCAGACCCTGTCAATTTTTTGTGAGCCTGGCAGGGTTGTCCACTCATCTATTCTGAAATAGCGAGTCGGGCTTTTCAGTTTTCCAACCATGGCGTGCATGGCTTCCATGATGGCGCTTTCATCAGTTATTTTCCCCTTATCTGTCTGTATGAAGGCGACCGGTCGCTGTCCATACTCTTTGTCAGTCACTGGTACGACAAGAGCTTCCCGTATTCCTTCAATCATCATCAGCGCTTTTTCGATCTCTTCGGGGTGGATGTTTTCCCCGCCCGAAATGAACATATTGTCTTTGCGACCGAGTACCGTGACGGTGTTGTTATTCGAGACACTTCCAATATCTGAAGTATGGAACCACCCTTCGTTATCGGTCTGAGGCTGAATGACGCCACCCTGCAAATATCCCTGAAAAAGGCAGGGCCCCTTGACCAGCAGTTCCCCATCTTTTGCGACAGTCAACTCTCTGTAGGATAAAATTATTCCGCTGTTTTGCTGAGCACGGCTTATTGGTTCCGGAGTGGTTGCAATCTGCGAGCCCATCTCTGTTGAACCGTAGCTCAGATAGATGGGAATTTCTTTCTGGAGCGCATCCTCAATCAGCGATTTTGGCGCTGAACTGCCGCCAAGTAAGACAGCTTTCATCTTGTGGAGCCGGGCAGTGCTCTGTTGATCGGTAAGCAGACGGTAAAGCTGTGTTGGCACAAGGGAGAGGTGCGTAAGCGGAAAGTTGAACAGAGAACGGTCGAGCGTTTCATCATGGTCGGGGATGGCAAGGGCTCCACCCGAGATGAGTGAGCGGAAAAGAAGGGCGTAGCCCCCTATGTGGTAGAGCGGAAGCGAAAGAAGCCAGCAATCTCCGGGGCCGAAAGGGAGGTTTTCATTGGAGCCGCGGGCGTTATACCAGTGGTTGGCAAAACTGTGTACAGCCGCTTTTGCCTCACCTGAGCTTGCCGAAGTGTGGATAATAGTTACGGGACGCTCCATCTCTTCCATGCTCTCAGCCATGTCAGGCATGGCCATAGAGTTGTTGTTGGCTGGCACGGTACTTGTGCTTGAGGCTGCATAGAGCGCCGTGCCCAGCGAATCGCCCTCAAGCAATTCAACAATGCTGATGCTGCCCGGCAGCGATGTTGTGCCGGAGGTCACGATCAGAGTGGGCTGAAGCTTTTTAATGGTGTTGCTGAGCCTGTGTTCAGGAAACCGGTTGTTGAGTGGCGCGGCAATCATGCCAGCTTTCAGTAATCCGAGGAGTAACATGATCATCTCTGGCGTGTTTGGCGACACCACCACGACAATATCGCCGGAGTGAATGCCTCTGCTCCTGAGGTTGCTTGCAATGGCTTTCACGACGATGTTGCATTCGTTAAACGATAAAGTCCTGTCAGCCATTCTCAGCATTGGCGAGTTGCCGAAAACCCGGGCAGCCCGTGTTATCACATCCATAATGTTGTTGTCTGAACCATGATTAACCGGATGAGCTGTTACCAAAGCGCGTATCGAGTTGCAGAGGAATCTTTTACAACGTCCATAACGACGTTCTCCTAAGGCTGCCCTGATTGACCTTCACTCCTTCACGGTAGAGTTTCGGGGCATCAAGAACAGCGTTTTCAGCTCCAAAAGGGGTTTCGAGCAAGTCATGCTGCAGGTAACGGTAGGTGTCGAGCCCGCATGCGGCTGGTTCTGAAGCGGTTGATGCTGCAAGCAAGGCGTAAAAGCTCAGGCTGATTCCGCTCTCGAATGCAGAGCTGAAAACCGCAAGCAGATTGTTTTCTTTCGCATACCGGGCAAATTGCAGCGTGGCATAGATGCCACCCAACCGGTTTGGTTTCAGTATCAGCGCAGCAAGTGATGCTTCGGGAATTTCGGAAAGCAGTTCCGGTTTTTGCCAGAGGGTTTCATCAAGTGCTGACGGAATAGCTGTTTTTGCGTAAAATTCGCCTATCAGTTCAGGCTGCTTCAATGGCTCTTCAATATAGGCAATGCTTCCGTCAGGAAGGTACCGGGCAAAAGCAAGTGCCTCGTCAAGTGAGAGCGACTGATTGGCGTCAAGCCGCAGTTCGATACGCTCTCCGTAGGTGCGGTGCAGCGCCCGGATACTCAAGATGGCGTTTGCGGTATCACTTGCCGTGACTTTGAGCTTGAAGGTGCGATATCCAAGAGAGAAGTACTCCTCTGCCCGCTGCATGATGCACGCTGTATCGCCGAAGAGCAGGGCATTCACCGGAACCAGGCCGGCAAGCTGCCCTGCATCCGCTAAAACGGGAAGTGTTCCCGATATGGCGGCCTCAAGATTGATCATCGCCATCTCCAGTCCAGTGCGCACCGAGGGGTAGAGTCCGTCCTGCAACAGGCAAGGATTGGTAAGGTCGTATTTTGCCAGCAGCTCTACAAGTTGCCCTTCGGCTATTTTCAGCGATTCGCGGTGGAGTCCCGGAAGTGGGGCAATTTCACCGTAGCCAATGTGCCGCTCGTCCTGGCTCTTCAATGCAAGGACAATACCCTCCCTTTTTACAATTCGCCGCCCCTTGACGGTGATTGGCTCCGTAAAGGGAATGGCATACCGGTAGAGAACGATCTGTGATGCTTTCAAGGTCTCTTAGGAAATTTGCTGAAATCGGGCTTCCTCTTTTCGACAAAGGCATTCCTGCCCTCCTGCCCCTCTTCACTCATATAGTAAAGCATGGTGGCATTTCCGGCAAGTTCCTGCAAGCCGGACTGACCGTCACAATCTGCATTAAGGGCCGATTTCAAACAACGGATGGCAAGCGGAGAGTTTGCAAGGATTTCGCGGCACCACTGCACAGTTTCCGCTTCAAGCCGCTCAAGCGGCACAACCGTGTTGACGAGCCCCATGGCAAGCGCTTCAGCGGCATTGTACTGGCGACAGAGGAACCATATTTCCCGTGCTTTTTTCTGGCCGACAAGCCGGGCCATGTAGCTTGCTCCCCATCCGCCATCAAATGAACCGACCTTGGGGCCGGTCTGGCCGAAAATGGCGTTTTCCGCCGCAATGGTGAGGTCGCAGAGCATGTGCAGCACATGGCCGCCACCGATAGAGTAACCGGCAACCATAGCAATAACCGGTTTAGGGCAGGTGCGGATATCGCGCTGGAAATCAAGGACATTGAGTTTGTTGACTCCTTTGCCGTCAGCATAACCGGCGTTACCCCTGATTTTTTGGTCGCCGCCCGAGCAGAATGCCAGATCGCCCTGGCCGGTCAGGATGATAACACCAATTGAATTGTCATTCCTTGCGTCCTGAAGGGCCTCGATCATCTCGTCGACCGTTTGCGGACGAAACGCATTGCGCACTTCAGGGCGGTTGATGGTAATTTTGGCTATGCCTTCAAACTTATGGTAGAGAATGTCGGTAAATTTACCTTCTGGTATCCAGTTTACAGAGCTCATATCAGGATGGTTGTAGCTTATTGAAAAATGTTTTCAAGCAGTCGAGAAACAGCTCCCTGTTTTCAATGTGCAGCGTATGGCCGCAACCGGGAAAGACCTCAAGCCTGGATTCAGGGCATAAACTAACTATTTGGCGCCCAATCTCAACGAATTTCAGGTCTTTTTTGCCGAAAAAAAATTGTATCGGCATTCTATTTTTTTGCAGTTCATCCCAAACGGAGGGTTGCCGTCCGGTGCCGAGCAGCCTGAGAGCCGATGCAAGATTCTGAGGGTCGTTGATTTTTCTTTTCTGTTCGGTCTCTTGAAAAGCAGGATGAATTTTCAGCGTTGCAAAAAGCGGTTGGTCATACCAGGCTTCGATAAAGCCCTCAAAGTTTATTTCGATCTTTCGTGCAATGCCTTCATCGTTCTCCTGCCGGCTGATGCGCTCCTCTTTAGTTCGGAGACCGGGCGAAGCGGAGACAATAATTGCTTTTTCAAAGAGATCAGGGTGCCGGAGCAGCAAGGCAAGCGCAATCCGGCCTCCCATCGAATACCCGACAAGCAGGCAGGGTTCGGGAGCTGCCGAACGGCTGAGTTCCTCCGCCAACGTGTCAACAGTTTCGGTAAAAAAGGTGTCGGGGTTGCCGTTTGCGGCTATGCTTGATTCTCCGTGGCCAGGCAGGTCGACCAGAACAGAGCAGTACTCATGTTCAAGCTGCCGGGCAATTGGAAGCCAGTCGTCGCCCGATCCAAGAAAGCCGTGCAGAAAAACAATGCGGGGCAGCGAAGTATCCCCGACGATTACCTTGTGGAATGGGATGCCATTCCTGGAGCTGATCGTTATAGGCATAATGTTTCAAAGGAATGAGCTATTCGCTGATTGATCGATACAACTTGTTGTGATTCATGCTCTTCAAGGAAATTACCAGTAAATACCATAATATTTTGCATAGATATGCCTAAATAGTATGAATTATTGGATCACAGCGCGTAGGGGAAGGATGGGCAATGTGCAATGGGGCATAGGCATGTGCGAGGCGAGGGCATGTGTAGGGGCACGGCATGCCGTGCCCGTACGGGGAAAAGGATGGGCAATGGGGCAATGGGGCAATGGGGCAATGGGGCAATGGGGCAATGGGGCAATGGGGCAATGGGGCAATGGGGCAATGGGGCAATGGGGCAATGGGG
>CAIPKT010000067.1 GCA_903865705.1 uncultured Chlorobiaceae bacterium
GGCAGTGGCACTCCATTGATACGCCCGGCCCGATGATTTCGCTGAGTCCGTAAATGTCGTACGCCTTAATGCCAAGCAGGTGCTCAATTTGTGAGCGCATCTCTTCTGTCCATGGTTCTGCGCCGAAAATACCGGCCTTCAGCTTGATGTTACGGGGGTCGATTTTTTCCGCAACAAGAGCTTCGCCAAGGTATGCTGCATATGAGGGGGTGCAGGCAATCACGGTAGAGCCAAAGTCCTCCATGAGCTGGAGCTGTTTTTTGGTGTTGCCGCCTGAGATGGGAATGACGGAAGCTCCGACTTTTTCAGCACCGTAATGCAGGCCGAGCCCGCCGGTAAAAAGGCCGTAGCCATAGGCGACCTGAATGATGTCGGACTTGGTTACTCCTGCCATGGTGAGCGAACGGGCAACCACTTCGCTCCACATCTGGATGTCGTTGTGGGTGTAGCCGACAACGGTGGACTTTCCAGTTGTGCCGCTGGATGCATGGAGGCGGACAATATCGGTCTGCGGCACGGTAAAGAGGCCGAAGGGGTAGTTGTCGCGCAGATCCTGCTTGGTGGTGAAGGGGAGCTTTTTCAGGTCGTCGATGGTGGTGATGTCACCCGGTTCGATGCCCATCTCCGCAAGCTTTTTGCGATAGAAAGGAACGGTGTCATAGACCCTTTTTACCATGGATTTTAACCGTTCGCCCTGAAGTTTCAGGAGCTCTTCGCGCTCCATGCATTCATACTGCTTGTTCCAGATCATGTCTCAGTTGCTTGATGTTGAGATAATGCTTGTCCGGTTCTAAATGCCCGGATGTTCATGGCAACAATTTCAGCTCCTTTTGCCCGAAAGAGCTTCTCGATAGAGGCTTCAAGTTCTTGTGAAGCAAGACCGGTAAAGGGTGCGGCGGCGCCGAGCATGACCATGTTTGAAGTTCTCGGGCTGCCAGCCTTGCGGGCAAGTTCCGCTGCGTTGACGAGTACCGGCCTGTTTGTGCGGTGCAGTTCGGCATGGATATGCTCCATAGCCGGGTAGCCCTGCATGTTGATAAAAAGGTCTGTGGAGGTAACAATCCGGCCTTCTGAAGCGAGAAAGGGCAGATAGCGCAATGCTTCAAGAGGTTCCACCGAAAGGATCAGGTCGGCCGTGCCTTCTGCGATGAGGTCGGAGTAAATCTCCTGATCAGCAATCCGGAGGTGCGACTGCACCGCTCCGCCGCGCTGGCTCATGCCGTGCACCTCTGCCTGACGAACGATGAGGCCGCTTTGCAGGGCAGCAAGATCGATCACTGCCGCGATGGTGAGTATTCCCTGTCCGCCGACTCCGGCAAGAATAATGTTGATCTGCATAATACTCGTTAAGCGTTGGCTGCAGGGTTCCGTTTTTTCCGTGCAGCGGTTTCAATACATTCCCGTACAGCAATGACCACCGAAACGCCATCCCAATTGATCTCCTCCTGGAGCACAGCAATGTTTTCTGCGAGATGCGATTTCAGCGGGATGATAGTTCTTAGATGCGCTTCCTCCACGCCGAGCCCGCGGCATATTGCCAGAATTTTTGAGCCATTGGCCGAAGAGTCCTGGCCGCCGGTCATGGCTGTGGTATCGTTGTCGGCGATGATAACGGTCAAGGAGGTGCGGTCGTTTATGGCATCAAGCAAGCCGGTCATTCCGGAGTGCGTGAAAGTTGAATCGCCGATGACCGCGACTGCAGGCCGGAGCCCGGCATCTGCGGCGCCCTTGGCCATGGTGATTGATGCGCCCATATCGACGCAGGTGTGAATGGCGTTATAAGGCGCAAGAGCCCCGAGGGTGTAGCAGCCGATATCGGAAAAGACGTGCTGCTCCTTGCATGAGCTCATGACCGTGTTGAGCGCTTCGTAGAGATCGCGATGGCCGCAACCTTTGCAGAGTTCAGGCGGGCGGTTCACCATGATTGATGGAACCGGCATGACCTCTTTTTTTGTCACACCAAGCGCATGAGCGACCCTGTCGGCATTAAGCTCTCCGGCGCGGGGGAGGGTTCCGTCGAGGCGCCCCCTTATTTGCTTATCGTTCTGGAGGCCGAAATACCCTCTCAGCAGCTCTTCGTAAACCGGATAGCCTTCTTCCGCCACAAGGATGGTCTCGCAGGTATTGAAGAACGCTTCTATCTGCTTTTTGGGTAAAGGGTAATGACCAATTTTGAGGATGGGAAAGTCGAGGCCGAATGCCTGCCGCACCTCCATCACATAGTTGAAAGCAATACCGAAAGCAAGAACGCCGTTTTTTCCCTTGCCGGGGACGAGGCGGTTCAGCGACGAGTGCTCCGAAAGCTCTTCAAGCCGATCCTGCATTCCGAGGAGGTTGTTGTACTGACGGCGGGCATTTTGCGGCATCAAAACAAAGCGTTCGGGAGCATAGAGGGCATTGAGTGGGTTCTGAATGCGTGTTGCCGAGCTTTTTACCCCCGCACGTGAGTGCGCAAGCCTTGTGGTAAGCCTGAGCAGCACAGGAAGCTGCACCGATTCCGACAGATCGAAAGCATACCGTGTGGCATCATAAAGCTCCTGCTGAGAAGCGGGCTCAACTACCGGCACCATGGCAAATTTGCCGTATACCCGGCTGTCCTGTTCGTTTTGAGACGAGTGCATGGATGGGTCATCCGCCACAGCAACGACCAGCCCGCCGTTGACCCCGGTAATGGCCGAGTTGATAAAGGGATCAGCCGCGACGTTAAGCCCGACATGCTTCATGCAGACAAGAGCCCGCTTCCCGGCGTACGACATGCCGAGCGCAGCCTCATAAGCTGTTTTTTCATTGGCAGACCAAGTCGATCGTACCGGCTGCTCATGGCCGTGCTTGTTTTTCTGGATGTATTCGGTGATTTCGGTCGAAGGGGTTCCGGGGTAGGCATAGACGCCTGATATTCCAGCATCAAGAGCGCCAAGAGCAATGGCTTCAGCGCCCAGCAAGAGTTGTTTATCCATTGATCAGTAAAAAGTTATCACCGAAGATCACAAATTATTCTGTTTGAAGCCAATATAATCATCACAAATGGAGGGTGAGCCACTTTTTTGTGTTGAGCTTAATCGTAAAAGACCATATCAAGAATGCTCGTCACTTGTATTTTTTGTGATATAATAAATAACTTAACACTATATCACAGGGCAATTACTGTGCTATGATCGGCTTGGCGAAAAATTTTAATAAAATTACGGGAAAAAGATATAAATTCATCAACTATGGTGTGGCGAAGCCGTCATAAAG
The DNA here is from genome assembly GCA_903865705.1 of uncultured Chlorobiaceae bacterium. GTDB lineage: Bacteria > Bacteroidota > Chlorobiia > Chlorobiales > Chlorobiaceae > Chlorobium. The sequence goes on from CAIPKT010000067.1 coordinate 3,238, forward strand.
TAGTTCATTTTTGGATAACCTTAATAGTAACCATTATGAAATTTATTTCAAAAGCGCGCAGTGCGCGGTTATGGGCGGCCTCATTTCTTGTCGCTCTAAGTATTTTCGCACTGTCAACAATATCCTCTGCTGTCCCGATTTCTGTTGGCGACCAATACGGTGGCGGTATTGTCTTCTATATCCTGCAACCAGGTGATTCTGGTTACGATGCTGTGAACCAGCACGGGCTGATTGCAGCCACGGAAGATATTAATATTAAAGGTTCTGTTGGAAAGCCGGGAATGTATTTCTGGGGTGTCGGCAAAAAGACCACGGAAAGAAAGGCTGATTCGTATGTGCAAATTTTTACTACAAGCCAGGCTATAGGTCAGGGAGCTGAAAATACCAAAAAGATATTGGCAAAATGTCCTGCGGCTACCCATCCGACTATTGCTGCCGCGGTGGCATCCGCATACAATGGTGGAGGCAATAACGACTGGTATTTACCAAGCAAGGATGAGTTGAACAAGCTCTATCTCACCAAAGCTGTTGTTGGCGGGTTTGCAGAGTATGATTACTGGAGTTCGACTGAAAACAGTGCAACCACCGCCTGGGTACAGCTTTTCAGTAATGGCTATCAATTCGCAGACAACAAGATGGATGCTGATTTTGTCCGTCCTGTGCGCTCTTTTTAACGACCTCCCTTTAGTTAAAAGCCTCCCCAGTTGCTCACGATGCGGGGAGGTTTTTTTTTCTGAACTCAATTTTCAGCCATTTCTCTTCATAGCCGGCTTCAGCTACCCTCATGCCTGCCAGAAAAAGGGGCAGAATGACTCCTTTCTGGTAATTGCCTATTCGGATGCTGAGCGAATCGCCGATCTGCAGCAC
>CAIPKT010000068.1 GCA_903865705.1 uncultured Chlorobiaceae bacterium
AGCACCAGGCTCATGACGCTGCCACCGTTTGCTGTGCCTGTGCCATTCTGGAAGTCGTCGGGACAGGTGATGGAGACATCAGAAAATGTCGCAAAAATGGTGCCCTGTGAAAACATGAGGTTATCGATGTCCGTTATTTTTCGGTCAAACCAGAGTTGACAGTTTGCGACCGGACTGCCTACAAATTCATGTAAGTTTCTGAAATACTTATGGGCAAGCCACTTTTTGTGAATAATGCTTTTGACATTATGCACAGGTATGGCTGAAATATAGGCATCAGCCTCGATGGTTTGACCATCCTGAAGTACTGCGTTTTTAATGCTTTCATCACTGTTCAGCTCAAAGCGGTTCAGTTGTGCATCAACAAAAATGCGACCTCCCTTGCTCTGGATATACTGCCGCATCGGCTCAATCATTGAATCGCCGGGATTTTTGCGGAAAAAGGCAAACTTGGTCGCTGTGTAATTGGTTCCAAAGTATTTGAAAATGGTGATCATCGGGCGTGCGCTTATGACGTTCGGCTCAATGAAATTCATGGCAAGGGCAATGGCTCGCCACAGTTTCTGCAACGAATGCTCCGAAGCGCCTCTCAGCCGGTGCCATTCTGAGTAGGTCATATGGTCCTGGCTGCGGAAATAGTCTTCATTGCCGGCAAGGGCAGGATAGAGGCCCTTGATCAGCGAAATTTTGTCCCATAGGGTAAGGAAATTAGTCCGCAAGCATCCAACAACCTCCGCCCAGGGACTGGGAAGGTTTGCTTTTTTAAATAATGATTGTGTGCCGTTCTGTTCTGCATAGATGAGCGAATGCTCTTTCCACTGGTAATTATCTTCTGCGCCGACCCGCTTAAGGTATTGCTGAAGCTGTTCGTAACCACCGAAAATTATATGAAGTCCTGATTCTATGGAGTCGCCGTCACTGTCTTTCCAGACCGACGCCTTTCCGCCGAGTACTTTGCGTTTTTCATAAATTTCTACCGTATGTCCCCGATCTACCAGTTCTATTGCTGCGCTAAGGCCTGCAATTCCTGCGCCGAAAATTGCTATTTTCATGTTTTTTTAAGTCCTGGTCGCTTTAATTAAGTCTTTGTATTATAAAATTATTATGCTTTTTTTGCGAATTTTTCCTGCTTTCCCTGAAAAAAAATCGAGGGTGCTTTGGGATTAAATTGTTGGGTATCGACGAAGAGAAGCATTTTTTTGCATGGTCAAAACTCTGTATTTTAATGGACTAAAGATATTGAAATATTTTCTATTTGTTAACAAGCATTAGCTGCAGCGCAGTATTCCATTCTGTTATGGAGGAAAGGGACATCAGTCAACTGCTTTAAGCATTGGCAAGAATACAGGAATACAGTGGCCCTCCCTAAATAAATTAAGAGATTTGCTGAAAAAGTTGTGAATATTAAAGAGAATGGTTGTTTATTTCTTATTATTATGTAATTTCTACAAAATCGATTAAAACAAAAGAGCGTTATGTCCGGTCATCTTGATCTCATCGATCTTAAACTAATAGAGTCCCTTGGGGAAAACGGCAGAGTTCGTTTAAGTGAACTTGCTGAAGTCGTAGGACTCTCAATACCATCAGTCAGTGAGCGGCTCGACAAGCTGCAAAAGAGTGGTATCATAAAAGGTTTTACCATGGAAGTTGATGAACGGCAGCTTGGTTTTGATATTCATGCGTTTGTAAGGGTCAGAATCGATTCGTCCAAGCACTATAAGTCATTTATGGAGCATGTGATGAAAGAGGATGAGATCATGGAGTGTTTTTCCGTCACCGGTGAGGGGTCTCACATTTTAAAGGTTATGACCCACAACACCGCATCGCTTGAGCAGTTTCTTTCAAGAATCCAGAGTTGGCCGGGCGTACTCGGAACCAATACCAGCTTTGTGTTGACACAGTTGAAGAAAAATAAAAAAATCAGTGCTGAAATTGTTCGCACCAACCTGCAAGACCGTCAGGTACTGATAACGTTTGATGAAAAGAAATCAAGGAAGTAACAGGTTGAGTGCTTCATTTTGTTTTTGTAATACAGTTCTATCATGCAAATCAACAAGGAGGTTCATTTGAACAGCGAAAGTAAAATTCCGGTTTCCACTTATTTTGGTTCGATGACATTTGATCAGAAGGCCATGCGTGCAAAACTTCCAAAAGAGGAGTTTGCCGCATTGCAGGATACCATCAAGGCGGGAAAAAAAATAACTGACGAAATTGCCGGTGTTGTAGCACATGGCATGAAAGAGTGGGCCATGGAAAATGGTGCAACTCATTACAGCCATTGGTTTCAGCCGATGACCGGTTCCACAGCCGAAAAACATGATGCGTTTTTGTCGATAGATCGTGATGGTACTCCGATCGAACGCTTTTCCGGTGAACAGCTTATCCAGGGTGAGCCTGACGCCTCAAGCTTTCCTTCAGGCGGTATGCGTAGTACTTTCGAAGCTCGTGGCTACACTGCATGGGATCCTTCCAGCCCGGCCTTCCTCATGAAGGGCGGAAGAGATCTGACACTCTGTATTCCGACCGTATTCATCTCCTATCACGGTGAAGCGCTTGATTCCAAAACTCCGCTGTTGCGCTCCATGGAGGCGGTCAGCAAGTCTTCCGTGAGGTTGCTTGAAGCTCTTGGCGTCACTGGCGTATCACGGGTAAAGACCTTTGCTGGTTGCGAACAGGAATATTTCCTTGTCGACAAAAAATTCTACTCCGAGCGTCCTGACCTTGTCATGTGTGGACGTACCCTGCTTGGAGCTCTTCCACCAAAAGGTCAGCAGCTTGAGGATCACTATTTTGGTTCAATTCCTGACCGTGTGCTCGAATTCATGCAGGATGTTGAGCATGAACTTTATCTGCTCGGCATTCCAGCCAAGACCCGTCACAATGAGGTTGCTCCTCACCAGTTTGAAATAGCCCCGATTTTTGAAGAGGCCAATATCGCCGTCGATCACAACCTCCTGGTCATGGAAGTGATGAGAAAGGTTGCCGACAAGAAGGGTTTTGCCCTGTTGCTCGCCGAAAAGCCTTTTGCCGGCATCAACGGTTCAGGCAAGCACAATAACTGGTCAATCGGTACTGATACCGGAATCAATCTTCTTGATCCAGGCCATACTCCTGAAACGAATGTCCACTTCCTTGTCTTCCTTGTCGCTGTTTTGAACGGGGTCTACAAGAGAGCAGATGTTCTGAGAATGTCTATCGCAAGCATGGGTAACGATCACCGTCTCGGCGCAAATGAAGCACCTCCGGCTGTGGTTACCGTTTTCTTGGGTGAGCTGCTCGAAAAGGTGCTTGACGCAATCGAGAGCGGCAAGGTTGACCTTAAAACTGAAAAACAGGTGCTTAATCTCGGACTTTCACAGGTACCGCTGGTCAACAAGGACTATACCGATCGTAACCGTACCTCGCCGTTTGCCTTTACCGGCAACAAGTTCGAGTTCCGCGCCGTTGGCTCTTCACAGGCAGCTTCAGTACCGAACATGGTGCTCAACACCCTGATGGCCGAAGCGGTTGATGAAATTGCCGATGCCATTCTTGCAAAAATCAAGGCAGGAAAAGAGCGGGATACCGCAATTCTTGAAACCCTTCGTGAGCAAATCACCGCTACCAAGCCGATTCGCTACCAGGGCGACAACTACGCTGAAGCCCTTCAGCAGGCAGCCAGAGATAGAGGCCTGCCGAACCTGAAGAACACGCCGCAGGCTCTCAGAGTATTGCTCAAGAAAGATGTTCAGGACATGTTCATCAAGTACGGTGTGCTGAGCGCAGAAGAAACTAATTCACGTCTGCACATCCGTCTCGAACGTTATATCAAAGGCATCGATATAGAGGCCCGTACCCTGCAGCTTATGCTGAAGACCTTTGTCATTCCTGATGCTTCCGAATACCAGGGCGATCTTGGCAACTCTTTCAACAACCTTCTTTCTGCGGCTGATGCCATTGGGCTCTCTGACAAGGCTCTTCGCAGTCAGGCTGGCAACCTTAAATTCCTGGCCGAAAATCTTTCGACCCTGATTGATTTGACCGGTGAGCTTGATGAGGCTGTCGAAAAAATTGAGTCCTTCGCAACCGAGTTCGAGAAAGCCGATTACTGCGCAGATGAACTGCTTCCGTTCATGAGCAAGGTGCGCGTTGTTGCCGACACTCTTGAGCAGGTTGTTGATCGTAGTCGCTGGCAGCTTCCGACTTACTCGGAAATGCTGTTAGAGCACTAAACCACAGTACGGTATTGAAACAAGAACAGGCTCGCTTCGGCGGGCCTTTTTTTGTTAGGGATGAAATTATTTTATTGCAAACGTAGAGTTATGCCTTATTTTTAAAATCAGTTCATCCTTATTCAGAAAAGTAACCCCTACCCGCCATGCCTGAGGTTTTTCACTACCCCATGAGCTATTCTGCCTTATGGCTTGATTACTTTTTTCTTGCGACATGGTCTTTGAGCATGCTTTTTCTTGGTCTGGTTTGGGCAGTTTTTTACCGGTACGGAAAATTTACCTATGGCGTCGATCTTGGTTGTTTCTGGAAGACAGCTCTGCTTGTGCTGCTTACCACCGTGTCGCTTGGCGGACCGATGTATTACAACACCCGTTTTGCGGGTGAGCATGGACAGGATGGTGATTCCATAAAAATTGCCGGCGACAAACTGCTCTATCTTGACCGTAAAGGAAACGAAAAAAAATTGGCACTTGCCGACATTACCGCCATTTACCAGGAGAGTATTACTTATAATCCTCCTCCGAAAATCTTTATTGTCGCGGCCAAAACTTCTGTCAAGGATTCCGTGTTTGTGACAACAAATCTTCCCGGCTACAGGCTTTTTCTTTCCAATCTTTCAAAGAGAACCGGTATTGCGCCAAAGCTCCACTGATTTTTTTAAGGATATTTGATTATGCTTTTTTCCGGCCGGCAACCGCTTTTCTGTGACCTGCTTCTTGTTGTTGAAATAGGCAATACCACCGCATCAATTGCGATATTCAGGGGGGAAGAGTGCCTTGAAGTGCATCACGCACCTACGCTTACCATGTCGTGCAAAAATGGTGTTGACGCGCAGCTTTTGCCGGTCATCGCGAAGTATCCTGCTCTTCGCGATGCGGCCCTCTGCAGTGTCGTGCCTTTACTGGATGAGTCCATCTGTACCTCTCTTCGTTCTTTTTTACCGGGCGAGGTCGTGTTGATCACGTCCTCCATGCATCTTCCCTTCACGTTGCACTACGACTCACCAGACTCTTTTGGTGCCGACCGCATTGCGCTCTGCGCTCTTTGCCGGAGGCTTTATCCTGGAGAAGCTGTTATTGCCCTTGATATTGGTACAGCCATCACGGTTGACGTGCTTGGCTCCGGTCAGGATTATCTTGGCGGGTTTATCATGCCTGGCCTTGACCTCATGGCAAAGGCTTTGCATGAACATACCGCGCGGCTGCCTCTGGTCGGTATTGGTCGTCCCGAAACGCTTCTTGGGCTTTCGACTGTTGACTGCATCAGGAATGGGATTGTTCTGGAGTGTGTCTGTGGTCTTGAGGGGCTCATCGTCAAAATTAAAAACTGGCTTCGTGATAAGCATGATGAAGAGAGTATTCGGGTGATTGCTACGGGCGGCAACGCACCGTTTATTGCCGGTATGCTCGACTCCTCACCCGTGGTCGAAGAGCATGCGGTGCTCAGGGGTAGCAGTTACCTCTTTTCGCTTAATGCGTACCCTTCCCGCTGAAGAATTTCCGCCCGTCGTCGATGGATTTCAGCACAAGGCTCTCCTCAACGCTTTCTTCCAGCAGAAAAGCTTCGCCCAACTTTTTCAGCAGCACAAAGCGAAGTTTTTTATCGAGCTTTTTTTTGTCAGAGAGCATGGCATCAAGGAGCAGTGCACTGTCGATATCAAGAAACCTCCGCTTCACCAGTCCTTTTGGAAAACGGAACTTCTGCAACAGAGCGAGTCCGCGTTCAAGTGAGGGTTGGTCGAGAAAGCCGAGATTGTGCGACAAAAAGAGGGCGCAGACCATGCCGATTGTGACCGCTTCGCCGTGCCGCAAGTAGCGGTACTCCGCAAGCTTTTCCAGCCCATGCGCAAAGGTGTGGCCGAAATTGAGGGTTGCCCTCAGACCGCCCGTTTCGCGAAAATCTTTTTTGACAACATCAGCCTTGGTGTATGCACTTTTTTTGATCGCTTCGGTCAAAAAGGGCTCCTGCAAGCTCATGATATCGGCGAAGTGAAGGTCAAGAAAGGTGAAAAAGGGTTCATCGGCAATAAAACCGTATTTGACCACCTCAGCCATTCCGGCATAGATCTCCCGCTTTGGCAGGGTTGCAAGGTAGGAGGGGTCGATCAGAACCAGTTCAGCCTCATGAAAGAAGCCAATCAGATTTTTGCCGAGCGGGTGATTGATGGCAACCTTTCCTCCAATTGAGCTGTCGGTCATAGCCAGCAGCGTGGTAGGAAGCTGGATCACCGGTATGCCCCTGAAGTAGCTGGCAGCAATAAATCCTCCAAGATCCCCGATAACCCCTCCACCAACCGCAAGCAGGTTCCAGCTTCGGTCGACATCTGCCTCAATCATGCTGCCGTAGAGACGGTAGGCTGCGCTGAAGCTTTTCGAAGCCTCCTTTGCCGGAACAACCAGCTCTTTATATTGAAAACCCTCATCATGAAGAGTTTGGAGAAGCGATTCCCCGTAGAGTTTGTGGGTGTGTTCGTCGAAAAGAACCACCGTTTTTTTGGAAAGGGCATGGGTCTTGAACAATGTCCCCAATCCGGCAATAACCGGCGTTCCTACAACTATTGTACTCACAGCGTCTCTTTTATTGTTGATCATCGGCAGTTGCGGAGGCATTCCGCACATACCGCTCTATTTTGCGGGTCAGTTCCTCGACTGTTGAACCGATGCGTTTTATGTCAGTTTCGACGGTTATCTCAGCGCGTTTATAGCGAGGTTCGCGTCTTCCAAGGATGGTCGTGATTTTTTCCTCAATCTCTTGACGCGAAAGCTTTTGCCCTTTATCACCGATCAGCAAAGGGCGATCAGTTTTGTTGCAAAGTCTTCTTGCAAGGGTTTTTATTGGAGATTTCAAATAAACCATGGGGCCTGATTTCTGTATCAATGCAAATGATTCATCATTTTCAAGCACGCCCCCTCCGAGGGATATCACCAGATTAGTTCTTTCAACCAGACCCATAAGTGATTGCAACTCAAGCCCTCGAAAATACTCCTCACCATTTTCCGCAAAAATCCGGGTGATGGTTTTTCCTGCGCGTTGTTCAATACTTTGATCAAGGTCAACAAACTCATAGCCGAGTGAGTTGGCAAGCAATGGCCCTATTGTCGATTTGCCGGATCCGCTGAATCCGGTTAAAAAAATGAGGGTATGTTCTTTATTCACGACTGATTGTTCAAAATCTCTCTTTTTTACTTGATGACTTGGCATAAGTCAGATTAAGTATCACGAAAATAAAAAAAATTCGTCACCCCCCGTCCAAAAAAGTATGGATTGCTTCGCGGGGCTCCTTTTTCCTTGCCATATTCATCGGAAGTTTACACATTAATGGTTCTCATCAATGGGTAAAAGATTTCCCACCCAGCACCACCTGATGCTGATCGGATTGTCCAACTTTTATTTTTAAAAAGGAGCAAGTAGTTCCCTTGCAGCATTTATACAAATACATCAAGATCGCTGACAAGGTTATCTGTGTTATGGCTCTGCTTTCTTTTGGTTTCAGCGGTATCCGTGCTGATTTCATGATTATCGGACTCTATCTGCTTCTTTTTCCCTACCTCTATCTGACGCATCGAAGACATGCGGTATTTCATCTGCTGGTCTCTTCTGTCGTAGCCTGCTGCTGGCTCTTTGTTGCCAGGGAACAGTATGGTTACAATCGCGAATTGCTGGTAATAGGCGGTTATAATATTTATCCGCTTTTTGCCTGGGCGGTCGGGCTTTTTGGAGTTTTTCTCATGTATGCCCATTGGGTTCCTGCATTCCGCAAGATGGCTTTCCTGAAAAAAATGATTTTTTTTACAGTACTCTATTGGGCGCTTCTTTTTGGGTCAGAAATCCTTGCTTACCGTTTTTTTCATTTTCGCAATATTGCAACGGCGCAGTATGAAGGATTGCCATTCCTTGACTGCATTCATGCGCCAGGCTGGATGAAGGTCGCGTACCTTCTTAACGGGCCGGTTTATTTCCTGATATGTGAATTGCTTGGTCTGCCTGATCCCAATATTATCAGGAGGAAACGCATCAGTCTTCAGGAAGAGTAACGTTTATGGATTTCATAACCCTCCGCTGATCGCTTCAGAGCCGATGAGCTCATTATCCTCATCTGCCCGGCACAACTTTTCCGACAGTTTTATCTCATTGCACTGCCTTGTTATACAAGAGCGGTGTTTTTGCCGTTACGGTTCAACACTGTATTTCCCTCTACCATATTAACGGTATTTTTATGGTATATGCTTGGATTTTATGACGATATGAAGCTTTATTGACCTCTGTAAATTAAACGGTACTCATATGAACAATCAGCTCAGGTTACATAACGACATGTTCAGCAGCAATGCTGCTCGCGGTTGTTGTTTGCGGATGGACGTTGGAAAAACGGAATACCCGATTGTCGACATATCGGCCCTGCTGTTCAGGGTTGAATATTTAGAAGCCGGCTTTTTCGTTCTGAATGCCGGCTTTTTCATTTAAAGGATTTTTTTTAGTGCATCATCACCAACAACTGAAAAATTAACAAAAGGAAGAAACAATGAAAAGAGTTTTATCACTGGCTACGATGTTAGTAGCTTTATCATACGCATCACCGGCCTCTGCTGAGGTTAAGCTTGGTGGCGATGTCTCAGTGCGTTTAAGAGAGGTTTCTAATAATACGGCAAACAAGAAGGCTTATGATAATTTATCATCTGCTTACAGACTGCGCCTGAACGCTGCGGCTGATCTGGAAGGTGGATATATTTTCAGGGCTTTGATTAGTAATGAAGCCCCTAATGGCCTTGGCGGTGTATAGTGGACCCCGATTTTTAGACAGCGGTTTAAGATGTTAACTTGCCCCAAAAAGGAGCAAGTAATGACAAAAAGGACACGAAAAAATTTCAGCGGTGACTTCAAGGCCAAGGTAGCACTTGAGGCTATTCAAGGGGTCAAAACGCTGAATGAAATCGGTCAAGAATTTGGAGTACATCCCGTTCAGGTCAGCAAATGGAAG
>CAIPKT010000069.1 GCA_903865705.1 uncultured Chlorobiaceae bacterium
AAAGAGCTCACGCAAGGCCTCCGGCAAGAGCATACCTTCGCGGGCAATATCCTGCAAAAGCCTGCGGAGCATTGCCGAAAGCGCCCGGCTTGTATGATGCCAGTAAACATTGCGCATCATCATATACTTCGCAAAAAGCAGACTCTCAAGTGGCGCAATACCCTTTTCGGTGATAGCAAACCGTTCATGCTGCGGATCAGGCACAAACGATTCAATTAGCCGGTCGATATCAATGCTCCCGTAGGGAATGTTGCAGTGGTGCGCATCACGCATGAGATAATCCATCTTGTCAGGGTCAAGCGTGCCGCTGATCAGCTTGCTGAAGCGGGTCTTGCCCGTGATAAGCTCTATGACCGCTTCAGGCGGCACCCTCCACTCTTCTTGCAGAATTTCTGCAATTGTTGGAACCCCGGGATGTTGCTCATAAATAAAATGAGAACAAAGCTCCTCATGGTGCAAGAATACCGGCACATTGCCGTATAGGGGAATCTGCTCCTCAATGATATGCGCATGAGGAAAGTGGCCGATATCGTGCAAGAGAGAGGCCGCAAGCAGCACCCGGCAGTTCTGGTCGTCAAATTTGAACTGCTCATTCTGAAGGCTGAGTGCCAGAGGGCTGGTCAACATGCGCTGCAGAATCAGCTTCATCAGATGATAAACCCCGATAGAGTGCTCAAATCGCGTATGTGTCGCCCCGGGGTAGACCTGCTGCGAAAACGAGAGCTGCCGAATTCCCTTGAGGCGGAGAAACGAAGGATGAGACAATATTTTTTTCAGCGGCCCGCTCAGCGGAATATGACCCCATACAGGGATGCGGATAAATCCGCCATCAGACTGGAAAAGCAGGTGTTCGGCTATCATGGGGGCGCTTTGGTTTTATGGGGTTAAAGCGCAAGATACGCAAGAAAGCGGGGGGTGGCAATACCTCATATTCATGCTCGCTATCAAGGGAAAAAAGTTTCGGTAGCTCTTGATGGCGGTCGTCTTTTGGCTTTTATTTTGGACAAAAAATGCATAACAACAGGCGCTATAAGGTCACAAAAGCTGAAAAAAATAATTTTGCTGGTTGCGTTCATGCTTTTTTGCTTATATTTGCGGAAACAGACCAGCAATTATGGAAAAATTGTTTCAAATATTCAGCTCCAGAGTGCAAGCTGTGGACACATCTTTTCGCCGATATCTGTGGCATGATATCGACTGGAAGAACAGGCTGATAGCAATTACCGGAGCAAGAGGTGCAGGTAAAACTACACTGCTGCTCCAGTATATCAAGGAAAAATTTGGCAATACTCTTGGAGAGGTTTTTTACGCAAGTCTGGATAATCTCTATTTCACAAAAACAACCCTCTCCGTTTTTGCTGATGATTTTGTCAAGCAGGGAGGGAAGTTTCTCTTTCTTGACGAAGTGCACAAGTATCCAGAATGGTCGCGTGAAATCAAAAATATTTACGATAACTATCCTCAGCTCTCCATTGTTTTTACCGGCTCTTCTGCGCTCGATATTTTCAGGGGAAATGCCGATTTGAGCCGCAGGCTTCTGCACTACACCCTTAATGGCCTCTCATTCAGAGAGTTCATTGAGTTGAAATACCATCATCGGTTTCCGGTTTTTTCACTCACCGATGTCACTGAAAAAGCTTTCGATATCAGCACGGCAATCAATCCCGTCATCAAGCCGGTTAAACTTTTTGAAGAGTATCAGAAAATTGGTTATTACCCCTTTTTTGCAGAAGATGAAAAAAACTATACGCAGCGTCTTTTGCAAACCATCAACCAGACCCTTGAAAGTGATCTTCCTGCCGTTGCAAAGATTGGTTATTCTTCGGTGTACGCTCTTCGTAAATTGTTTGCCGTCATCGCTGAAACCGTGCCTTTCAAGCCAAATATCCTCAAGCTGAGCCAGCAAATTGGCATTGACCGCGAAACCCTTCTCAAATACCTTCATCTGCTCTCAAAGGCTGATTTGCTGCTGCTTTTGCATGCTGATACGCAAGGGATAAGCCAGCTTAACAAGCCTGACAAAGTCTATCTCAATAATGCGAACATGATGTATGCTCTTGCTGAAAGTCCGGTGAATACAGGTACCATGCGAGAGACATTTTTTTACAACCAGACAAGGGTTCGGCATACCATCAATTATACCGGCAAAGGAGATTTTCTCGTTGACAGAACGTTTGTGTTTGAAGTGGGAGGAAAAAACAAGAACCAGCAACAGATAGCAGGGATTCCGAACGCATTTATTGCCGCCGACAACATTGAATATCCCCATAAAAACACGATCCCGATCTGGATGTTTGGGTTTTTATACTAACCCGCAGTCAATCTCCATCATAATCCTTGCCGTTTCCGTCAGTGCGACGACGATGCGCTGGTAATGGCGGATGTCCTCGAAGCTGAGTTCGCGGTAGGAAATCATTACAAAATGACGTAGTCTAAAGACGCTGCCTGGGTGATTGCTAATTTCCGAAATTGGTTCATTTTTAATTTCCGACTACAGCCGTAAAGTTTCGTCGTCTGCAGGAGGTCTGCAGGAGATGAACAGAGCCTAATAGCGGTCGAGGGTGAACTTTTCGCCGAGATACATCTTTCTTACTTCTGGATTGGACGCGATCTCTTCCGGATTGCCGTGCATAAAGATGCTGCCTTCAAAGAGCAGGTAAGCGTGGTTTGTAATGGAGAGGGTTTCATGAACGTTATGGTCGGTGATAAGCACACCGATGTCTCGTTTGGCAAGTCCTTCAACGATCTGCTGGATATCCTCAACGGCAATGGGGTCAACTCCGGCAAAGGGTTCGTCGAGCAGGATGAATTTGGGGTTGAGCGCCAGTGCTCTCGCAATTTCTGTCCGCCTGCGTTCACCACCCGAAAGTGTATAGCCCATGCTTTTGCTGATAGCGGTGATGTTCAGCTCTTCAAGCATCAAGCTTGCTCTTTCCTTTCGTTCCGATTTGGAAAGGGAGGTGAATTCAAGCACGCTCAGGATATTTTCTTCGACGGTCATGTTTCGGAAAACTGATGCTTCCTGGGGGAGGTAGCCGATGCCGAGACGTGCCCGCTTGTACATCGCCATGTCGGTGATGTTTGTTTTGTCAAGAAACACTTCGCCGCCGTCTGGCCTGATAAGCCCGACAATCATGTAGAATGTTGTGGTTTTTCCTGCGCCGTTTGGGCCGAGAAGCCCTACAATCTCTCCCTGTTTTACCTCAATGGATGAGCTTTTGACGACTTCGCGTTTGTTGTAGATCTTCTTTAACTGGTTACAGCTCAGTGTTGCTTTCATGCCGGTGCTGAAAAGGTAGTGTTGCGCTTTTGTCCTGACAATTGATTTCTGTGAATTTCAGAATGTTTTGGCAGAGATGAGTGCGTGTGGTACAAATAAAAAACGAGGCGATTAAACCTCGTTCTTTATTCGATAATTTTCTGACAACGGAAAAGAGGAATAAACCGCTCGTTTACCGCTCAATCCTTGAATCGTTTTTCAATACCCTTGGTAGGTCTGGCATATCCTGACTTTCTAGGAGATGATCCCCTGAAAACGGATGACGACGAATTACCGCCATAAATGAAAGGATAGGCATTTATCAAGAGGCGTTTGGTTGTTTTCCCGATGTTTTCCATAGCATCACCCATCACCCACCAATGACCGTCAACCAAAACTTCTACGCATCTTCCGTAAGCCCTTCCCCAGTTAGTAAATACTCCAGATAAATTAGCCATGGCGTCTTCTTTTTTGAGGGTTAATTTCTTTCTTTGGGTAAATCTAATAAATCCATACATGAAAAAAAAATATTTTATCTTCAGTCGATTATCGTTTTTGAACCATTGTTGAAATCGATTGGGTTTACTCAGTTATTTCTATTGTAGTCTGACGACTGCCGTGTTATGGTGTTTTTGCTATAAAGTAAATCAATATAATGGCATAAGTATTTCTAACGTTTCGGAAATTTTAGGACCTATGGGAAAAGTAATGTCTTATAAGGGTGTATGGCCGACGTTGCATGAAACCGTTTTTATGACCGATGGGGCTTTTGTTATAGGCGACGTGCATATAGGCGCTTATTCGAGTGTCTGGTTCAATGCGGTGGTGCGTGGCGATGTCTGCCCGATCCGTATCGGGGAGAAAACCAGTGTGCAGGATAATGCAACCCTGCATGTCACGCATGATACCGGTCCCCTCACTATAGGTAATTGCGTTACTATCGGTCATGGGGCCGTGCTGCACGCCTGCACCGTAAAGGATAATGTGCTGATCGGTATGGGAGCCGTGCTGCTTGACGACTGTGTTGTTGAACCCTGGTCGATTGTTGCAGCCGGTGCGCTGGTAAGGCAGGGCTTTACGGTGCCTTCAGGAATGCTGGTTGCCGGTGTTCCCGCTAAAGTAATGCGCCCTATAACCGATGACGAGAGGCGCAATATTGAGGAGTCGCCCGAAAACTATGTGCGTTACTCGCAAAATTTCCGGGAAGAGGAAAAATAGCTTTGAGATAAGCGGTCTTCTTCTCTGATTTCGCTAAATTGCGCCGGATGATTTTTGATTGTTTCAGGCAGACAGGGCGTGTTTATTTCGTCAGGCTGCTTCTGTTTTTTAAACGCATCTCACGAAACTTTTTTTCTTTTATGATGCAAAACGATGTTGTTGTTGTCGGCGGTGGCATAAGTGGCCTCAGCCTTGCTTTTTATTGTGTGCAGGCAGGCATGAAGACGACGCTGCTTGAAAAAAATGATGTTGTTGGAGGTTCTTTTGCCACACCACAGTACAGCTCTGACCAAAAGAAATTCTGGATGGAACTTGGAGCTCATACCTGTTACAGCTCATACCAGAATCTGCTTGATATCGTTGAAAAGTGCGGTCTTACAAATTCGATCATTCCGCGCGCCAAGGTACCGTTTTCCTTGATGATAGACGGTAAAATCAAATCTATTGTTTCGCAGCTCAATATTATGGAACTGCTTGTTTCGGCTCCGAACTTTTTCAAACTGAAGAAAACCGGTTTGAGCGTGAGCTCCTATTATTCAAAAGTAGTGGGGGAACGGAACTATCAGGAGGTAATCCGCCACTTTTTTAACGCAGTGCCTTCGCAGCCAGCTGATGATTTTCCGGCTGACATGATGTTTAAAAGTCGGGAAAAGAGAAAGGATATGCTGAAGAACTATACCTTCAAAAATGGTATGCAGAGCGTTGCCCGGGCTATTTCAGCAAAAAGCGGCCTTAATATTTTTACCAGTCAGGATGTAAATTCCGTACTGTATAAGGATGGTTTATATGAGATCAGGAGTTCCGGAGGTGGTGAGTATTCAGCCAAAACCCTTGTGATTGCAACTCCCTCTTCGGTTGCATCAACGCTGTTGAAGGGCGTCAATCCCGATATTGCCAGTCATCTTGGCCAGCTCAAGGCCGCTCTGGTTGATTCCGTCGGGGTCATTGTCCGCAAGGAGCATGTAAAGCTGAAGCCGGTTGCGGCTATTATTTCGCCCAACGATGTCTTCTTTTCGGTGGTTTCACGCGATACCGTGCCTGACGAAAACTATCGCGGTTTTGTGTTCCATTTCAAAGCGGGTTTGGATGAAAAGATTAAAAGAAGCCGTATTACGGAGGTGCTCGGGGTCGGATTTTCGAAGATAGAGCATACTGAATCAAAGCACAATACCGTACCAACGCTGAAGCTGGATCATCATCAGTGGCTTGAGAAAACTGACGCACTGCTGAAAGGGAAAAAGAATCTGCTCCTGACCGGTAACTATTTTGGCGGAATGGCTATTGAGGATTGCGTAATCCGTTCAAAAAATGAATTTGCCCGTCTGAAAGGATAGCTTATCGAAATAATAATCCCGGGTCATTCGGCCCGGGCTCAGCTTATTGTTGCATACCTATGGAAACGACCGTGAGTTCCTGGAATCTGTTTCAGGATGGTTACCTGTTACCGGTAATAGCAGTTGTGGCTGCCCTTGCTGGTTATCTGGCGGCAAATTCGCTGTTCCGGAAAGCCATAGCCGCAATCCGCGCCTCAATCAAGGATGTCAGCATTCCTTTTGAACTTTTGGTCTGGCCATTCCGATCGCTTCTCTCTCTCATTGCTCTGGCTGTAGTTCTTCATTATCTGCCACTCACGGCTGCTACAGGGGATGCGGTTCGCCATACCCTTCTCATAATTGCCATTATCGCGATATCGTGGTTCATCATGCGCCTTTTCAGGGTGTTTGAGCAGTTTGTTTTGCAGCACTATGCAACAAAAGTCCGGGAAAACGAATCGGCAAGAAAAATTTCTACCCATGTCAGTCTTGCCCGTAAGATCCTCAATGTGCTTCTTGTGCTCCTTGCTGTATCCAGTGTGCTGATGACCTTCGATACGGTTCGTCAGGTCGGACTGAGCATTCTTGCTTCTGCGGGTATTGCGGGCGTGATTCTTGGCTTTGCCGCCCAGAAAAGCCTTGCGACCCTTATTTCAGGAATTCAGATAGCCATAACGCAGCCGATCAGTATTGATGATGTGGTTGTTGTTGAAAACGAGTGGGGCAGAATTGAGGAAATTACTCTGACCTATGTGGTTGTTCAGCTTTGGGACCAGCGCCGGCTTATTGTGCCCATAGCCTGGTTTATTGATCGTCCGTTTCAGAACTGGTCGCGCACTTCAGCCGAGCTGCTTGGTACGGTGTTTTTCTATACGGATTATAGCGTCAATCCCGAAACACTCCGCCATGAGCTGGAGCGGGTTTTGGCCTCAACTCCTCTATGGGACGGCCGTGTGGCAAAACTCCATATAACCAACATTACCGATAAATCAGTCGAGATTCGGGCGCTTGTGAGTGCGGCTAATTCCGCCAATGTCTGGGAGCTGCGCTGTCTGGTTCGTGAGCAGTTGATCGAGTTTATCAAAAGCAACTATCCCGGATGGCTGCCGAAACTGACGATGGAGATGGATCAGGGTAAAGCAGGATCGTTGTAGGGCTCTTTAAGAGGGAAGGTCAATGATTTGCGTTGTACAATATAGGACGGTTATTTTGATCATTTAAAAATGGAGGAGTGCATGGTGCAGGCAAAAAATGGGGATACCGTAAGAGTTCATTATACCGGAACGCTTGATGATGGCACGATGTTCGACACATCAGCTGATCGTGAGCCATTGGAGTTTACGATTGGGGGTGGACAGGTTATAGCAGGCTTCGACATAGCGGTGCTTGATATGGCACCAGGAGAGGTAAGGGTTTCCGTTATTCCTGCCGACAAGGCTTATGGTGTGCACAGCAAAGAGCTGGTTACCGATGTCGATCGCGAGCGGTTTCCGGCTGATATGGAACTTGAAATTGGTCAGCAGCTCCAGGTCGGGCTTCCCGATGACCAGCAGGCCATTGTGATGATTGTTGATATCAGTGATACAGCAGTAACGCTTGACGCCAATCATCCACTGGCAGGGCAGCAGCTTACGTTTGAGATTGAGCTTGTCGAAATTCTTTGAGTTTTCTCTTTAGTGCACCGAGCAGGAAGTTCGCTTCGGTTTTCGAGCAGGCAGGTCTCAATCCGATTGTCCACGTCATAGAACAAGAAGGCCCGATCCATGAAGAAGTACTCGCCAGAAGGATTGCCCGTTTCCATGGTTTCAAACGTGCCAGCAAACAAATCCAGGACATCGTGCTCGCCATTGCCAAACGCCGTAAATACCATATCTGTGAAGCGGGCAGCTTTTTTTCTGGCCTGAAAAGAGCTTCGAGGAGCGCCGTGCTCCCGTCCGCTGGAAAGAGCGTGACGATGAAATGCACAAGGTCGAATATATCTGCACGGAAGAGATTAGGGCAATTGATAAATTGCTTTCAACCAAAGGCGACCCGGTGGAACTCGCCCGAAGTCTCGGTATAGCGCGTCTCAGCCAGTTTGCAAGAGAAAGGTTAATGGAGGCTTATTCTTTTCTTCCGATACGGTGTTGGGGCATAAATATGTAAGTGCCATAATGGGTTGTACGCACGGTTGAACAAGGGTGGTCAGAGAGTAATAAAAGCCCTGTTGACATGCTTATTTCCTGTTTAGACTGATCAGCATAAATTGACAGATTTAATTGATTATTAATATCGTTAAATCTTTTATAAGCGCTCAGTAACAAGTCTCTCTGTAATTCGTTCTAAACTGAGATTCAGGATTATGGCACATCATTCTTGAATTACATGTAGATCAGTTTACGCTGTGGCTTGTATACTACGGAATCTCTTGAGGAGCGCTTATATAATTAATTGGCTGGTCTGTGAATATGATATTGACGATGTTATACAGAAAGAAGCGTTCTGCTTTTCCTGCGTTAGGCAGATCAGTCTAAATATTGTTATGCACACTTAGAGCTCTCGCGTCCCGACTCTTGAGCGGTGCCTGCAAAATATGAAGCACTCCAATGCCAACAAGTGATTATATTGGAATGCTTTAAATTGTATAATACCGAGCCGATTTCGAGCTAACGGCTATTTTAAACAGAAAGACATAATGACAAGCACCCAACAACGAGCCGCCCTGCAACGCCAAATCTGGCAAATCGCCAACCATGTACGAGGCGCAGTCGATGGCTGGGATTTCAAGCAATATGTACTTGGCACCCTGTTCTATCGCTTTATCAGTGAAAACTTTGCCAGTTACATTGAAGGCGGTGATGACAGCATCAACTATGCAGAGCTTGCTGATAAGGTCATCACCCCGGAAATCAAAGATGATGCCATTAAAACCAAGGGCTACTTCATCTACCCCAGCGAGCTGTTCGCCAGCATTGCCGCCAGCGCCAACACCAACGAAAGCTTGAATACCGACTTGGCCGCCATATTTGCCGCCATCGAAAGCTCCGCCAACGGCTACCCATCGGAGCAGGACATTAAAGGTCTGTTTGCCGATTTCGATACCACCAGTAACCGCCTCGGTAATACCGTTGCTGACAAAAACACCCGTTTGGCCGCTGTGCTCAAAGGGGTGGAGGGGCTGGACTTTGGCGACTTTGACGGTAGCCACATCGACCTGTTTGGCGATGCCTACGAGTTTCTGATCTCTAATTACGCTGCCAATGCCGGTAAATCCGGTGGCGAGTTTTTTACCCCGCAACATGTTTCCGGGCTGATTGCACAACTGGCTATGCACAAGCAAACCGGCGTCAATAAAATTTATGACCCTGCGTGTGGTTCTGGCTCCTTACTGCTGCGTGCCAAAAAGCACTTTAACGAGCACATTATTGAAGACGGTTTTTGGGGCCAGGAGATCAACCACACCACCTACAACCTGGCACGGATGAATATGTTTTTGCATAACATCAACTACGACAAGTTCAATATTCAACTGGGTGATACGCTGCGAAATCCGCATTTTGGTGATGACAAACCCTTTGATGCCATTGTCTCCAACCCGCCGTATTCGGTGAAGTGGAAAGGCTCAGACGACCCAACCCTGATTAATGATGAGCGCTTTGCCCCGGCTGGCGTTTTAGCCCCAAAATCCAAAGCCGACTTTGCCTTTGTACTCCATGCGCTCAGTTATCTCTCCAGCAAAGGCCGTGCGGCCATTGTCTGCTTCCCCGGCATTTTTTACCGTGGCGGTGCTGAGCAGAAAATCCGCCAATATCTGGTGGATAACAACTACGTCGAAACCGTGATCTCACTTGCACCTAACCTGTTTTTTGGCACCACCATCGCCGTCAATATCTTGGTGCTCTCCAAACACAAAACCGACACCACCACCCAGTTTATTGATGCCAGCGGCCTGTTTAAAAAAGAGACCAATAACAACACGCTCACCGATGCACATATCGAAAAAATTATGCAGGCCTTCGATAGCAAAGCGGATGTTGAGCATTTTGCCAAATCGGTGCCTTTTGAAGACATCGCCGAGAATGACTACAACCTGTCGGTCAGCAACTATGTGGAAGCCAAAGACAACCGTGAAGTGGTTGATATTACGCAGCTCAATGTCGAGCTAAGAATCACGGTTGCGAAAATCGACCAACTGCGTGCGGATATTGATGCCATTGTCACGGAGATTGAAGGCGAGGAGCTGTAAGCCATGAGCGATGTCATTATTTACACCACCGAAGACGGCACGACCAAAATTGATTTACGCCTTGACAACGGCACGGTTTGGTTATCTCAATTAGAAATTGCCGAGCTTTTTCAAACCACCAAGCAAAATATCAGCAAGCACATTCAGGCCATTTTTTACGACCAGGAGCTGAACGAGAAAGCAACTGTCAACCACCAGTTGACAGTTCAAACAGAAGGCGAGCGCAAGGTTTCACGCACGGTAGCCCTCTATAACCTAGATGTGATTTTGGCAATTGGTTATCGTGTGCGCTCGGTGCGTGGCGTGCAATTCAGGCGCTATGCGTCCACAGTTTTGAAGGAATACCTTGAAAAAGGTTTTGCCTTGAATGACGAGCGCCTTAAAAACCTCGGTGGCGGAAATTACTGGAAAGAATTGCTTGGTCGCATTCGCGATATTCGCTCCAGTGAAAAAGTGATGTACCGTCAAGCGCTCGACCTCTACGCCACCGCAACAGACTACACCCCCGACAGCGAGCAAAGCCTCACGTTTTTTAAAATCGTACAAAACAAACTGCATTACGCCGCCCACGGCCATACCGCCAGCGAAATCATTTACCTGCGCGTGGATAGCGATAAACCCTTTGCGGGCTTAAGCAATTTCAAAGGCAGTCAGCCTACGCAAGCCGAAGCTATGATTGCCAAAAACTACCTCAGCGAGCAGGAGCTACGAATACTGAATAATCTGGTTTCGGCCTATTTTGACTTGGCCGAGTTAAACGCCATAGAACGGCGTGAAATGCGCATGGCCGATTATGTTCGCGAGCTGGACAACATCCTGAACTCCACAGGGAGAAAGCTACTGGATAATGCCGGTAACATCTCGCATACCCAGGCAGCAAACAAAGCCAAGCTGGAATACCAGAAATATAAAGCCAAAACGCTGGACAATGTGGAAAAAGACTACCTGAAAACCATTGCCTCACTGGAAAAACAGGCTAAAAAAGAGAGCCGTAAAAAATGAGCCAGTTTAATTTTATGGAAAAGCTGCTGGATGGCGTTGAAGTGGAATGGAAGGCGTTGGGGGATGTAGGTGAATTAATTCGGGGAAATGGTCTGCCGAAAGCCGACTTTACAGAATCTGGCATTCCAGCGATTCACTATGGGCAGATTTATACTTATTACGGATTATCAACTACATCGACAACATCTTTTGTTTCGCCTGAAACCGCTGAGAAATTAAAAAAAGTCAACAAGGGTGATGTTGTAATTACAAATACAAGTGAAAACCTAGAAGATGTTGGTAAAGCAGTAGTTTATTTAGGTGAGCGCCAAGCCGTGACGGGTGGTCATGCAACCATTTTTAAGCCCGATAAATTCATATTGGGGAAGTATTTTGCCTACTTCACCCAAACTGATGTATTTGCAAATGAAAAAAGAAAGTACTCAAAAGGGACAAAGGTGATTGATGTTTCTGCAACAGATATGGCGAAAATATCACTCCCCATCCCGCCCCTTACTATCCAAGCAGAAATCGTCCGTATTTTGGACGCCTTCACCGAGCTGACCGCCGAGCTGACCGCCGAGCTGACCGCCCGCAAAAAACAATACAATTACTATCGCGATCGGTTGTTAAGTTTTGAAGAAGGGGAAGTAGAGAGGAAAACCATAGAGAAGCTAGCAGAGAATCTTGATCCGATGCGAAAACCAATCACGAGTGGTTTAAGAGACCCAGGCAATATTCCATACTATGGAGCATCAGGCATTGTCGATTACGTTAAAGACTATATCTTGGATGGGGATTTTTTGCTTGTTTCTGAAGACGGCGCAAATTTGGTGGCAAGAAATACCCCAATAGCCTTTAGCATTAGCGGGAAAAGCTGGGTAAACAATCACGTACACGTTCTCAAATTCGAGACATACTCTGAGCGAAGATACGTCGAATATTATTTAAATAGCATTGATTTAACGCCGTATATCTCAGGATCAGCTCAACCAAAACTAAATCAAAAGAATTTGAACAGCATCAGCATTCCAAATCCCCCCCCCGAAGAAAAGGAGCGTATCGTTGCTATCCTGGATAAATTCGATGCCCTAACCAACTCCATCAGCGAAGGGTTGCCGCGTGAGATTGAGTTGCGCAACAAGCAGTACGAGCACTACCGTAATTTGCTGTTGAGTTTCCCAAAACCAGAGATAGCGGCATAAGATGAATAAGACGCTAACGGAAATAGCTCAGCAACTGAGTACACCCAAAACAGTCAAAAAAACTGTACCTGAAAAAACCAAGGAAGTTACAGAAACTAAACCCGTTCCAAAGGTACAGCTTATTTATGCCTTTAATGGTATGGGTAAAACACGACTGTCGCGGGAGTTTAAACAGCTCATTGCGCCAAAAAACAATAATGCAGAAGACGACGTTGATCAACCTGAGTTGTCGCGCACCAAAATCCTTTACTACAACGCCTTTACTGAAGACTTGTTTTACTGGGATAACGATTTAGCGCTAGATGCCGAGCCTAAACTAAAAATTCAGCCCAATTCATTTACCGATTGGATTCTGAAAGATCAAGGTCAAGATCAAAATATCATTACCAACTTCCAGCGCTACGCCAATGAGAAGTTAACGCCGCGATTCAATGAAGAATATAAAGTCAAAGACAAGGACGATAAAGAGATCACTGTAAAGGCTTTCTCGGAAGTGACTTTTTCTCTTGAGCGCGGCGATGATAAACACTCAGGCAATCTGAAAATCTCCAACGGCGAAGAAAGCAATTTTATCTGGAGTATTTTCTACACGCTTCTCGAACAGGTTATTAGCATTCTCAATGTTGCAGAACCCGGTGATCGTGAAACCAACGATTTTGACCAGTTGGAATATGTGTTCATTGACGACCCGGTAAGTTCACTGGATGAGAACCACTTAATTGAGCTGGCCGTCAATTTGGCGGAGTTAATAAAATCCAGCCAGTCAGGCCTGAAATTTATAGTAACAACTCATAACCCGCTGTTTTACAACGTTCTCTACAATGAACTTAACAGCAAAACCTGCTATCTGTTAGAGCGTTTTGAAGATGGCACCTTTGCCCTTGTTGAAAAAAAAGGCGACTCCAACCAGAGCTTTTCCTATCACCTGTATTTAAAGCAAACGATTGAACACGCGATTGCAGAGAATCAGGTGCAAAAATACCACTTTACACTGCTACGTAACCTGTATGAGAAAACCGCAAATTTTCTGGGTTACTCGAAATGGTCGGAGCTCTTGCCTGACGATAAACAGGCCTATTTAAACCGCATTATTCAATTTACGAGTCATTCAACTTTATCGAATGAAGCCGTCGCTGAACCAAGTGGGCCAGAAAAGAATACGGTCGCGCTGTTACTTAAGCACTTGGTAACAAATTATGGCTTTTGGCAACAGGAAGAAATAAAAGAGAATGCCAATGGATCAGCACTCTAAAATCATACTGTTTAAAGAGAAGGGCATTCGCAGTTACTGGGACGGCGAACAGGAAGAGTGGTTTTTTTCTGTTGTTGATGTGGTTGCAGCGCTCACAGACAGTGCGAACCCCACAGATTATTTAAAGAAGCTGCGCAAGAGGGACGAACAATTAGGCGAGTACGTAGGGACAAATTGTCCCCAGGTAGCCATGCAGTCTGCCTCGGGCAAATTGAGAAAGACGCTGGCAGCGACCAACCAGCAGTTATTCCGAATTATTCAGTCTATCCCCTCTAAAAAAGCAGAGCCTTTTAAACTGTGGTTGGCTGAGGTGGCAAATCAACGCTTGGAGCAACTGCAAGACCCTGAGTTATCCATAGAACAGGCTATGCTGGATTATAAGCGCCTGGGTTACTCGAACAATTGGATCAACCAACGGCTAAAAAGCATAGAGATCCGCAAAGAATTAACCGACGAGTGGAAGAAGCACGGCTTGCAGGAGGGCGGCGAATTTGCCTTTTTAACCGATGTGATTTACAAAACCTGGGCAGGAAAAACCGCCAAAGAATACAAGCAATACAAAGGGCTTAAAAAGGAGAACCTGCGTGACAACATGACCAATAAAGAATTGGTGATGAATATGCTGGCAGAGTTGTCCACCAAAGAGATTTCAGAAGTCGTTAACCCTCAGTCGTTTGCAGAACATGAGGATGTGGCAAAACGTGGTGGCGGTGTTGCCAAAGAAGCTAAACTGAAATTGGAAGCAGAAACGGGTAAAAAGGTTGTCAGCGCGCAAAACGCCAGGCAATTGCAGTTATCAAAAATAGGCAAAAAGAATGATTAGCTACACCACGCCCATCGCAGAATCGAACAACTTTATCGTTCTGGATAAATACACCAAGGAATGGCAGGTGAATGAAAGCTACCAAAGCGAAGGCGACTTGGAGCGGGAATTTATTCAGGATTTGCAGAATCAGGGCTATGAATATCTCCTCGGCTTAAACACGTCCGAGAAGCTGCTGGCCAATGCGCGTGAGCAGTTGCAATCGCTGAATAACATGCAGTTTTCAGAGGGCGAGTGGCTGCGATTTGTGGAAACCTGGCTGGATAAACCCAGCGACACCATTATCGACAAAACCCGCAAGATTCATGATGACTACATCCACGATTTTGTTTTTGATGACGGGCATATTCAGAACATTTATCTGTTAGACAAAAAGAACATTGCACGCAATAAAGTGCAGGTGATCAAGCAGTTTGAACAAACTGGCACCCACGCCAATCGCTATGATGTGACCGTGCTGGTCAACGGCTTGCCCTTGGTGCAGGTAGAGCTGAAAAAGCGCGGTGTGGCAATTCGTGAAGCCTTTAATCAGGTGCACCGCTACAGTAAAGAGAGCTTTAATAGCGCGCATTCCTTGTATAAGTATTTGCAGTTGTCTGTTATTTCCAACGGTACCGACTGCCGTTATTTTGCCAACACCACCCAGCGCAACAAAAACAGCTTTGACTTCACCATGAACTGGGCGAAGGCTGACAACAGCCTGATTAAAGACTTAAAAGACTTTACCACTACCTTCTTCCAGAAAAACACTCTGCTCAATGTGCTGCTGCAATATTCGGTATTTGATGTCAGCAACACGCTACTGGTGATGCGTCCTTACCAGATTGCCGCTACCGAGCGCATTTTATGGAAGATTAAGAGCTCGTATAAAGCCAAAAATTGGAGCAAGCCCGAAAGTGGCGGCTTCATTTGGCATACTACCGGCTCGGGCAAAACCTTAACCAGCTTTAAAGCGGCGCGTTTGGCGACTGAGCTGGATTTTATCGATAAGGTATTCTTCGTGGTGGATCGTAAAGATCTGGATTACCAGACCATGAAGGAATACCAGCGCTTTTCGCCGGATAGCGTCAATGGCTCTGACAGCACCGCCGGCCTCAAGCGCAACCTCGATAAGGACGACAACAAAATAATTGTCACCACCATCCAGAAGCTCAATAAGCTGATGAAAAGTGAAGGAGACTTGCCTGTTTACAACAAGCAAGTGGTGTTTATTTTTGATGAGGCGCACCGTAGCCAATTTGGTGAGGCACAGAAAAACCTGAAGAAAAAATTCAAAAGGTTTTATCAGTTTGGTTTTACCGGCACACCGATTTTTCCGCAAAACGCCTTGGGGGCCGAGACCACTGCCAGCGTGTTTGGTCGTGAATTGCACTCTTATGTGATTACCGACGCCATTCGCGATGAAAAAGTGTTAAAGTTCAAGGTGGACTACAACGATGTGCGCCCTCAGTTTAAGGCGATTGAAACTGAACAGGATGAGAAAAAACTCAACGCGGCAGAAAACAAGCAAGCCTTGTTGCACCCCGACCGAATTCGGGAAATATCCCAGTACATTCTGAATAACTTTCGGCAGAAAACTCATCGTCTGCAAGCCGGTGCCAAAGGCTTTAATGCCATGTTTGCTGTGAGCAGTGTGGATGCCGCCAAGCTATATTATGAGTCGTTCAATCAATTGCAGAAAGAGACTGATAAGCCACTGAGGGTTGCTACCATCTTCTCGTTTGCTGCCAACGAAGAACAAGATGCCGTGGGCGAGATTCTGGACGAAAGCTTTGAAGTTTCAGCCATGAACAGCAGCGCCAAAGAGTTTTTAAGCGCGGCCATCGCCGACTATAACGCGTTGTTTAAAAACAACTTTAGCGTAGACAGCAATGGCTTTCAAAACTATTACCGCGACCTTGCCAAGCGCGTCAAAAACCAGGAAATCGACTTGCTGATTGTGGTGGGCATGTTTTTAACCGGTTTTGATGCCCCCACGCTAAATACCTTATTTGTCGATAAAAACCTGCGTTATCACGGATTGATGCAGGCCTATTCGCGCACCAATCGTATTTATGATGCGACAAAGACCTTTGGTAATATCATTACCTTTCGAGATTTAGAACAGGCTACCATCGATGCCATTACGCTATTTGGTGATACAAACACCAAAAATGTGGTGCTGGAAAAGAGTTATAAGGAATACATGGAAGGCTTTACCGATGTGGTCACCGGTGAAGCCCGACGGGGCTATAGGGTGGTGGTAACGGAATTACAGCAACGCTACCCCAACCCTGATGAGATTGTTAAAGAGGCCGATAAAAAGGCTTTCGCAAAATTATTTGGTGAATATTTGCGCGTAGAGAACGTGCTGCAAAACTACGATGAATTTGCCAGCCTGAAAGCCTTGCAAAGCATCGATATGGAGGACGCAGAGGCTGTTGAGGCATTCAAAGCTCATCATTATGTAAGCGACGAAGATCTTAAGGCGTTGCGAGCGATTAAGATGCCAACTGAACGTAAAATACAGGATTATCGATCAACCTATAACGATATTCGCGATTGGCTTCGCCGTGAAAAAGCTGCCTCCGACAAAGAGAAATCCACCATTGATTGGGATGACGTGGTTTTTGAGGTAGATCTCCTCAAATCACAAGAGATCAACCTGGACTACATTTTGGAATTGATTTTTGAGAACAATAAAAAAGTTAAAGACAAAGGAGCGCTGGTTGAAGACGTGCGTCGGGTGATTCGTGCCAGCCTTGGCAACCGTGCGAAAGAGAGTTTACTGGTGGATTTTATCAATCAAACCGACCTTGACACGATTAATGATAAAGCCACTGTTATTGATGCCTTTTTCACCTTTGCGCAAGCCGAGCAGCAACGCGAAGCAGAAGCGCTTATTAGCTCTGAGAACCTGAATACAGAAGCGGCCAAGCGTTATATCTCAACCTCGCTGAAGCGAGAATTTGCAAGTGACAATGGCACTGAGCTCAATGCCATTCTTCCTAAAATGAGCCCGTTAAACCCGCAATACCTGACTAAAAAACAGAGTGTTTTTCAAAAAATCGCCGCTTTTGTTGAAAAGTTTAAAGGCGTGGGTTGGCGTATTTAGGCGTACCTACACGTTAGCCAACGGCTAGTAGAATCATGCATAACAAGTTGCTGCACTCGGATAAAATTTCTCGCTGCGCTCCTGATTTACCGGTGAGCAAGGCGTTGGGCGTCGCAGTTCGCCACGCATGAATCCATCGACATGAAAATGCGATAAAAACAGGAGCACATGTGAGCAGATAGGGGTCGCAGTGCAATAGCATAGAAGATTGTGTTTTGCGGTTAGAAATATTCAGGATGTATGGGATAAGCTCTTTAAAGCTTGAAGTCAATAGAGCCATATGCCACGAGGAGCGAGACATGTGGCTCTGGGATCGATGCATCATGTGATTATCAGTGTAATCAAACAAGGCGGTATCATTCGTGATAATTCAGACAGAACCGAATTTCTTTACCGAGTGAGATTGCTGGCGAAAACATCGGGGATAAGCATCTACGCCTTTGCTCTGATGACGCGCCATGCTCATATCCTGTTCAAAAACGGATCCATTGGTTTGTCCCTCTATGGGTCTTGTATTCCTGATTCCGGTTTACACCATTCCCGCTGGTACTGAACTTGCTATATTTTCGTGGACAGTGTGAGAAGTCATATCTTCAAACAAAAGGAGATATGAGACATGACACCGACAGGCAACGAGAGTCGCAGGAAGTACAGCAAAGAGTTCAAGGTTGATGCCGTTGAACTGATGATGCGAAGCAATAAATCAATTATAGAGACTGCCACCAGTTTAGGAATCAGGGCTGATTTGCTGCGCCGGTGGGAAAAGGAATATTCAGCAAACAAGGCGGCACCGTTTCCCGGAAGCGGGCATCTGAAAGATCCAGAAGACGAACGGTTCCGCAAGCTGGAACGCGAACTTCGGATAGTAACCGAAGAACGAGAAATATTAAAAAAAGCACTTGCTGTGTTCTCAAGGACACCCTTCTAAAATATTCATTTATTGAAGGTTATAAGAGTATTTTCGCTGTCAGAACCATGTGCAGAGTTCTGGATGTTTCTGTCAGCGGATATTACCAGTGGACACAGCGATCTGAAAGCAACCGTAGTATAGAAACCAGCAAAGTGAAGGAAGCTATCAGAAGGATCCATAAGGAGAATCGTGAAATCTATGGTAGTCCTCGGATTGCTGTTTGCCTGCAAGAGGAAGGTTTTCAGTGCAGTAGGCCAAGAACAGCCCGGTTAATGCGATCTATGGGGATTCGGTCTAAAGTGGCTAAGAAATTCAAGGTAACGACAGATTCAAACCATAAGGAACCGATTGCTCATAATCTTCTGGATCAAGTGTTTAAGGCTGATTTTATCAATGACGCCTGGACAAGTGACCTGACGTACGTTTGGACTGGCAGCGGCTGGCTTTATCTGACAGTTATTATGGATCTGTACAATCGTAAAATTATCGGGCACTCATTCAGCAAGCGAATGACGGCTGAAACAACGGTAAATCCAGCTCTGGATATGGCATTGATGCACCGGAATCCACCTCATGGCGTAGTTATTCATTCGGATCGAGGTGTCCAATATGCGAGTGTATCCTTCAGGAAAAAGCTTGCGAAACATGGCCTGATTCAGAGTATGAGCGGCAAAGGCAACTGCTATGACAACGCCGTCACAGAAACCTTTTTCAAAACCCTGAAAACAGAATTGGTGTATTCTGAACACTACCGAACTCGAGAAGCGGCCCGACACAGCCTGTTTGAATATATTGAGGTCTTTTACAACCGGAAACGGAAGCACTCAACATTAGGGTATAAATCGCCTGTTGAGTTTTTACGTTATAAACAACAACCAAGAGCTATGGCTTCTTAGGGTGTCCATTTTTTTGTTGCAAGTTCATACGTTATCGATGGTTGATGTGATCGGGAGATACATGGGGGCCAGCGAGATGATGCATCCCTGCCCGATGGGTTGTTTCAGTGTTTGAAGCACCTGGAAATGGCGAATGGCATCTTTTCCCGGATTTGCCGATTTTTTTATTTCGACCGGATAGAGTGTACTATCCTGATGAATGAGCAGATCGACCTCTTTGGTATCTTTGTGGCGATGTGATCATTGTTATCTATATTGACAACTGGACGCATCATCGCCGACAATTAGACGAACAGAATCTTGCAATTGGCCGAAGATTGAATTACATATAGCCGTCATGAGTGAAGAGACCATCCATCCCCGTTTTCTGCGCCCGCGCATTGTGGAAGCTCTGGCAGATTCGCCGGTGGTTCTACTCCACGGGCCGCGGCAGTGCGGCAAGACCACGCTGGCCCGACTGGTGGACGAATTGCCTTCATGGCACAGGAACCGGATGAAGCGTCTGGTGAAGACACCCAAGCTGCATGTAGGTGACACTGGACTGGCCTGCGCCTTGCTTGGATTGAACGGTAACTCCCTGTGGGGGGATCGCTCGCTGTTTGGCAGGCTGCTGGAAACATTCGTTTATCAGGAGTTGCGACGATTGGCCAGTTGGCATGAAGAAGCTGTCGCCTTCAGCCATTTCCGTGACAAGGATCAGGTCGAAGTCGATGTGGTGCTGGAATCCGAAGGGCTTGCGGCGGTGAAGAGGTTTACGAAACGGTTATGGCATGACTCGGCTGTTTTTATCATTGAGGATAAAAATAGCCGAAAAATCAGAAGGATGCAACAGGCAAAAAGATAGTGCCTCTGAAAAAAGCCCCTCAGTGCACCGAACATGATATACAGGGGTCGTATGACCTCACAAGCATTACACAGAGCTTCTCAGTTTCACGGTCTGTTTTCCCTTCCTTCACGGCCTCGGCGGCCAGCGCCTTCAGGTCGTAATGGATATTGGCGTTGTTCTGGGTTGTCGGGATGATGCAGTCGGCTTTGACTACCTTGCCGTCATCGTCCGTTTCCATGTGGTGGTAGAGAATTCCTCGAGGTGCTTCAACCGCTCCGGTTGCGGCGCCTGCTTTAGGTTTGTATGTCGTCCTGATCTCCTGCAGGTCGTCGTCAAGCAGACTTTCGATCAGCATTTCGGCGTTTTCGAAGATGTGGTGGCACTCCACGAGTTGGGCGATGTTATTCATGAACGGGTTGTGGCAGATCGGCTCGAGGCCGAAGGATGCTGCGATCTCGTGAGCACGATGCCCGAGCAGCCTGGAATTATTGTTGAACCGGGCAAGTGCCCCTGCAGCAGAGGACTGGCGGCTCAGGCGGGTGAACTTCGATGTCGAGAAGTCGCAGAGGTATTCGTTGGTCATCTGCAGGTAGTCGTTCTCGTCACGGACGACACCATCGGTCGATACCAGGTCGCCACCGATGAACGGATAGTCATGGCCGTTGCGCAGTGAAATGAACTCAGTTTCCCGAACGAACTCCGGAATTGAGAGCGTCCTGAAAAAGTCGGTGCTTATGACGAGGGCCGTCCTGCGTTTTATGATCATCTCCTTCAGCTCTTTAAGCTGCTGTTTCGAGGGAGCTTTGCTCACTCCGCCAAGTACGAGGCTGACTGGATGGGTCGCACGGCCTGTTGTGGCAATGCTCATTTCGTTGCCAAGCTCTTTGAGCAGGAGCCCTGCTTTCACGATTTCGGGATGGGAATGCAGGATCGGAACGATGCTCGGCATGTCCAAAAAGTCAGGCGCAGCAAGGAAGAAGAGGTGCAGTGCATGGCTTTGCAGGGTTTCGCCGTGCATGGCCAAAAGCCTTATCGCTTTTGCCGCCTTCGGCGGTTCTATTTCCATGGCTCGTTCGAGCGCCCTGATGCTGGCCAGCGAATGGCTGATCGAACAGATTCCGCAGATGCGGGAGGTCAGAAAAGATGCCCTTTCGGCGCTTACGCCTCTCAGCATCATTTCAAAGAACCTGGGGGTTTCGATCACCTCCCATGTCGCATCTGCGAGCTTTCCGTCTTTCACCGAAATGTGAATGTTGCCGTGCCCCTCTACTCTCGGGAGGTGGTGTATATCGATGTTGAAATCAACTTTCATGGTCGAGATAATCTGCAAAGCCGTTGTAAAAGGTCAGTTTTTCCCGCATGTCGTCCTGGCTGAGCCCTTTGTCTTTGACGAGCTGGAGAAAGGAGGGGAAGTTGATGTCGTCGGCTGGTCCACGGCAACCGAGGCAGGGGGTTTTGCCTGATGGGCAGACAGCATCGCAACCCGCTTTGGTGACTGGGCCGAGGCACACTTCTCCGAGGTCGAACAGACAGGTATTGAGCCTCTGTTTGCAGTCGACACAGACCGGGTATTTCGGCAGGGTGTCCAGTGATCGTGTCACAATACCGATCACGACACGTTCCACCTCATCCTTGGAGACCGGGCACCCCGGGATCATGAAATCGACGGTGACGATATCGCTGATTTTTGTCGAGGGCATCGTATCAATCTTTTTGTCGCCATAGACCCCTTTGACAGCTTCCTCCGCCGGGATTTTGTTCTTGAGGCTGTTAACACCGCCGAAGCAGGCGCAAGAGCCAAAAGCGACAAGCACGCTGGCCTGTGCGCGGATCGCTTTGAGTCGCTCGATTTCGTCGCTTCTTGTGATGCTTCCCTCGACGAGGGCAACATCGTAGTCGTCGTGCCGTTCTGAGGATATTTCACGGAAGTTGCGGATATCGAGTAATCCGAGAAAATCGGGCAGGGTCGATTCCTTGTTGGCCAGTTGCAATTGGCACCCTTCGCAGCAGGTGAAGTCGAACGAGCCGATCTTCATTTTGCTGATTTTGAAACCGAGATGGTTCATGAGATTCTCCCTATATCGCTTCCTTGAGGTTCATGACCGACCAATAGTCGAAAACAGGGCCGTCCAGGCAGGTGAAGGTTGATCCGACCATGCAGCGACAGCACTTGCCCATGCCGCAGTGCATCCTGCGTTCG
The DNA here is from genome assembly GCA_903865705.1 of uncultured Chlorobiaceae bacterium. Classification (GTDB taxonomy): domain Bacteria; phylum Bacteroidota; class Chlorobiia; order Chlorobiales; family Chlorobiaceae; genus Chlorobium. Next base: position 22,203 of record CAIPKT010000069.1, read on the forward strand.
AGCGACACAAACATCCGGTTCATCGGAATGCCCTTGCCATCGAGGTAGTTGCAGACAAATTTGAACATGACGGGCGGTCCGCAAACGATGGCGAACGTTTTCTTCGAATCGAAGGAGAATTCGTTGAAAAGTGCCGTGATCAATCCTGTTCTGCCTTTCCAGGATTCGTCAGGTTTTTCAACGATGGTCATAAGTCGGATGTCGCTCACTTTCTGCCACTCTTCGAACTGATAACTGAAGAGAAGGTGGGACGGCTCCTTTGCCCCATAGAGGAGATAGACGTTCTTGAACTTGTCCCTGTGATTGCTGATCCAGAAGAGGGGTGCGCGCACCGGGGCTATGCCGAGCCCTCCGGCAACCAGCAGCACGTTGCAGCCTTCCATCGCCTCCATGGGGAATGAGGTACCAAAAGGTCCTCTGATGGAGACGATCGCTCCCTGCCTGGCTTCGAACATGGCTGATGTTACGTGACCTGCCTTACGGATGCAGATCTCGACGAATTCATGATTGCTGTTGTCGCTCGATATGGAGAGCGGTATCTCGCCGTATCCAGGCACTTCGAGCATGAGGAACTGGCCCGGCCTGAAGTTGAAGAGTTGGCGCTCCACAGGGTCCACAATGCGCAGGAGGAACAGCTTCTCCTGCGAAGAGATGGGGACGGTGTTGGTGATCCGGCACTTGTAGCCCCGGTCGGTGATCATAACTTCGCATTTTTTCTTGAAGTCCGGAGACTTCAACGCAAACGGTTCGCGGTTCAGGTCTTGTCCGGGGAGGGTAAAACGCATATCATGCATGATTCTCGTTCCAGTCTGAGATCGTTGATGACGTCTTTCGGGTTGATGTCTGCCAGGCACGCACGGCCACAACGGTTGCACCCTACGCAGATCTGCTGGTTATCGTTTGCAGCAAACCCGCGGTAGTGGTGATAGTATCGGTATTTAAGCCGGTCTCCTTTCCTGGGTCTGAAATTATGGCCGCCGGCAACCTGGGCGAAATCGACGAGGTTGCATGAGTAAAGGTGGTTCTGCCGTGAAGAGCCTTTCAAGTCGACATCGAAACGCTCTTCGACGCTGTAACAGTAACAGGTAGGGCAGACCATTGCGCAGGAGCCGCAGCTCAGGCACTTATCGCCCCATTTCTGCCAAATGGGTGAATCGAACTCGATGTCGAGGAAAACAGGCAGGCCGGTTACCTCGATATTGGTCTCGAAGCTCTGTTTGATCGTTTTGCGCCGTTCGATCAGGAGACAGTTGTCTTCGTATGAGGGTTCCTCGATAATGAACTCCTTGAGGAACGAATAGGCCTTGGAGGAGTTGATAGAAAGGTAGTACTTGTCGCCGATGTCCGAGCAGAAAAGGTTGAATCCGTGGTTGACCGTATGGCGGTTCATCGATTTGCAGAAGCAGTCCGGCAGGGGAAGGTGGTCCATACCGATGATAAAGGTGTTTTTCCTGCGCGCAAGGTAGTATGGCGAAGGATAGGGGCCATTGAGCATGACCTCATCGAGCATGTTGATTGCACTGATATCGCATGGCCTGAGCCCAATCAGGATTCTGGGCGGTGCTTCGTAGCGCACCTCCTGTTCCCAGTTTCCGTCTTCAAAGTTGAATCGCGACAGTTCGTCGCGGAAAGGCAGGAAAAAATGCTTGGCTGAAGAGTGGGTTACCGAATAGTCAAAATCAATTTCATCGGAAGATTTTACAGGCATGAACTGGTAGATCGGCTTGCCGCCGCTCCCGGTATCGACCTGCTGAGGCCCGTAGGCATTGTTGTGCTTGACGATTGCATCGATGAACTTCCTGAACTCTGTTTTTGAAATGACCTTGTAAATCATGACACAGGCTCCGTCTTCGGATGTTCTGAAACGATCAGTACTATATTTGTAAATGTACGCAAAAGCTTGCGGGAAGAGAAAAGAACGTTTGTTTTTTCAGCTTTTTGACGCACCGCCAGCGGGGGAAACCCTATTGCCGTGTTTCCAGCAGGTAAACTTTGTCGTGTTTTCTGACCTTTGCACACTTGACGGTGACGTTGTCGCCTTTTACGGCATCAATATCATGCCGGTCGTTGGTTAAAAAGGAGTCGGCAATCACGGTGACAACTCCGGTTTTCGGTCCCTGAATGGAGAGCTTTTCACCGCTTTTAAGACCCCGTGCAAAAATCAGGATCTCTGCTACCTCCACTTTCGGGTAATATTTTTGAACCTCTCCGATATAGGTCTTTTTCTCTTTGGCCAGTGAGCCGTACTCCCGTACCCAGGAATCAAGGGGTTTTCCAAAATAAAACCCTTTCGAAAATCCGCGGTTGTATACCGTGGCAAGCTCTTCTTTGAGCTGTGTTGTAAGTTTGCTGTACTCGTTTCTGAATTCGGGATCGTTGCGGCGAGTGGTACAGAAGTCAATCGAGCGGCGGTAGGCTTTTGTTGCCGTATGTACATATTCAGGGCTGCGGCTTCTTCCCTCAATTTTGAAGGCGGTAATTCCAGCATCCATGAGCACATCAATAAATTCCACGGTACAGAGGTCTTTCGGGCTCATGACATAATCGGTACCAAGCTCAAGCTCCTCGTTCTCTTCCGGATCGGTAATGATATACTGACGGCGGCAGGGCTGCACGCACGCTCCCCGGTTTGCCGATCGGCCGAAAAGATCCTGCGACATGAAACAGCGCCCCGAAACGGCGACGCACATGGCTCCGTGAGCAAAGCACTCGATTTGTACGTCAAGCCCGTCAGCCTTTATTTGGCTGATAATATGGCGCACCTGCTCAAGGGTGAGTTCTCTGGCCAGTACAATCATTTTTGCCCCGAGGGTGGCATAGAACTTTACCGCGCTGTAACTGCTCACCGACGCTTGCGTCGAGATATGAAAGGGTATTCCGGTTTTCCGGGCTGCTTCAATCACCGCCATGTCCGAGCAGATCACCGCATCGAATCCCGCTTTTTTGGCTGCCGTAACCGTCTGCGTCATCTTTTTCAGCTCGCCATCATAGATAATGGTGTTCAGGGCCAAATACCCTTTTGCATTGAATTCCTTGCAGAGGGATTGAATGGCAGGGAAGTCAACCGGAGTGAAATTACTGCTTCCGGCACGCATATTATAGCCTTCAGCTCCAAAGTAGACCGCATCTGCGCCGGCCTTCAATGCGGTCAGTAATCCGGTCATGTCGCCAGCAGGCGCAATGAGTTCAACTTTATTTTCGTGTATCACAAGCTTGACTGGTTCAATTATCAGGTGCCTTTTCGGCAATATTTTTTACAACCGGTTATTACTTTTCGTCAACAACCGGCGAATATTTTGCGTTTGTTATGGCCTCCGTTCTTATCCGGGTAAGCTCCGCCGCAAAAGGGTGATGTTTATTTCCCTGAATGTTAAGCGGTATCGGGATGGCATGGAAAAGTTCATTTTCAAGATCCCACGGTTGATCATTTTCAACCCAGATCACAAAAGCGTTTTCCTGCATCCACTCGTCGAGCCATAGTTCGCCCTTGCTCGTGAGCGTCATCTTTTTGCCATTTCCGACCATTCTGAGAGGGAACCCGCTTTTTTTTGCCAGCAGGATGCCTAAGGAGCGCCGCAGCGTTGACCCGTCAGATTTTCCGTTGAAGTGGTAACGAACCCTTTGCTGGATAGTTTGCGTTGCGTTTGCTTCCCCTTTTTTATCCGGTGAGCTCCCGATATAGAGCAGGGTCAGCCCTTCGTGGGTAAGGCACCCTTCAACGGGTACACCCGGCGGAACCTCTTTGAAGAACCAAGCGTAAACACCATGTGTTTTGGCAACAGGGCATGGATTTGAAAGTACCTCCGCTCTTGAATAGAGATGCGCGGGATTTGAAAAAACGGTGTCCATGTAATTTATATGTTAGAGCTTTGCTTCAAAGATGCGAATGGCATCTTCTACTTCTTGATATAGGCGTTCAGGCCGATAGTTACCGGTTTGCCTTCAATCATCACGTTCGTGACCGTATTGCCGTGCGTGCTTGCAACAACAAGCGTTTTGCCTGACGAAGACGGGGTTGGTGTTTCAAGGTCAATCTCTATGCAGAGCTTGCCGTTTTTGATCTCGACGGTCATGGCCATGGCGTTATTGGTTTAAGGGTTGTGCCAAAATTATCCGCTCAATATAGCGAAAAGAAGCGAAGAGGGGTAAACGGCATTTGCAATGCGCAGGGTAAAAATGGCAATGTCAGAAAGAGTTGAATTATTTGTTATTTCGCAGCAAAAGAGTGAAATTGAGATAAATTTGCAGTGGTATTGTGCGATATATTCCGATTCTTACTCTCTTTTGTGATATGATTTCAGTATTTATTAATCCAGAAACGATATCCCCACTGAAATTATCTCTCAGAGGGGAATAATGGCGTCCTATTAAAATTTTGCGAGACGATAAGCAACGAGACGCTCAGCTTGCTGGTAACAGGGTGTCTTTTTTTCATTTTACCAGTACACAATAAAGGAGGAAAGCTATGCCCACTTCGAACAAAAAGGCTTTGTGTGTCGGAATTAATCAGTTCAAGAACTATCCAGGCGCTGCGTTGCAGGGTTGTGTGAACGATGCCAATGAGATGTCGGCTTTGCTGCAGAAACTGCTTGGTTTTCAAGGCAGCGACATCACCGTGCTGACTGATGCCCAGGCTACGAAGGCAAATATTATGGTTAGTCTTAAAGCGATGGTAGATGGTGCAAAGGCGGGGACATACTCTTATCTCGTGTTCAGCTTGTCGAGTCATGGCACCCAGGTGCCAGACCTGAGCGGTGATGAGCCGGACCGTGCCGACGAAGCGTTCTGCCCTCATGACCTTGCACAGTCCGGAAACCAGTGGGATACCAGCCATATCATCGTTGATGACGAACTGCGTGATCTTTTTATTCAATTACCGGCCAATGTGCTTTTGGAAGTTTATCTGGATACTTGCCACAGCGGTACTGGTTTGAAGGCCATTGACATGCTGCTTGATCGCACACCGCGCTATCTGCCGCCGCCCTCGCTTGAGGCATTCGAAGAAGTAGACAGCAAGCGTTCCCGCGGACTTCGTCACGGATTGCTTGAAAAAGGTGTTGTTCATGACATTCTTTGGGCAGCATGCCGTGCCGATCAGACCAGTGCAGATGCTAACATTGCCGGCGGTTGGCATGGAGCATTTACCTACTATTTCTGCAAGGAGATGTATGCCTGCAAAAATTCACTCTCTCGTGCTGCATTACTGACCAAAGTTCGCGCTGACCTGAAGAAAGGAAAATACAGCCAG
>CAIPKT010000070.1 GCA_903865705.1 uncultured Chlorobiaceae bacterium
CCCTGGCAATGCGTGCTGATTCAATGAGGATATTGCCTCAAAAAAGCCGCATCAGGAGAGGAGAAGGCCTGTTTTTTTCATGGAAATTATTGTTAAATTCTAACGGGGTTAGTGTAATAGTTATAATCAAATTTATTGAAACACAGGTAAGTGCTCCTCAAGAATTGATTCCGTAGTATACAAGCCACAGCGTAAACTGATCTACATGTAATTCAAGAATGATGTGCCATAATCCCGAATCTCAGTTTAGAACGAATTACGGAGAGACTTGTTACTGAGCGCTTATATCTGTGGCGCGTAAGGTCTCCTTTCTCCTGCTGGTCAGGGTTGTATTCTGATTTTTTTGTGATTTGTCAAGTCTGTTTTCAAGCTTTTTATTCAACATATCGAGATGATTACTCCCAAGGAAACGTTATTGCTGATTATTGATGTTCAGGGTCGACTGGCGCAGGGTGTTGTGCAGTCAGCAACTCTTGAAACCAATATCGGCAAGTTGGCTAAAGCTTGTGCCATTCTTGATGTTCCGATTCTTTTGACGGAGCAGTACCCGAAAGGGCTGGGTTCCACCATTGAGTCTCTGAAGGAACTGCTGCCGGATAATGTAGCGGTCGAGAAACTTTCGTTCAGTTGTTGCGGAACCCCGGAGTTCATGAGGCAGCTTCGTTCATTCAATCGTAATGATATTCTTGTTGCCGGTATTGAGGCTCATGTTTGCGTTTACCAGACGGCTGTGGATCTGGTTGAGTTTGGTTATAATGTTCACCTGGTGACTGATTGCGTTTCGTCCAGAACGGAAGAAAACAGGCTTCTCGGCATTCGTTGCATTGAAAAAGCCGGCGCTTCCCTTACCAGCACGGAAATGGCCATATTCGAACTGTTGCGTGTGGCCGAGGGTGAACAGTTCAAGGCAATCTCCAAAATCATAAAAGGATAATTGACAACGGACAATTATCCATGGTCAATTGTCACTTCATTCCCACGGCTTTTCGGAGCATTGACTGCAGTATCTCTTTGCCCTCAAATATTTCGGTTTCGATTTTCAGATAGTAACAGGGTCTTGACGTAAGAATACGGATGAGTTCCGGGTTGCCAAGCATCCGGAAGTAGTCTTTTTCTGTCGTGATCAGACTCAGTCCTTTGGATTCGGCTTCGCGGCGTATGGCCTCCAGCTTTTTGGCATTGTAGGGTTCATGGTCGCGGAAAAAACGGTGTGCCTGAATGGTTACACCCTCATTTTTGAGGCTTTCCATAAAGCCTTGAGGTGAAGAGATACCTGCAAACGCGAAAGCGTTGATCTTTTTCATGGAACGAGCCTCTTCAGAAGTGGTAAATTCGCCTGAAAAGCAGACCAGTTCTGCAGTTCTGACGCGCGCTTTTATGACAGGCCGGCCGTTTTTTTTAAGACTTTTTTCTATTGCCTCAGCTTTTTGGGGATCGCTGATTTTGTTGAGCACAATCAGGTCAGCTCTTGAAAGGTTTTTCAGCGGCTCTCTCATACGGCCTTCAGGCAGCATTTTTGCCTTAAAAAAGGGTTCTGCTGTGTTGATGATGGCAATATTGAGTTCTCTCTGGATTTGGCGGTGCTGAAAGGCGTCGTCGAGGATGATAACGGCGGGCAGTCTTTTTGCAAAGCGCTTTATCAGATAGGTTACCGCATCTTTTCGCTTTTCGCCAACTATGACAATGGCGTTGGGGTTGTTCCATGCGAGCATTGCGGTTTCATCGCCTGCTTCTTTGCTGCTGAGCAGTACTCTCTGGCCATCGGAAACAAGTTGCACACCTTTTGACTCTCGCCGATATCCCCTTGATACGATGGCTGGCGTGCACCCGATAGAGAGATAGTATTTGACGACCCAGTCAACAAGTGGAGTTTTTCCTGTCCCGCCTGCAGAGAGGTTCCCTATTGAAACGACAGGAACAGGAGATTGCCATGCCTTGAAAAGATGCCGGTCAAAAAGGGCATTGCGAAAATGCACAATAACCTTGAAGAAAAGAGCTGCCGGTCTGAATAGTATGGAAAGTGGGTTAGGCATGGCTGAGCTTAATTGAAAGTTGCTTTGTAAAGGATTGGAGTTCTTCTTCGTTTTTGAATTCAGGAAGATCAATCAGGTGCAGTTTGACGGTGGTTTTGCTGAAAGGTTTCGGGATTTCAAACTGGTCCCAGCTTTTGAGCTTCCAGGGGTTTGTATGGCTGACAGCAACAAAAATGAGGGGATGGCGGTTGCTTGATGCTAACCGCAAGGTGCCGAATTTGAACTGGTTTGCCGGCCCGCGTGGTCCGTCGGGCGTGAGGGCGACCATATCGCCTCTTTGAAGGGCTTTCTGCATGGCGCGCTTGACCTCATCGCCTCCTTTTGAGCTTGACCCCCGGATGAGCGAGAAACCCAGCCGTTCAAGCGTTCCGGCAAGAATATTTCCATCTTCAGACATGCTGACTACAGCGGCAATTTGTTTTTCAGGAAAGAGTGTCTGGGCAAAAAGCCATCCGGTTATCATGTTGCCGTGCCAGAATGCGATAATGGCTCCGTTGTCGGGAAGCTGGATTTGCCGGGGTGTTACCGTTATCCGCAGGCTTGCATAAAGAAGCTTCAGCGCAAAGGGAATGATACGACGGGCAATCAGCGGTAATTGGGGCATAGGTGCTGGAAATAATGGACAATCAAGGAATTTGAGCGCAAGGGAATAATTATTATATACAGGCTAAGTATGATATAGGCGGGTGTAATTTAATAAACCGTGCCGAAAAAACCACAGGGTCAAATACGGCAAATGCCCACACTGAATGCTATGAATGTTTTGATTATTGGAAGTGGTGCCCGTGAACATGCCATGTGTTGGTCGGCAGCCCGCAGCGAGCGTGTTCAGAGGGTTTTTGCGGCTCCGGGTAACGGCGGTACCGCTTTGATGGGAGGCAAGATTTGTAATGTGCCGTTGAAAGCTGACGCTCTTGATGATTTGCTTCGGTTTGCTACGGAAAACAATGTGGAATTGACGGTTGTCGGTTCCGAGTCTCCGCTTGAACTGGGTATTGTGGATCTGTTTCGTCGTGCGGGTAAAAAGATAGTCGGGCCCTCGCAGTCGGCTGCCCGTCTTGAGTCAAGCAAGGTTTTTTCGAAGGAGTTCATGCAGCGCCATGGAATTCCTACGGCTGGTTATCATGTTTTCCGGGACGCACCTTCTGCCAATTTCCATATCGGGTTGCCGGAGAGGCGCTATCCCCAGGTAATCAAGGCAAGTGGATTGTGTGCCGGAAAAGGGGTTTTTATTGCTTTAGACAGGGAGGAGGCGCAACGAGCAATCAGGGAGCTGTTTGAAGAACGGATTTTTGGTGATGCGGCAAATGAGGTGGTTATTGAGGAGTTCCTGCAGGGCGAGGAGGCGAGTGTTTTTGCGCTGACCGATGGAACACAATACAGGCTTTTTTTGCCGGCTCAAGATCATAAACGTATCGGTAACGGCGATACCGGCAAGAATACCGGTGGTATGGGTGCCTATGCCCCGGCGCCGCTGGTGACTCCTGAGGTGATGCGGAAGGTTGAGGAGCGGATTATTTGCCCGACACTGAAGGGCATGAGGGATGATGGCTCTCCGTATACGGGATTTTTGTATGTGGGGCTTATGATTGACAGGGGCGAACCTTTTGTTGTTGAGTATAATGCCCGTATGGGCGATCCTGAGACACAGGTGGTGCTTCCTTTGCTGAAAAGTGATTTTGTAGCAGCCCTTGAGGCCAGTGTTGAGGGTACCCTTGGAGAGGTGCCTTTTGAAATGTACCGGAAATCGGCGGCAACCGTTGTTATTGCTTCCGGAGGCTATCCTGACCATTATGAAACCGGCAAGGTCATCACCATTGCCGATGAAGTTTCTGCCATGGAGGATTGCTTGCTGTTTCATGCCGGAACAGCTTATGAAGCGGGGTTGCTTACGACAGCGGGTGGACGTGTTTTTTCGGTTACAGCGCTCGGAGAAACGCTTGGTGAGAGTATTGATCAGGCTTACCGGGCGGTTGAAAAAATCAGTTTTGAAGGGGCCTGTTATCGTACCGATATCGGGGCCAAGGCTCTTTAATTTTTCAATCAATGGTTGTTCAATGAAACTGCCAAAGCGTCAATTTGAGATTATTCAGGAGCAGGCGTTTCGGGAGTTGCCCTATGAGTGTTGCGGGCTGCTTGTCGGAATACAAAATCGTGATCACCGGGGCAATGTAGAGAATATCGTCTATGAGATTGCTCCTTGCAGGAATTGCCTCTATTCGGGCAAGGAGCAGGGCTTTGAGATTGCCCATCAGGAGTATCTTGATGTGGAACGTGAAGCCTGGACGCTTGGATATGAAATTATAGGTTCCTATCACTCCCATATCAATACTCCCGCCCTGCCATCATTGCATGATGTTGATTCCGCACGTTCAGGCCATACCTTGCTGATTATTTCACTGACGAACGGGCGACCCAAGGAGGTGACGGCATGGCTGAGCAGGGAGTCGGGAGGGTTTCATCAGGAACAGATCCGTGTGATTGGGTAGTTTGCCCTGGCTTAGGGGAGAAAAACTCTTCAATTATTTTGTACATTACCTTTTTTTAGGCTTAGTAAAGTATTAAACCCCCTGAATAACGTGCCAAAGCGGGAAGATATAAAGTCGATTTTAGTGATTGGTGCCGGTCCTATTGTGATCGGTCAGGCCTGTGAGTTTGATTATTCCGGTACCCAGGCGTGCCGGGCCCTCAAGGAGGAAGGTTACCGTGTTGTTCTGGTGAACAGTAATCCCGCGACCATTATGACCGATATTGAGTTTGCGGATGCAACCTATATCGAGCCGATTACGCCGGAATACGTGCAGAAAATTATTGAACGCGAAAAACCCGACGCGCTTCTTCCGACTATGGGCGGCCAGACGGCTCTGAACATTGCGGTCAGCCTGGCGGAATCAGGTATTCTTGAGCGGAATGGAGTTGAACTGATTGGCGCAAAGCTTCGTGCTATCAGAAAGGCTGAGAATCGTGAGTTTTTCAGCGATGCGATGAAAAAAATCGGCCTTGAAATGGCTAAAGGTTTTTTTGTCCGCAATGAAAAAGAGGCAAAAGAGGCTCTTGAAGAGATCGGGCTTCCGATTGTTATCCGTCCGTCATTTACGCTTGGGGGAACCGGAGGCGGGTTTGCAGAAACAAAATCCGACTACTATGATGCCGTAAGGCGTGGACTTACTGAAAGTCCAATAAGTGAAGTGCTTGTCGAGGAGTGCTTGACTGGCTGGAAGGAGTATGAGCTGGAGGTTATCCGCGATCTGGCCGATAACGTGATTATTGTCTGCTCTATAGAAAATTTTGATCCGATGGGTGTGCATACCGGCGACAGTATTACCGTTGCGCCAGCCCAGACGCTTACTGATCGTCAGTACCAGGAACTCAGGGATGCGTCAGTAAGGATTATCAGGGAGATCGGTGTCGAGACCGGTGGCAGCAATATACAGTTCGCGATCAATCCTGTGGACGGTCGTATTGTGGTTATCGAAATGAATCCCCGTGTGTCGCGCAGTTCGGCTCTGGCATCGAAGGCTACTGGTTTTCCGATTGCCAAAGTTGCGGCAAAACTTGCGGTAGGGTACCGACTGGATGAAATTCTTAATGATATTACCAAAACAACTCCGGCTAGTTTTGAGCCGGCCATAGACTATTGTGTTGTCAAAATTCCTCGCTGGGATTTTGAAAAATTCAAGAATGTTGACGCCCGTCTCGGCGTGCAGATGAAGTCGGTTGGTGAAGTCATGGCCTTTGGAAGAAATTTCAGGGAAGCATTGCAGAAGTCGCTTCGCGGGCTTGAAATAGGGAGGGCCGGGCTTGGCTCTGATGGCAAGGATATCATGAATGTACTTGATATGACACCTCAGCAGAAAAAGTTTGCCAAAGAGGATATTCTTGAGAAAATAAAGATTCCAAAAGCTGACCGGATATTTTACTTGCGTTATGCTTTCCAGGCAGGAGCTACCATCGAAGAGGTGCATCAGTCGACTGGCATTGATCCCTGGTTCCTTGACAATATTCTCCAGATTGTTGAGCTTGAAGACAATCTCAGGGAACTGGCTTCCGCAGTTTGACCGATATGAGCTATCTCAGCAGGATATTGGAGGAGAAAAAGCGAGAGGTAAAGCTCCTTCAACAGGAGCTGCCTGCGCGGCGTTATCAGGAGCTGCAAAGCTCTCTTGATGTAACTCGTGACTTTACTGGCGCACTTCGGCGTAGCGACGGGGGGTTGAGGCTTATTGCCGAGATTAAGAAAGCCTCTCCCTCGAGGGGGCTTATTGTTAAGGATTTCGATCCTGTCGCCATCGCGCATCGCTATGGTGAACTTGGTGCTGCAGCCTATTCGGTGCTGACTGACCGGCTGTTTTTTCAGGGTTCAATCGATTATCTTCAGGCAGTGAGCCGCTCAGTTTCTTTGCCCGTGTTGCGCAAGGATTTCATCATTGACGAATCCCAGATATTTCAGTCGCGTATAATCGGAGCTGATGCTATTCTCCTTATCGTTGCTGCGCTTGATCCGTCTCAACTTGGCGATTACCTGCAGTTGGCTGTTTCGATAGGCCTTCATGTACTTGTGGAAGTTCATGACCGTAAAGAGCTGAATATGGCCATTGAGAAGGGTGCTCCGATCATAGGGGTCAACAACCGTGATCTGAAAGATTTTTCCCTCAAGCTGGAGACATCGCTGTCGCTTCGTCCTTTTATTCCTTCAGATGTTCTTGCTGTCTCGGAAAGCGGCTTAAAAACATCTGCCGATATCGACCTTATCGAGCAGGCATCGTTTGATGCCGTGCTGATAGGTGAGGGTCTGCATACAAGCCCCGAACTTCGCGAGATTACCTGGTCATAGCTCTTATTTTTGCCGCTGTTTGTGCTGGATTGGCGGCCTTGAAAAATGCTGTGCCGGCAATCAGCGCGTCGGCTCCTGCCGAAACCACTTCCTGTGCATTTTCTTCCGTAATTCCGCCATCAATGGCAATGACCATCTGCGGATTCAGTTTCAGACGCATTTCGTGGAGCTGGCGGATTTTTCCAATTGACGAGGGTATAAATTTCTGCCCCCCAAAGCCGGGATTGACCGACATCAGAAGAACAAGATCAAGATCCGGCAGGATGGATTCGAGCGTCGAATTCGGCGTTCCGGGATTGATTGAAACACCTGCTTTTGCGCCGAGGCTTTTGATGAACTGGATGGTGCGGTGGAGATGCGGGCAGGCTTCCTGGTGAACGGTTATCTGATGGGAACCGGCCTTGACAAAATCCTCAATGAAGCGGTCTGGATTGGCAATCATCAGATGGGTGTCGATAATCATTGGCGTGCAGGATGCAATAGCCTGTACGATGAGTGGCCCGAAGGTAATGTTGGGGACAAAGTTGCCGTCCATGATGTCGCAGTGCATCCAGTCTGCTCCCGCTTGGGTGGCGATATCAATGGAGTATTCAAGCCTGGAAAAGTCTGCTGAAAGAATTGATGGTGCGAGAAGCGTCGATGGTGAGGGCATGGTGGGTGGTATGTTGCTTGATCGTGAAAAAAAATATGGTTAAAGACTAAAAAGCTTCACCAATTCCAAAACTGAAGGTGTAGTCGCCGATGTTCAAATTTGAGATGCGCCATGGTTTTGCTTGAGCCGGATCATGGAGTTTATAGGCAAAATCAAAACGGAACGGGCCTATGGGTGACCCTATCCGCAGTCCGACGCCTGCGTCCCAGGCAAAGTCTCTTGTCAGTGATTTAAGATTGAAGGCGTAAGGCCCGGTTCTGTCCCAGATGTTTCCGATATCACTAAAGAATGTTATGCCAGAGGGTTGATTGAAGAAGGTGAAAAATTTCTGACGGTATTCTATATTGAGTTCAAGTTTGATGTCGGCACCGAAATTAGCCGCAACTTCATTGGCATTGCGGCCGGGTCCTAAGGTATTGAAAAGCCATCCCCGCATACTGTTTGTTCCGCCTGCATAAAATCGCCGTTCTTCAGGAGTTGTTTCAGCTTTCCCGTAAGGCATCATCCACCCTATTTTTCCCCGGCCGGCAAGTTGGCTGCGCGGCGAAAAGTTTTTTGAAAGGATCAGGCCGGTTTCAAGTTTTACATATTGTGAATAGGTCGTGCCGAAAATCTGGGGATCCTTGTCGGTAAATCCGCTACGGCTTTTCGTGTCAAGATAGTTGTCAATTAACCATGCAAGGCTTCCGGATTCTTCCGCAAGAAGGTCGAGGTTCCAGATTGTTTTATCTGAAGCCACGATTGGGCGGTTTGTGGTGTTATAGCGAAGCCTGAAGGATTGGTTGACATGGGTTTCAAGAAGGCTGTCAATTCCGGCATTGATTGCGGCTTCATCAGCAGGATTTATGCCGATATTATTGGCGAGATCGGTTTTGAAAAGCTGTTTGAATCCTTTGAGGGAGTCTTTTTTAACCCATTCAAATTCAAAAAAATCAAAATTCAGGCGCGATGACGGATTCAGTCGGGCACTGTAGGTTGCGCGGATCAGTCCGTTTTTGTTAGCAAGCAGCACCGGCAGTTGTGCCGTCGAGTATTCAAGGGTTGTTGCATAAAAATTTCCTGGTTTTTTGAGAACCGGTAAGATCAGGCTGTTTTTAAAGCTGAACTCGTAAGGAATCACCTTGGCGTATTGGTCGGTGTTAAGGTTTTGAAGCAGTGTGTCGTTGTAACCGGTTTGGGCGCCGTATTCGGTTGTTGTACGGAACTGCTCTGCTCCGCCAAAAAGGTTTTTGTTTTCATAGGCCAGCGAGCCGCCGAAAAAGAGGGAGCCATATCGGTTGTCAACCAGTATCTTGGGTTCTATCTGGTGCTTGGGTGCTGTTTCAAGATGGATGGTGGTGTAGATTTTGTCGGCGCTTACTGAATCAGGGCTTATGTAAATGGATGAAAACAGATTGGTGGCGCCAAAATTTTGCAAGGTGCGCTGTTCGAGACTCAGGCGGGTAACGTTGCCCGGGCGGAATTCGATGGATGAGGTAATCAGACGGGGTAAAATTTTCTGGTTTCCCAGAATTTTACCGCTGATATTATCCTGTGTAAATGTTTTTTCTTTCGGATTTGTGTCGCTTTTTACCGGATTGTGAACCACAGCGTTTATTGGCCCATATTGCAGTTGTTTTGGAAGTTTCAACTGATACAGGACACCTGCATGAGTTCCAACGGTATCAACTTTGATGCGTATACTGTCTTGATGAAAAAAGGCAAAGCCGTATTCCCTGAAAAAAGAGATGGTGCGATCGCGCTCATCAATCAGTCGCTCAACGGAGAAAATATCATTAACTTTCAGCCTTTTTTTGTTGAGGTAATCGGTTTTGAGTGCAGCGGGAATTTTTTCAAGTCCTTCATAGGTGACAAAGTCAACTTTTGATGGTTCGTTTTCGCGGATTTTGATGTTGATGTTTAACTTTTTGGCACTGCTTTTTCTGGCAATGGTGGTGTCAACATCAGCGAAAAAAAAGCCCTTGTAGGTATAGAGCTTCTTGATAAGGAAGATGTCTTTTTCAAATTCTTGCGGATTGAAGGGTTTGCCGGATCCTCCGAAAAGACCAAGTCCAAGAAATGATCTTTTTTCAGAGGTGCCGATGATCAGGCGCAGCTCTTCCTCGCTGATAGCTTTATTGCCGCTGAAGTTGATTTTACCGACATATGGCGATGCAGGTGTTCTTTTCTCTTCTGCCTCAGCAGCGTGGGCAGGTGCCGGAAAGGCACAGAACAGAAAAAGGACGATAAGAGTGAATGCTTTTGTCAAGCATGAATCCCGTTTTGTTCTACGTTAATGGCTCTTCATCTCCGTAACCAAAGTCTTCGTCTGTAGGATAGTCAGGCCATATTTCATCAAGACTTTCATACATATCATCACTTTCCGGCAAGTCAAGCAGGTTTTCGATTACTTGTTGAGGAGCACCCGTCCTGTTTGCGTAATTGATAAGTTCATCTTTTGTCACAGGCCATGGAGCATCAGCTATATGACGGGCTAGGTCTAAATTCCAATACATACTACGTCTCTTGAGTTATTCAGTTTACGAGTTATCGCCGCTCTGTTCCGGTGATGCTTTTTGATTCGTGATAAACTTGTCCGGATTGTTTTCATCAAAGAAATAAGCAGTTGGGTTTACTTTTATATTGTCTTTCTGTACTTCGTAGTGGAGGTGTGGTCCAGTCGAGACCCCGGTGTTTCCTGAAAGTGCTATGATTTCTCCGCGCTTGATTTTCTGTCCCTGGCGAACCAGTGATTTGGACAGATGGGCATATATGGTTTTATAGCCGTATCCGTGGTTGATAATTACTTTTTGTCCATATCCTTTGTCATAGCCTGAAAAAGCGATAATTCCATCACCTGTCGAATGTACCCTTGTGCCTTCTGAAGCAGAAAGATCAATGCCGGAGTGAAAAAGAGTAATATTGTAAATAGGGTGCAACCGACGTCCGAAAGTACTGGTGATTGAGCCGTTGACTGGCTTTATGTTTGGTATACTGGAGAAAAATGGGGTTGGATTGGGGTTTTCAGTGAGTTCCCTTGAGTCGGAGCTATTGCTTTTCGATGATTCTATCTGCAATATCAATTGCTCAATCATCTGCTCTGTTGTGGCAAGCAACCCTTCGGTTGTGTTTGCCGGAGCGGCATTTTTGGCTTCAACAGGCGTATTATCTTCAGCAAGAAGAGAGACTGGTATGCAAAATAAAGAGGAAAAAAGAAAAAAAGCCAAAAAAAATTGTCCTGCAAATAAGCGGGTAAAGGAAGAACTCTTCACCATACGGCCATATTTATATGCAGATATAAATCTATTAGTGGTATCCATAAGGTATCGGGGATTGTTGATCCGAACAGGAATATCTGTATTGATCAAATATAAAAAACTTTTTTTTATAAGTGAATGATTAGTGGGCTTCCAGCCAGTTTTTTCCAATACCGGTATCGACCAGCACCGGTACGGTTTTGAGACCGCAAGTTATTGCTGCATCAATCATTGCCTGCTCCACCAGAGCCGAAAGCAGCTCTTTTTCGTCATCGGTTGTTTCAAAGAGCAGTTCGTCATGTACCTGGAGAAGCATAACCGATTTCATTTTCTGATGCTGCATCCGGGTGCTGCAGAGGTTCATCGCGCATTTGATGATGTCGGCTGCAGTGCCCTGTATTGGCGTATTCATGGCCGCCCTTTCAGCTGCTTTTTTCAGGTTTGTATTCCGGCTGTTCAAATCGGCAAGGTAACGGCGTCGGCCGAGAAGGGTTGATACATACCCTTTTTCCCTTCCGGTTTCAATAATACCCTGCAATGCTTCAAAAAGCCCGGGATATTTTGAAATGTAGGTATCAATAATGGTCTTGGCCTCTTTTTGGGGGATATTGAGTCTTCGTGCGAGGCCGAAAGGCATGATGCCGTAGAGGACTCCGAAATTCACCTCTTTTGCTTTGCGCCTCATATCGCCGGTAATCTCATTGGTGCCAAAAATCACTTTTGCGGTTGCGGTGTGAATGTCTTCGCGGTTACGGAATGCTTCAAGAAGCTGCGGATCACCGGAGATTTCAGCGGCAATTCTCAGCTCAATCTGTGAATAATCTGCCGAGAGAAGCCATTTTTCGGGAGATGAAGGGATAAATGCCCGGCGGATCTCTTTGCCGAGAGCACTGCGGATAGGAATGTTCTGCAGGTTCGGATTTGAAGAGGAGAGCCTGCCTGTTGCCGTGATAAACTGATTGAATGAGGTATGCAGCCTGCCAGTTCGGGGATTGACCATTTTTGGCAAGGCGTCGATATAGGTTGTCTTGAGTTTCTGGAGGCTTCGGTATTCGAGTAGGTCACGTGCTATGGGATAGAGTGCAGCAAGCTCTTCGAGCACTTCGACATTGGTTGAGTATCCTGTTTTTGTCGTTTTTTTCGGCGGAATCGCCAGGACGTTGAAGAGGATATGGGCAAGTTGTTTCGGGGAATCGATGTTGAAAACAGAGCCGGCTTGGGAAAAAATGGTTTCTGTCAGCAGTTCGAGTTCGTTTTTGACCCGTTCAGAGGCTTTTGCAAGATGTGCGGTGTCGATGCAAATGCCTGCGTATTCCATTGCGGCAAGGACGGAGACCAGAGGAAATTCAATGTTTTCGCAGAGCCAGAGGAGCTCTTTTTCCGGCTCAAGTTTTTTCCTGAATATTTCCTCAAGTTGCAGGGCAAGATCGGCATCCTGACAGGCATAGTTCGACAGCTTTTCGGGTTCAACCTTGAAAATATGCAGCTTTGTTTTTCCGGTGCCAACCAATTCGTCGAAGGTGGTTGTCCGGTAACCAAGATGCTGGGCCGCCAGGTCGTCGAGGTTGTGCTTTTCTTCGGGATTAAGCACATAGCTTGCCAGCATGGTGTCGAATCCAACAGGTGAGAGCTCTATGCCATATTTTTTCAGAACAAGAATGTCGTACTTGAGATTTTGGCCGGTTTTTGGCAGAGATTTATTTTCAAGCAGAGGTTTGAGGGTTTCGAGTGTTTTGTCAAGCTGAAGCGAACTTTGTGCAAAAGAGATAAATCGGGCCTTTCCTGCTTCGACGGAGATTGATATGCCCGCCAGTTCGGCTTCAAAGGTATCAAGACTGGTGGTTTCCGTATCGACAGCAATACGCCGGGCGACATGAAGCGAGTCTATCAGTTCCTGAAGTTTTTCCTCTGTATCAACAAGGGCATAGTCTGCGCCCTCTTGTGGTGATCGAAGTTGCGAAAAATCTTTCGCCCCAGGCAAAATGGAGCTGGCAACATCTGCCACTACCGTCCCGACCGACCCTATAGGATGGAACTGCATGCTCCCTACTCTTGACGCAATGGTTTTAAGGCCAAGTTTTTGCAGCAGCGGGAACAGTTTGTTCGAATTGGGCAATCCGCAGGCAAGCTGTTTCAGGGTAACGTCTATCTGCAAGTCTGTGCGTATGGTGACCAGTTGTGTAATCAGGTCGAGAGTCGGTTGAAATTCTTCAAGGCTAAGGCGGTTTTTCGGGGAAATCTCGTCCAGATGGTTATAGATATTCTGCAGTGAACCATATTTGCCGAGAAGAGCGACAGCGGTTTTTGGGCCGATTCCCTTTGCTCCGGGAATATTGTCGGAGGTGTCACCGGTGAGGGTCAAAAACTGGGTGAAGAGTTCAGGCGGAACCCCGAACTGCTGGATAATTTCCTGTTTTCCAAGCAGCTCAAGCTCATTCTGGTTTTTGCCGGGTTTCAGGATTTTTACCCCGTCGTGAACCAGTTGGGCAAGATCTTTGTCGGGAGTGACGATATAGACCTGGCAAGTATTGCTGAATTTATGGGAGGCTGTTCCGATTAGATCGTCAGCTTCATATCCGGGGGTTTTGATGAGCGGAATGTCGAACGCATCAAGAAGTTCGAAGATGGCATCAAGCTGCATGATGAGGTCTTCTGGAGGTGCCGGCCGATTGGCCTTGTATAGGGGAAAAAGATCGTGCCGAAAAGTTTTTTCCTTGCTGTCAAATACCGCTGCGAGGTATTGTGGCCTATAGGTTTCAAAGATTTTAAGCAGCGTGGAAGTAAAGCCATAAACAGCTCCGGTCGGCATGCCGTCCCTGCTGGTCATGCCTGCCCGTTGCAGGGCAAAAAATGCCCGATAGACGATGGCCATGCCGTCGAGCAGAAAGAGCGAGGGCTTTTCGGTGGCGGGCACCGGAGTTGCAGTTATTTCCGGCTCCGTTGCTGTGGAGAACAGGTCGAGCTGGCTCTGGTTCATTCTGCAACTACTCCGTAACTTCCCAGGACGTTGAGCATGGTGGCAAATTCTTTGAGATGGCAAAGTGCGTTGTCAATATTCGGATCGTTCTGATGTCCTATAAAATCGACATAAAAAAGATACTCAAACGCTTTTTTTCTGAACGGCCGCGACTCGATTTTTGTCAGGTCAATGTCGCGCATGGCAAAGGTGGCTAATGCCTTGAAAAGCGATCCCTGTTCGTTTGGGAGCGTGAACGCAATGGATGTTTTGTGCTGCGTGGTATCGGGTTTTGTTTTAAGCGGCAAGGGGTCTGGATTTGTTGCATGGGCAATACAGAAAAACCGGGTAATGTTCCACTCTTCATCGGCCAGGTTTTCCTGCAGAATTTCAAGCCCGTAGAGTTCCCCGGCCCTTTTTGATGCAATGGCAAGTTTTGTTGAATCTTTTTCGGCGGCAATCAATTTTGCGCTGCCGGCGGTATCATAGGCTACTTCAGCCTTGAGGTTTTTGTGCGTGGCAAAAAAGTTTCGGCACTGAGCCAGCGCCTGGGGGTGTGAGAGTACCTTCGACGCGCCCTCAATTGATGAACCCGGGATACCGAGCAGACAATGTTTCACCTTGACAAAGGTTTCTGCTACAATTGTAACTGGATGCTGGAGCAGAAGGTCATAGTTTTGATGAATGCTGCCTCCCAGTGAGTTTTCAATGGGTATGACGGCATAATTGACCTCACGCGTTTCAACAGAAGCAAAAACCTCTTCAAATGATTCGAATGGTTTGGGCTCTCCGATCCGGAGCGCTGCAATTTCACTGTAAGCTCCAGGTTCACCCTGATAGGCGATGATCGCGTTTGACATTGTTTTTTCTTGTTGGTAAATTACACGAATACCGTTGGATTTGATTTTATTTAAAGAAAATAAATCTATTATCATAGGCGGGCATCTGGAGGAATAATAAATCACCATTTTTTATTATGTCAGGACATAGCAAATGGGCAACCATTAAAAGAAAAAAGGCGGTCACCGATCAGAAAAGGGGTAGCTTGTTTACCAAACTGGTCAAGGAAATCACGATATCGGCAAAAATGGGTGGTGGCGACCCGTCAGGGAACCCCCGTCTCAGGCTTGCAATCGATACGGCAAGGGATAATTCCATGCCGATGGACAATATCCAGCGTGCTGTCAAGAAGGGGACAGGGGAGCTTGAGGGAGTAACCTGGGACGAGATTACCTATGAAGGCTATGGCCCGGCAGGGATTGCTCTGATTATTGAGACTGCAACGGACAATCGTAACCGTACTGTTGCCGATATCCGCCACATCATGAGCCGTAACAATGGTTCGCTTGGTGAGAGCGGCAGTGTTGGCTGGATGTTCCATCGCAAGGGAACTCTTGATGTTCCAAAGTCGGCTGCAAGTGAAGATCAGCTTATGGAACTTCTTATGGATGCCGGTCTTGAAGATCTTGGCAGTGCCGATGACAGCTATTTTACCGTCATATGTGAGGTTAAGAATCTTGAAAGCGTCAAAAAAGTGCTTGACGGTGCTGGTATCGCTTATGAGAATGCGAAAATTGATCTTATACCGGAAAATTATATTGAACTTGAAGCTGATGATGCGCGGAAAGTGATCAAGCTGATTGATGCATTTGAAAGCAATGATGATGTACAGGCAGTTTACACCAACATGGAGATCAGCGAGAGCGCAATGAGCAGTTTAAACGAGTAGAAGAGTGGTTGTGCTTGGGGTCGATCCTGGAAGCCGCGTTACTGGCTATGGTGTGATTCGCCAGGATTGCGGAGGTTTTGCGGTGCTTGCCTGCGGTGTTATCCGGCTTCATTCCGGCACCAGTCATGCTGAGCGGATTGGCTTGATATACAGGGAGCTTGAGGCGGTTATAGCCGATTTCAGGCCTGAAGCAGTTGCTCTTGAAACCGCTTTTTTAAGCAAAAATGTGCAGTCGGCTCTGAAACTTGGTCAGGTGCGCGGTGCGGTTATTGCTCTTGCAATGAACCGGAATCTTCTCCTGCATGAATATGCACCCTGTGAGGTGAAGCTGGCTGTAACCGGAAAAGGGGCTGCAAGCAAGGAGCAGGTTGCGTTTATGGTCGCAAGAATGCTTTCTCTAAACCCGGTTCCTGAGCCTTACGATGTTACTGATGCCCTTGGGATTGCCTTGTGTGATCTGTTAAGGGGTGAAAGCCGGGAGCTTTTTCGCCGTCCCGGGAAAAGCCGAAAAGGGGGAAGCAGTTGGTCGAAGTTTGTTCAAGCTTCGCCTGATCTGGTTATCCGGTAGTGTTGTTTGTGCAAACGTGGTAGCTGCTCGTGTTAATAAGAGTGTCCGGCGACTCAATACTAAATTCAAAGAAGTGGAAGGTCGTATCGTTAATCTCCCGAATTTTCTCAGTTTTTTGAGAATACTCCTGATACCCTGGTTTCTCTATTTTTTTCATACCGGTCATGATTACATCGCCATTGTCATCATGATTGTGGCTGTGCTGACGGACTGGTTTGACGGCCAGGCAGCCCGATGGACGAACGAAGTTTCCGAAATGGGTAAAATTCTTGATCCTCTTGCCGACAAGCTTTGCCTTGCCAGTGTGGCGGTTTATTTTCTCTGGATTGGTCAGCTTCCCTTGTGGTTTGTGCTTTTTGCCCTCCTCCGCGATATCCTGATCTTTATTGGCGCGGCTTTTGTAAAATTCCGTCATTCCGTTGTGACGACTTCTCTCTGGCCGGGCAAGTGGGCGGTTGGCTTTGTTTCCATGATGTTTATTGCGATGGTCTGGCCCCACGCTTTTTTCAAGCAATACCCGGTGAAAGAGTTCTTTTTATACCTCTCGACCGTTATGCTTCTTTACTCCTTTGCTCTTTACTGCGTAAGGTTTTATAAAATCCACAAGGGGTTGGATTACAAAGCCTGATCTTCTACAAGCATTTCCCTTCGTTATCCCGCTTTTAATTACTTGTATTTACGGAAGCGCAATTATTGCCCCGCCTGATATTGACAACTTTGTAAAAGTAATGTAAATTTTGTCATAGTGCGGTTATAAAGCATTATTTTATAATTATTTAAAAGCATTAACGCGCTTTATCCCGTTGGCTGCAAAATGTTGATAACTTGTTAATGGGATGTGGAACCGGGATTGCGTCATGCCCTTTAAGTGGTTTTTATATCTCCCCAAAGGTTCTCGGTATTATGTTTTTACTGCGAACAGTGGGATTGTTTTGACAGTGGAGAGTGCCCGGAACAGGAAGAGCGCAGGGAGTGGAATCCCCCTGCCGCCGCTACCATATTTTAGGATCGCCCAATACTGGATAACCCCTGCAATTTTCTTTTTAAGAAAGCAAACCCTGTCATCCCTGACATCATCAGGAGTATGCTGGCAGGTTCTGGAGTTGGGGCTGAGGCAGGAGCAGGAGTGGCTGATCCGAAAGTAATGTTATCAAAACCGATTTTATGTGCTACGCCTGTAAATATGACATGCTCAGCAATGCCATCAAAACTAAAACCAAAGGGATAAAATGGGCTAAAATCCCCAGTAGGATCCCCGCCATTGCTGGCAGTTACAGGAAAATTATAACTTGCAAGTAGCGTGTCATCTGCGGCATAAACATCAACGGATCCAGGCACATAAATTGCTGAGTACCAAAATGAAAATCCGGTATCAAATCCTTCTTGAACAGATATTTTTGCGTCATTATCATTCAAGAAAAACATTACTGTACTGGGCGAAGGTTCTCCACCAAAATACCCGTGTCCCCCCGTATTCGCATCCTGATCTACTAAAGCAAGCGTAGTGGTAGAAGGAAAGCTAATGCCGTAATTTGTTCCGCCCCCCCCCACATTGTAATAATTACCGATAGAGCTGTTGTCTGCAATCCCTTCAAAATCTAAAACGATAACCGCTGCCGATGAGTGGTTAGCTATTCCAAGAGACAACCCTGCTACTAATACTGGAACCAATAATTTTTTCATGATCAGTTAATTAAAAACAGTTTTAGAGAACAATACCTTTGTGTATAAATAGCGTATTAATCTAAATATATCAGAGCAAATAAAGGGGCCGCATTAATTTCGCAGCTTTTCAGAAAGGGCACTCTAAAGTGTTCATGGAGGATTATAGGCTTCCCCAGAGGACGGCAATCTGATTGCAGAGTTTGCTGATCATTTGGATGGTGAAGGATGTCGCAGGGCTTGTTTGTGGCGGTTCGCCAAAGACGGGCAAAGACGGGCAAAAACGGGCAAAGACGGAGCAATGATGGAGAAATGATGGAGCAATGATGGAGCAATGATGGAGCAATGATGGAGCAATGAATGAAAAACGCCCTGCATTTTCTGGTGCAGGGCGTTTCTTGCGTGGTGGGGTTACTGAACTTACTTGTTTTTCGGTGCTACGGTTGCCATGAGGGATGCTTCGCAGACAAGCTCGCCCCTTACGTAAGCTTTTGCGTCAAACTGGCAGACGTTTCTGCGCTTGTTGGTCAAGGTAGCTTCTATGACAAGCGTGTCGCCCGGAAGCACTGGTTTGCGAAAGCGTGCTTTGTCGATACCCATGAAGTAGACGACGCTCTCTTGAATATTATCGTTGCCGTTGAGCATCATGATGCCGCCGGTCTGGGCCATGGCTTCAAGAATGAGGACGCCGGGCATGATGGGATTTCCAGGGAAATGGCCTTGGAAGAAGGGCTCGTTGATGGTGACGTTTTTTATTGATACAATTTTTTCGTCAAGTTTGAACTCGACGATTTTGTCGATCAACAGGAAGGGATAGCGGTGGGGGAGGATCTTTTGAATCGCGTTGATGTCAAAAATAACGCCCGCTTTTTTCTCGTGCTGGTATTGCCTGGCAAGTTTGTTGCGGTCGGCATATTTTTTAAGCTGTTTCACGAATTCTACATTCGACGCATGACCTGGACGGGCGGCAAGTACCTGGGCCTTAAGCGGCATGCCGAGTAGTGCTATGTCGCCGAGAAGGTCGAGCAATTTATGGCGTGCGGGCTCATTCTTGAAGCGCAGTTCGCGGTTGTTGAGGATACCGTTTTCACCAAGCACAAGATTTTTGCTTTCAAGGCCGAGCTTTTTGCCCAGATCGGCAAGCTCTTTTTCGCCCATGGTTTTGTCGATAATGACAATAGCGTTGTCTACATCACCACCCTTGATGATGCCCTGGTTTGCAAGGGCTTCGACTTCGCTGAGAAAACAGAAGGTTCTGGAGGATGAGAACTCTTTGACAAATTCTTTGTCGAGATCAAAAAGGCCTGAGTGCTGTGAGCCAAGGGCCGGATTTTTGTAATCGACCATGACGGTTATTCTGAAGTTGTCGAGCGGCAGCGCTACAATATCCACGCTGTTTTCGGCATCATGGTATTCAATGGTTTCATCAATAACCAGATAATTTTTCGGTTCTTCCTGTTCCTGAAAACCGGCTTCAATCAGTGCTTCGGCAAAAGGGTGCGAACTTCCGTCCATGACCGGCGGTTCCGGACCACTCAGTTCGATGCGGCAGTTATCGATCTGGAGACCGTAAAGTGCACCAAGAACATGTTCGGTTGTATGGACTTTAACGCCGTTGAGTGCAATGGTGGTGCCGCGCAAGACATCAACAACATTGTCGATCAGGGCGGGTATTTCCGGGCTGTTGTCGATATCGGTACGTACAAACCGATATCCATAGTTGGCCGGTGCTGGTTTAAAAGTGATTACGCACTCTTTGCCGGTGTGCAGTCCTGTACCACAGAGAGAAGCTTCTTTTTGAAGCGTACGCTGATGAATGAGCATAGTGGAATCGTTGCTGACAAATTGTAATAAAAAAACGGACGAATTTTAAGATACTAAAGAACCATTTCCGGTTCAAATCAGGCTCAATATTGAGCACATGGTTTACTGAACAAAAAATAAATCAGATGCAGCTCATTTAGCCTCTTTTGTCACTGTTTCTGAGGTGTGAAGTGTTTCAGTGCTTTTTCAAGCAGAAGGGGGTGGGTTGTGTTGTTGCCGGCAATAATACTTTGCCGTTGAAAAACATCTGACTCACCGCTGAAGTCGGTAACCGTTCCGCCCGCTTCGCGGACAAGCAGGACGCCCGCTGCAAAATCCCAGGGAAAGAGCTTGTATTCCCAGAAACCGTCAAATCGGCCGCAGGCGGTATAGGCCAAATCGAGGGCCGCCGAGCCTGCACGCCGGATTCCGGCAGAATCGTGAATGACTTCTTTCAGCATATTGAAATAGGAGTCCAGATAGTGGTACTCCTTGAACGGAAGACCGGTTCCCATGAGAAAACTTTCTTTCTCCGTACGGCTTGATATGGTAATCTGTTTTCCATTCAGATAAGCTCCCCGGCCGAGTTCAGCTGTAAAAAGCTCTTTCAGAACGGGCTGATAGACAACACCGGTGAGCAGTTCATGATTACTCCCTTTCAGTGCAATGCTTATTGAGAAAACAGGAAAGGAGTGAATAAAGTTAAGGGTTCCATCAAGAGGATCAACAATCCAGGTTCTTCCTGAAGTGCCGTTTATGACCGTACCCTCTTCGCAGAGCATGCTGTCTTCGGGAAAACTTTCGGTGATGATTGAGCTGATTGCTGCTTCACAGGCTTTATCGACGTCAGTGACGAAATCCTTGAAATCTTTTGGCTGAATTTCGGAATGAGTGAGTTCTCCGAATTTTTCGAGGGTGATTGCTCCTGCAGCGTGAGCCGCTCTGATGGCGGTTTGCAACTCTTGACTTTGTATTCCCATGCAACCGTAAAGATTAAATGTTTAGGTGGCGGCTAATATAGCATTTCTCTGAGTGAGTACCTATAACGCTCATGAGTACCATAAATTCCGTCATCCTTGCATAACCGGGCCTCTTTTTCTTAAAGGGAATTATCGGTAAGATATATCTGTTCATCATGTTACACTGATATATCATTTTGTAACCCTAATTCACATAATAATGAAACTTAACTTTCCAAAGCTTGCCCTCTGTATTGGCTTGTGTTTTGTGTTTGCTTTTGCGGGCAGCACCTTTACGCCTGTGCCTGGTTCAGAGTGGTATTACCATGTGCTTCAAAAACCGTCATGGAATCCCCCTGACTGGCTTTTTCCTCCAGCCTGGAGTATCCTCTTTTTGCTTATGGGAGTTGCTCTCTATTTAGTCGTTCAGCAGGGGTCAGAACAAAAGAAAAATATGGGCGCACTGATCGTTTTTGGTGTTCAGCTTTTGCTGAATCTGGGCTGGTCGGCAGTATTTTTCGGACTTCACTCCCCATTGTACGGGCTGATGGTTATTGTGCCGCTCTGGCTGTCGATTTTGCTGACTATCGTTAAGTTTAAAGCCGTTTATCCACTCTCGGGATATCTTCTTATTCCCTATCTCTTGTGGGTAACTTTTGCTTCGTATCTAAACTTTACGATTTGGCAGCTTAACTGACTGCTTGACAGATAGATCTTATCAGATTGATTTTTGTATGATAAACCCTTGTGAAGAAGCTTGATGCCGGTGCCCGGAAAGGGGTAAAAATCAGAAAGCGCAGTTTTCGGCTGCGCTTTCTGATTTTTTACAGGGCGATGAGAGTGACGAAAAGCGGTGAGGCTTAGTCGCTTTCCTGATCGCGAAGGTTTTCAAGAACACCGAAATCTTCAAGTGTGGTGACATCCCCCTTGATTTCATTGCTTGTGGCAAGTTCACGAAGGAGACGGCGCATGATTTTGCCGCTTCGGGTTTTTGGAAGACCTTTGGCCCATCTGATTTCGTCAGGCTTGGCAATAGGTCCGATCTCCTTGGCAACGTGGTTGCGCAAAGCTTCACGGAGCGTCATGTCGCCGACATATTCATCTTTCAGGGTAACGAAGGCTACCAGGGCATTGCCTTTCAGCTCATCAGGACGGCTGACAACAGCGGCCTCTGCAACGGCTTCGTGCGATACCAGTGCGCTTTCGACCTCGCTGGTGCCGAGGCGGTGACCTGACACGTTGACCACATCATCGACACGTCCCATAATCCAGATATAGCCGTCCTCATCCTTGCGGGCGCCGTCACCGGTAAAGTACATGTCTTTGAAGTCTGACCAGTAGGTCTTTTCGTACCGATCGTTGTCGCCGTAAATGGTACGGAGCATTGACGGCCAAGGCTTTTTGATAACAAGGTATCCGCCTTCGTTGGCTGCGCATGGTGTGCCATCCTTGTGTACCACATCGACCGCGATGCCGGGGAGCGGACGGGTCGCCGTGCCGGGTTTGGTCGGTGTCGCGCCAGGAAGAGGGGAGACCATGATGCCGCCCGTTTCAGTCTGCCACCAGGTGTCGACAATTGGGCATCTTCCCTGTCCGACAACTTTGTGATACCACATCCATGCTTCAGGATTGATTGGTTCACCAACAGTTCCAAGCAGGCGGAGCGAGCTGAGGTTGTGTTTGGTGACCCACTCGTTTCCGGCGCGGATAAAGGCGCGGATAGCAGTTGGAGCGGTATAGAGGATCGTTACTTTGTGGCGGTTGATGATATCCCAGAACCTGTCCCACTGAGGGTAGTTTGGAGCGCCTTCGTACATGAGCATGGTGGCTCCGGCAAGCAGAGGGCCGTAAGCCATGTAGGTGTGACCGGTAATCCATCCGACATCGGCCGTACAGAAGTAGATATCTTCATCCTTGATATCGAAAACGTATTTGAATGAAGTTGCAGCATGGATCATGTAGCCGGCGGTGGTGTGCAGGATACCTTTAGGTTTTCCGGTTGAACCGCTGGTGTAGAGCACAAAGAGCGGATGTTCTGCATCAAGTTCTGCGGGTTCGCATTCATCTGCAGCAAGGCCCATAAGGTCATGCCACCAATGGTCCATCCCGTTATGCATGTGGATCTCTTCGTTGGTGACTTTCAGGACGATGACACTGCGAATCGAAGGTGTATTGACTATTGCTTCATCGACAATATTTTTCAGGTTGATGGAGCCTCCGCGGCGTCTGGTACCATCTGCGCAGATAACCATCCTGGCGCGTGAATCATTGACGCGCTCGGTAATGGCGTGGGCAGAGAAGCCTGCAAAAATAACATTATGGACGGCTCCAACGCGTGCACAGGCGAGAACTGCGATAATCAGTTCAGGAACCATACCCATATAGATGGCAACCCTGTCGCCAGGCTTGATGCCGGCAATTTTCAGCACGTTTGCAAATTTGCTGACCTGGCGATGAAGTTCACCGTAGGTCAGAACCCGCTCGTCTCCCTCTTCGCCTTCCCAGATAATGGCAGCCTTGTTCTTTCTCCAACTGTTGACATGGACATCCAGGGCATTGTAGCAGATATTGGTTTTGCCACCGTTGAACCATTTTGCATAGGGACTGTTCCACTCAAGGACGGTATCCCATTTTTTAAACCAGTGAAACTGTTCGGCAATGCCTCCCCAGTAGGCATCCGGATCTGCTTCTGCGGCAGCATAGAGTTTGTCATACTCTTCCATGGAGGAGACATTCGCTTTGAGTGCAAACTCGGCCGGAGGCGGAAATTTCCGTTTTTCAGACAGAACCGAGCTGATTGATACTTCTGGAGCAGAGGGGGTCACGGTGTGCTGTACGTTTGATGTTGCTTCGTCTGTAGCCATTGATGCCCATGTTTAATGAATTGAAAAAAAGAGTAGTTTTCCCATTCCAAAAGGTTTGGGAACGAAAAAAAATAACGGGTTGAAACGGAGATAAAACGCTGGATAGCGATATATATTAATTTAATGTGAATTTTACATAAAATAATTTTTTAAGACAATAACGCATTTCTCCAATACGCGCTATTGTCTTAAAAATCGCTATTAATTCACAACAAAGTTGACCAGTTTTTCAGGAATAACAATTTCACGGAGGATTGTCTGGCCTTCAATAAATTTAAGGACTGATTCCACCTTCTTTGCTTCCTGGAGAAGAAATTCTTTCGGGCTTTTGGCAGGAGCAGAAAAAGTGCCTCTCAGTTTTCCGTTGATCTGCACGGCAATGGTCAAAACGCTCTCTTCGACAAGGTTCTGCTCAAATGCGGGAAAGGGTGCCAGACTGATTGACTGGCTGTGGCCGATGCTTTCCCAGAGCTCTTCGGTAATATGCGGAGCGTAAGGGGCCAGCAGAATGAGCAACGTTTCAATGGCTTCCCGGTTTTTGGTGCCGGCCTTCTGCAATTCATTGACAAAGACCATCATTTCAGCAATGGCTGTATTGAATTTCAGGTTTTCGGTGTCTTCACCAACTTTTTTAATGGTTTTATGCATGCGTCTTTGCAGCTCTTCAGGCATCGCATCCTGAGAAAGCCGGGTTGGCGGTTCCTCATGCTCCGGATAAATCAGCCGCCACACTTTCGACAGAAAACGGCTTATGCCTTCAATGCCATTGGTGTTCCATGGCTTGACCTGCTCAAGTGGTCCCAAAAACATCTCATAGAGCCTAACGGCATCAGCACCGTACCGTTCAAGAACATGGTCCGCCGGGATCACGTTGCCGCGTGATTTCGACATTTTTTCATTGTCTTCACCAAGAATCATTCCCTGATTGAAGAGTTTTTTGAATGGCTCTTTTGAACTGACGACACCAAGATCGAAAAGTACCTTGTGCCAGAAACGCGCATAGAGCAGATGAAGAACGGCATGTTCTGCGCCTCCGATATAGAGGTCGACGTTCATCCAGTAACGCTCTTTTTCGGGGTCAATCAGTTGCTCCCGGTTTTCAGGATCGATGAAACGGAGGTAGTACCAGCAGCTTCCTGCCCACTGGGGCATGGTGTTGGTCTCACGTCTGAATTCCCCGTGCTCATCGCTGCCGAAAAGCCAGTGTGGAATATTGGCAAGCGGCGATTCACCGGTTGACGAAGGGTGGTAAGCCTCAACCTCAGGCAGAAGAAGCGGCAGGCTGGTTTCGGCTCGAAGCGTGCCATCCAGGTAGTGCTTGATCGGGATTGGTTCACCCCAGTATCGCTGGCGGCTGAATATCCAGTCGCGCAGTTTGTAGTTGACCTTTCGTTCCCCGACTTTTTTTGTTTCAAGCCATGATGCCATGTGCTCAAAAGCATCAACGAACGAGAGCCCGTCAAGCGATATTTCATCGTTGGAAGAGTTGACCGAGACGCTATCTTTTTCTTCAAAAACTTTTTCCTGAACATCATGCGGGCTTTTGATGACCTCGATGATGGGGAGGTTGTATTGCCGGGCAAACTCCCAGTCGCGGCTGTCATGTGCCGGCACCGACATAATGGCTCCTGTTCCGTAGCTGATCAGGACAAAGTCGGAAATCCAGACAGGAAGATGTTCCCCAGTTGCGGGATTTATGGCATAAGAGCCGGTAAAGACGCCGCTTTTTTCTTTTTGAAGGCCTGTTCGCTCAAGTTCAGTTTTGAGCTTTGCCTGACTGATATAGTTTTTTACCTCTACCAACTGTTGAGCGGTAGCAAGCTTTTCGGCAAGCGGATGCTCTGGCGAAATGACAAGGTAGGTTGCGCCAAAAAGAGTGTCGGGCCGGGTTGTGTAAACCCTGAGACTCTTGTTGTGGCAGCGAAGTTCAAAATCAATATCAACCCCTTCTGAACGGCCAATCCAGTTGCGCTGCATCTGTTTGACGTTTTCCGGCCAGTTGAGTTCATCAAGGTCGGCAAGCAGGCGATCGGCATAAGCCGTGATTTTCAGCACCCACTGTCGCAGAGGGCGCCGGACAACCGTATAGCCATCGGCAATTTTTTCGTCTACCTCTTCATTTGCCAGAACGGTCTTGAGCTCTTCGCACCAGTTGACGTCCACTTCCGACATATAGGCCAGCCCCATCTCATAAAGCTTGAGAAAAATCCACTGGGTCCATTTAAAATATGCCGGATCTGTGGTATTGATTTCTCTCGACCAGTCGTAGGAAAAGCCCATCGCCTGAAGGGTTCCTTTGAAGCTCCGGATATTTTCTTCTGTGGTTTGTTTCGGGTGTGTACCTGTCTTGATGGCAAATTGTTCAGCCGGAAGGCCGAAGGCGTCCCAACCCATGGGGTGGAGCACATTATAGCCGCAGCTCCGTTTGTAGCGTGCGGTAATATCGGAGGCGGTGTACCCTTCAAGATGTCCGACATGGAGACCCGTACCACTGGGATAGGGAAACATGTCGAGCACATAGTACTTTGGCTTATCGCTCTCTTCCGCTGTTTTAAAGGTGTCTTGCTTCTGCCACCGGGCCTGCCATTTAGCTTCTGTTTTTGAAAATTCGTACCTCATGCGGTGTTGATGAATGACGGTTGGATCGCTCAATATGACATAAAAAAAAGCAGCACAGAGTTTACCTGTACTGCTTTTTCATTCTTGTCTCTTTTAGTTGTTTTCTGCAACGTTCTCTATAGGCAGATCTTGCTCAACTGCCTTTATTGAGAGGGCAAACTTGGTTTTTCCGGTACGGGGATCCTTGCGGACATCCACCAGCTTGACTTTTACTTTCTCTCCGATCTTCAGGTGATCGCTTACTTTGGTCACTCTTGTGTTTGATATTTCGGAGATGTGCACAAGGCCGTCAGTTTTCGGAAGGAATTCCACAAAAGCACCGAGCTCATCACGAATGTCGCGCACTTTCCCAATATAAATCGTGCCTACCTCAGGTTTTGCTGTAAGACTTTTGATGGTGGCAAGGGCGGCGTTTGTTCCCTCACTGGTCGAGCATGCGATGGTGACGGTGCCGTCGTCTTCAATGTTGATTTCCGCACCTGTCTCTTCGGTAATGCTGCGGATAGTCTCTCCGCCTTTGCCGATAATCATGCCGATACACTCAACCGGAACCTTGATGGTAGTCAGTTTTGGTGCAAAGTTTGCAAGCTCCTGGCGAGTGGAGGGGATAGCTTTCTCCATTTCGTCGAGAATGTGAAGGCGGCCTCTGCGGGCTTGCTCAAGAGCCGATTCAAGGATGTGATAGTCCAACCCGTCGATCTTGATGTCCATCTGGCAGGCGGTAATGCCGTCTCTGGTGCCTGATACCTTGAAATCCATATCACCAAGGTGATCTTCGTTGCCCAGAATATCGGAGAGGACAGCGTACGATGCACCTTCTTTGATCAGTCCCATGGCGATGCCTGATACCGGCTTTTTGATTGGAACACCTCCATCCATCAGGGCAAGCGTTCCTCCGCATACCGAGGCCATTGATGACGAACCGTTCGATTCAAGAATGTCTGATACGATACGGATGGTATAAGGGAACTCTTCCTCGGTCGGTGAAACCATTTTAATGGAGCGTTCCGCCAGGTTGCCGTGGCCGATTTCCCTGCGTCCGATACTTCCAAGACGTCCGCATTCGCCGACGCTGAAAGGAGGGAAGTTGTAATGGAGATAGAATCTTTTATCGGCACTGCTGGTCAGGGTGTCAACGGACTGGGCATCTTTTTTGGTGCCGAGGGTAATGGTGACCAGAGCCTGTGTCTCTCCTCTGGTGAAGAGTGCAGAGCCGTGGGCTCTTGGGATGATACCAAGTTCGATGCTGATGGGGCGTACCTGGTCGAGGGCGCGGCCATCAAGGCGTTTTGCGTCGTCAAGAATCATGTGGCGCATCATCCTCTTTTCGACGGCATGAATCTGTTCGTCGATGATATGATGGTTCAGGCAGAGTGCTTTTGATGGGTCGGCCTGGATATCCTCGCTGCTGATGGCTGCCTTGAAGTGCTCAATGGTTGCCTCAATTGTTTCGCGATAGATGTGGGCGGTTTGGTCAGCGCGCTCTTCCTTTTTAAGAGGGGTATAGGCGAGCTCTTTGAGACGGGTTTCGCAAAGTCCTTTTACAACTTCGGTAAGTTCTGCAGGAATGACTGTCGGGGTAAAGGGGCGGAGTGGTTTTGCAACTTCCGCTGCAATTTCGTTTTGGAGAGCACAGAGTTTGCGGATGGCTGTGTGACCGAACTTGATTGCATCAAGCATTTCAGCTTCTGAAATTTCTTTCATCTCACCTTCAAGCATGCAGATGGTGTCTGCTGTGCCGCCGATACAAATATCAATGTCGCTGCTGGCAAGTTCGTTGATGTCAGGATTAATGACAAAGAGCCCGTTGATGCGGCCTACACGAACTTCAGACATCGGGTTGTGGAAAGGAATATCGGAGACCAT
The DNA here is from genome assembly GCA_903865705.1 of uncultured Chlorobiaceae bacterium. Lineage (GTDB taxonomy): Bacteria > Bacteroidota > Chlorobiia > Chlorobiales > Chlorobiaceae > Chlorobium. Next base: position 27,782 of record CAIPKT010000070.1, read on the forward strand.
GATAGCCGTTGATGCCGCCAGGCCGCCGAGTACATCGCCATCATTTATCTGGTCAGAAGAGATTACGGTTACAATAATCTGTGTTTCATAAAGGTAGCCGTCAGGAAAAAGCGGACGGAGTGCACGGTCGATCAGTCTTGCTGAAAGAATTTCTTTTTCGGACGGGCGGCTTTCACGTTTGAAAAAACCACCGGGAAACTTGCCTGCGGCCGAATATTTTTCGCGGTATTCAACTTGAAGCGGGAAGTAGTCCTGATTTGGGGGAGGTGTTTTTTTGCTTGAAACAACGGTTGCAATGACCATCGTATCGCCAAGGCGCACAACGACAGCGCCATCGGCCTGTTTTGCCATTTTGCCGGTTTCGATGGAGATAATCTTGCCCTTGCCAAGATCAATTTCTTTGTTAATAATCATGGAAATCGTGTGATAGTAAGTGATAAAAATGCTGTCCGGTTGTTTTCAGGCAATGAACACGTTCTTAAATATAATACAAAAAAGTCTCTTCCAGTAACTTGATCTCATGCAGCTCTTATTCCATGATCATGCCATTATCTTCACATTATCGATTATGCGAACGGTTCCTGCATATGCCGCAAGCAGCAAGCGGTACGCTTTACCTTTTTCCGCAGTTGTTGCCGGTTCAAACCGTTCTTCATCAATAAAGACGACATAATCGGTGCGGCAACCGGGTGTTGAGAGGATCATCTGCTCAATCTCTGCGGCAATTTCCGAAAGATTATTTTTCTGCTCAGCAATGCTTTTTTCGGCATGGCAGATTC
>CAIPKT010000071.1 GCA_903865705.1 uncultured Chlorobiaceae bacterium
ACCTCCCAGATTCCGTCAGTATTTTGAAGCTTTTTAAAATATTCTTGCGGTACCATCGGTATCGACTCCAACAGGTTAAGCACCCATGTGATTTTTTGACTTTCTTTGGAAGAAAGTGAGTCCAAAAAATCCTGAACCGGTGATTTGCCTGAGGATGTCGTATAAAAGATGATTCCTCGCATGGCTCATGTTAACAATAATGTCAACAAACAGCAAATAGATCAATAAAAAAACGCACGATGTTGCAACGAAAACAGAAGCACTTGAGGCGGGAAAAGAGTTCGTTTTTAAACTGGACATAACAACGCAGCTCCAAAGACTCCGGCGCTGTCGCCAAGAAGCGGCTTAAGAATGGGTATGCGGAGTTCGCTGTTGAAGAGATGACGCTCGATTGCGTGAACGGCCTCTTGTGAATACAACTGCTCAATACGGCCCACTCCACCGCCAATTATGCAGAGATCGGGGTCAAGGATGTTGATCACCTGGGCAAGTGCTTTGCCAAAATAGAAGAGCAACCGATCAATGGTTTCTGCCGCTGCATCATCTGCGTTGCACTCCTTGGCAATCTGCTCAAGCGGTTTGAAGCCGCCGGTCAGCTTTTGATAATAGCGTTCAAGCGCCACGCCGGAAATAACTGTTTCAACGCAGCCCCGTCGGCCGCAATAGCAGGGTTCACCTCCAAAGATAAGCTCATTGTGCCCCCACTCTCCGGCAATGCCATGGGCGCCACGACGGGCCTTGCCGCCAGATACAATTCCGCCGCCCACACCGGTTCCGAGAATGATGCCAAAGGCGAGCTTTGAGGGGTCGCGCATGAGTGATGCGGCTGCGCCCAGCATGGACTCCGCGAGCGCAAAGCAGTTGGCATCGTTTTCGAGCACAACAGCTCTGTTGAGGATCGACTCAAGATCATCTTTCAGATTGCGACCGTTCAGGCATACGGTGTTTGAATTTTTCATGATGCCGCACACGGCATCATAACGTCCGGGAGTTCCGATGCCGATCAGGTCGGGAGGAACCATCCCGGAGTCGAGAGAAATAATCTCAATCAGTTGCCCGATGCGCTCAAGGATATGGCCGTACCCTTCTGACGCCTCTGTAGCGATACGGCGGCGATAAAGTGGCTTCATGAAGCTGTCGATCACCACTGCCTCGATTTTGGTGCCACCGAGATCTATACCCCAATAATATTCAACCACTTGAACTCCTCTGGGCGCGAATTTGACGGGGCTGAATGATATTTTTCAAGAGCCATGAAAAAACAAGATAGACAAGGAAGGCACTGCAAATTCCAATCACCATGCCTGCAAAAACATCGCCAGGATAGTGAACACCGACATAGACGCGCGAAAAGGAAACCGACAAAGCGTAGAAAATCATGAGGCCGGTAAAGAGCTTTTCAACCAGCACCCCCTGATGAAAAAAAATCCAGGTTATGACGGCAACCGCAGCAGAGTTTGCCGCATGGGAAGAGGCAAATGAATAACTCTGAGGCTGGCTGATAAGGAGGCGGACGTGGTCGAGGGCAAAACAGGGCCTGATACGCTGAACAAGGGGCTTGAGGATGCCTGAAGCCGTATAATCAGACAGGCCAACCGCAAGAAGGGCAAGAAGAATCACCAAAAAGCCGGTTTTTCCTTTTCGGATAACCATAAAAAGAGCAGCAAGAACAAATATATGCCCGGAAAGTCGCCCGCTGGTCAGAAAAACCATGAGGTCATCGGCTGCCGGATTAACCAGATTATGGTTCAGCAGCCGAAAAAGCCAGACATCAGCCTGCTCAATGAGCGACATCTTCGTGCCTATTTTTTAGCTCCCCCTTTTTTGTGTTTCCTCTGCGAACCCGAAGAGGGAGCCGTGAGAGTCACGTTCGGCATGTCGGCTGCTGTTGTGGTCTTGTTGATATAAAACTGCTGCGCAACACTGAAAATGTTGAACATCAGATAGTAGAGGCCAAGACCGGCAGGCATGTTATTGAAAAAGAGCAGCATCATGGCCGGGAACATGTACATCATCACCTTCATCTGCTCATTGCTCTGCGTCGTCGGCGTGATTTTCTGCTGTAAATACACGGTCACCGCCATAAGAATAGGGAAGACCGCAATATGACTTCCGTACATCGGAATGGCAATGCCAAAATCAAAAATGGAATCAGGAACCGAAAGGTCTTTTGCCCAGAGAAAACTGTGCTGACGAAGCTCAATCGATGAACGGAAAACATAAAACATAGCAAAGAGAAGCGGCATCTGAAGCACCACAGGAAGACAGCCTCCGATTGGATTTACTCCTGCCTCTTTATAAATTCTGCCCAGCTCACTCTGCAGTTTTGCAGGATTGTCCTTGTACTTCTCCTGAAGCTCCTTGAGCATTGGCTGCAGAGCCGACATTTTTTTCATTGACTTCGTAGAAGCCATTGAAAGGGGATAAGTGACAAGCTTGATCAGGAAGGCAAAAATGATAATGATCAGGCCATAATTACTGACAAAGCCATTCATCCAACTGAAAACGGGTAGAATGATATACTCGGCAAAAGGTCTTGTCAGCCAGTCCCAGCCGAAATCCATGATTTTTTCGAGACCGACTTTCTGCGCCTTGACAATATTGTAGTCAAGCGGCCCGAGATAGAGGCTGAACTTGTTATCAACAACAACGCCCGTTGGCGGAACAGCCATTTTCAACGCCGCAACGTAACTCTCATAATCATTGCCAGTCACTCTTTTTCCGTCCAGGTAAATCCCGGCAGAACGTCCATGCGGAATGAGTGCCGCAACAAAATACTTGTTACGTACGGCAACCCATTGCGCTTCTCCTGACTGCTCTTCACGATAGGCCTGATTTTCCTTGCTTGCATCAAGCTTGACCAGACTGCCGCCGAGGTATGCGCTGGCTAATGCGCTCTGGGCCTCATCAGGCCGGTTCTTTTCAGAAAAGGGCACACCGCCATCCCACTGCAACTGGTATTCGTTTCCTGCAAGCTCACTGGCAAATCCTGTCAGCTTGACATCATAATCTACTTTATAACTCTCGCCGGTAAAACGATAGGTGATATCAATACCCTGCCGGGGAGCCACCTCAAGGTGGTAGCGCACAGCATAGCTCTCCTTGCCAGTGATGGTATGAAGTGTGTCAAGTGACATGCTGGTAAAATAGAGGTCACGAGTATCGATTTTCTTGCCTTCCCTCGTAAGAAAAAGCAGTGAAAGTGCTCCGTTCTTCCCATTGCTGACAAGATCAAACGGACGAAGATTGCCATCGAGATGCTTTTTCAGCACAAGGGATTTCAGTGTTGCACCCTTTGATGAAATTGTTGCACGAAAAAGATCATTATCGACCTTAAGCAGTTGCTCCTTGCCACCAGCGGAGGGAGCAAAAACACCAAAAGTATCAGCTACAGGAAGCGGGGCTGCAAGATTTTGTGGCACTTGCTGTTCAACCTGCTCTGTTTTCACAGCCGTTGCAGGTGGCAACGGTTTATTTTCTGGCGCCATAAACTGAAGCCAGACCATCATAATGACGGCAATGATTGCAAGGCCAGTTACCGAATTTTTATCCATTACCACTCTCTTTAATTTTATGAGAACACTCTTGTTTGTTTGCGGATACAGGGGGAACCGGATCAAATCCCCCTGTTGAAAAGGGATTACACCGAAGGATACGCCAAACGGTCAGCCAGGATGCATAAAAAAAATTATGTTGCTGAAACGCCTCAAGCGCATAGCCAGAACAGGTAGGATAATATTTGCAGGACGGGGCGAACATAGGCGAAAGAAACGAACGATAAAACTTTATCAGCAATATCGGCACCTGATTGAAAACCTTCCAGCTAATCATGCTCTTCATTCCTACGTTTGCCGATAATAAACACCTTTCCATCATATCTGAGGCGACCATCAGGGTTCAGGAAAGAAGCATACTTTCCATTAATCCCCTGATCTCCACCCTGAATGCTTCAAGGTCCGGGAAAGCCTTTCTTCTGCCCATATAAAGAAAAGCGATGCAGAGCATTCCTCCCCCGCTCCCTTCGCACAATCTCTCTGCTCTACCCGATATCAATGATTTTTCAAGCCGGTAAGCTTCTCTCATCATCCTTTTAACCCTGTTACGCCTAACAGCAGAAGGGACTGTTTTTTTACTAACGGCAAACAGAATGGCTGGAAAAGGCTGAAAACCCGTGTTTTCAAGCTGAAGAGAGGCGTACACTATTCTTAAAAATTCACCTTTCATACTTTTTCCACTCTTGAAAAGGAGTGAAATTGGAAGCTTTTTCCTCAATATCTCATGCTTTCGCAGAGAATGCACATGCACCTTATCCAAAATGTGAACAGGGTGATTTTGTTGATCCTGCGAGTCTCACTGTAAGCTTATTGACCTGCAGTACCCATCGCGCTGCTTACCGAAAGCGAATGACGCCCTTTGGCTCTTCTTGCTGAAAGCACTTTTCTGCCGTTCTTGGTAGACATTCTCTCGCGGAATCCATGCTTGTTCCTTCTTTTTCTGTTCCGCGGCTGATAGGTTCTTTTCATCGCTTATAGCTCCAAACTTGTTTAGGTATATTCAAAATTATAGGGCGCGTAATTTAGCACAATGAACGGTCATTAACAAATGGTTCCACTTACTGACCGCTACACCAACCAACAATACCCAACTCTTACTGCTCAAGCAACAACCCTTAAAAGGGTAAAAATATTAACCCCGGCACAAGTTATCAACAATGTGGATGATTTGTGGACAAAAAAACCTGACACCCGAAAACCCCAAACAATCCGCGCATCTAAAAGAATCAACATATGTTGACAACTTTGATGGGTTACAAAACTAAGTCCATACAAAAAAGCATCTTAGGGTGTTGAAATCTTCATAGAAGCATACTCTCCCATACGACGGATTTTTCATAAACGAAATTGTTTTTTATCCACATAAAACACTAACTTGTGCACAGTAAATGTTGATGGCGCTAACAATGCTGGAACTTACCTCTCAAATCCTCGTCTTTTATGCTCGAAGTTACGTCTGAAATATTTCCGGAAAATCCGCAAACAAAATCCCAGAAAATCAGCTCAATGGAGCAGCAGGTTTGGGAGGCATGTCTTAATGCAATCAAGGAAAAAATAAACCCCCTTGCATTTAAGACCTGGTTTTTTCCGATCAAGCCACTGAGCTTTTCAGGAAGTGAACTTACTATTGAAGTTCCAAGCCAATTTTTTTACGAATGGATAGAAGAAAACTATTCCTCGTTTTTAAAGCTGGCGCTCAAAGATGTGATTGGTCCTGAAGCAAAGCTGATGTATTCGATTGTTATGGATAAGTCACAAGGGCAACCCGTAACCATAGAATTGCCGCACCAGAATGCCATGAATGGCGATTTCATTACAGCAAGTCGTGCTAAAGAGGCTCGACCTAAAAACACCGAGGAGTTTGAACGAAATCTTGCGCGTTTTGAAACACATCTGAACACCAAATATACGTTTGATACCCTCATAAGAGGGGATTGCAACTCACTGGCATTTGCAGCTTCAAAAGCAGTAGCACAAAGCCCTGGACAAAACGCTTTTAATCCTCTGGTTATCTATGGCGGGGTAGGACTTGGCAAAACCCATATGATGCAAGCTGTCGGAAACAGCGTTCGCGAAAACAGGCTTTCCGAAAGAGTGCTCTACGTTTCCAGCGAAAAATTTGCCATCGACTTCGTCAACGCTATCCAGAACGGTAAAATTCAGGAATTTTCCTCTTTTTACCGCTCGATTGATGTTCTTATCATTGATGATATTCAGTTTTTTTCCGGCAAGGAAAAAACACAGGAGGAAATTTTTCATATTTTTAACACCCTGCATCAATCCAACAAGCAGATCATTCTCTCGGCAGACAGGCCGATAAAAGATATCAAGGGAATTGAAGACCGTCTGATATCACGCTTTAACTGGGGGCTCTCGGCAGATATTCAACCTCCCGACTATGAAACCCGGAAAGCCATTATACTCAGCAAACTGCATCAGAGCGGGGTTAATCTTGATGAAGCTGTTATTGAATTCATCGCAACCAATGTGACCGAGAATGTAAGGGAACTGGAAGGATGTATTGTGAAACTGCTGGCAGCACAGTCGCTTGATAACAGGGAAATTGATCTTCAGTTTACAAAATCGACACTGAAAGACATCATTCGCCATACGACCAAACGACTGACACTTGATACGATAGAAAAGGCGATCTGTTCATACTTTTCCATTACACCCAATGATCTGAAAGGGAAATCAAAAAAGAAAGAGATCGCTGTTGCGCGCCAGATTGCCATGTATCTGTCAAAACTTATGACCGACTCATCACTCAAGACGATTGGACTTCATTTCGGTGGGAGAGACCATTCCACAGTCATTCACGCCGTTAACACTATCACCAAAAGAGTTGACTCTGTTACGGATGAAAGAAAAAAAATTGAAGAGATCAAAAAAAGAATCGAGATTCTTTCGATGTAAATAATAGTGTTGATAAAGTGTTGGTAGTTTGTGTTTCTGGTCTTGATAACCACATTGTTATCAACACTACCTTTAAGGGTGTGGGAGTCATCAACAAAGCGTGCACGATCGATGAATAGCTCAAGACACAGGTTACCAACATTCAAGAGGGCTGTAAAGCGTTATTTAAAATATTCATTTTTCAGTGGTTAAGAAAAGAGTCACACGTTTTATCCAGATATCCACACCGTCAACAACAACAACAATTTTTTATAAAAATTAATTAGTTAAAGTTGGAGCAGATGAAATTAACTTCCTCAATCCGTCAATTACAAGACGCCATCAGTAAAGTTGCGCAAGCCATACCTGCAAAAACCATTGATGCTCGTTTTGAAACAGTCCACTTATCCATTGAATCTGGTAGCCTGACTCTTTTTGCTACCGATGGTGAGGTGTCAATCACAGCGAAAAGTGAAGTGGAGACTACTGATGCTGGAAATATTGGTATCAAGGCAAAGACGCTTCAGGATTTTCTCAGAAGCATGTACGATACGGCAGTGACTTTTGTTATTGAACGTCAGGAAATCAGTGATCATGGAACAGTTCATATCACGACAGATAAAGGCAAGTATAAAATACCTTGCCAATTTGAGAGTAAAACCGAAAAACATGAAAAAGCTTACGATCTCTCTCTCGAGATAGAGACGTCTGAACTGCTTGATCTGATTCAAAAAACCATTTTTGCCTGCAGTGTAGATGGTATGAGACCCGCTATGATGGGTGTTCTGTTTGAACTGGAAGGAAGTGTGATGACGGCTGTATCCACCGATGGGCATCGGCTTGTACGATGCAGAAAGAGTTTATCGACTGATTTTGCTGAAAAACAGAAAATTGTTATTCCGGCAAGGGTCCTTTCAATCGTACAGAAGCTTGCTCAAAATGAATCAATTACAATGAAGATTGATTCAAATCGCCGTTTTGTACGGTTTATTATTGGCAATATCGTGCTTGATGCCTCTTTGATTATTGAGCCTTATCCAAATTATGACGCAGTCATTCCTGTAGAACATGACAAACATCTAATTATAGGGCGTTCGATGATCTATGATTCCGTTCGGCGTGTCGGTCGTTTTTCAAGTATAGGTGATGTAAAAATGGTGATTGAAGGAGAGCTTCTGAAAGTTATGGCTGAAAATACCAATGAGGGGGAAGCTGCACAGGAAGAGTTGCCTTGTATTTATTCCGGAGAAGATATTACGATAGGTTTTAATTCAAAATTTATTGAGGCTGCCCTTGCGCATCTTGATGATAGTGATATCCGTATAGAGCTGAAAAGCCCAACAACAGCGGTTATCTTTAAACCGCATAAGCAGGAAGAGGATGATAAACTGATTATTCTGGTCATGCCTGTCAGAATAAATAATTGACTGGTGCTAAAAATCATTGAGACTGCGGCGTATACAGTGTGAAAATTTCAGAAATCACCGGTTAATAAGCTTTGAACCAGGTGACGGGATTACTCTCATACATGGCTCGAACGGTTCAGGAAAAACATCTATTCTTGAGGGTGTTCATTATTGTGCGCTGACAAGAGGTTTTGTCAGCGCTAATGATAGTGACTATCTCCGTTTTTCATCAGACTATTTTTCTCTCAACGGTAGTTTTATCAGTGAGAATGAGAGTTTAACAACCGTTAGAATCATCTATAAAAAGGAAAGGGAAAAGCAACTGATTGTCAATAATAGCGAGGTAAAACCTTTTTCACGTCACATTGGTCTGATTCCCTGTATTACGTTTTCTCCATCTGAAATTGTTATCGTCAATGGAGCACCTGCTGAACGAAGGCGATTTATTGACACAGCTATCAGTCAGACAGACAGAATGTATCTTGATGACCTGCTGGCATATAGAAGGGTTTTGCATCAACGAAACGCTTTGCTTGCACAGTTATATGCTAAACTACCGGTTCATAAAGATATGCTGTCTTTATGGAATGAAAATATTTCAAGACTTGCGGCCTCCATTGTTCATGCCCGACTGCAGTTTATTACTGCTTTTTCTATTCAATTCCGTGAACTTTATGGACAATTGTCAGTCGATGAGAATCCCTCAATAACTTACCGCTGCTCACTGGGACACATCAGCAGAGACACTCCGGCGGAGGAGATTTACAGACTTTTTCTTGCCAGATATGAAGAAACTGAAAGGCAGGAAATCTTCAGGTCACAAACTATGACCGGTCCGCACCGTGATGATTTACTCTTTATGCTGAATGGGAAGGAAATAAAGAAGTATGCATCACAAGGCCAATTACGAACCTTCCTTATATCTCTCAAGCTTGCACTGCAACGTTTTTATTCTTCTACTCTTGGAGAAAAACCTCTCTGTCTGCTTGATGATATTTTCAGTGAATTGGATGTATCACGGACTACAGATATTTTCAGTATACTTGCAACATGCGGACAAACCCTTATTACCTCTGCTGAAAAAAAAGGGCCGGGTTATGTCACAACTATATCTATGGAATCACTGAATTATATCAAGCAGGAATAAGCGTGTCGCGAACTAAAAACCCCAAAAAAATATCGGATGTGGTTGGTGATATGTGTCAGGTATTAGGGATGACAGAAGCATACCATCAGTACAAGACACTCCAGATATGGCATAGCGTTGTCGGTGATGCTATTTCAACCGCAACATCAATCGAGCGCTTCTCGAATGGAGCGTTATTTATTCGGGTGAAAAATCCCTCATGGAGAATGGAGCTCAATTTTCGAAAGCAAGATATTCTTACCAAGCTTAATGCTGCCTTGGTAACTCCAATGATTAAAGAGATCATTTTTAAATAAAAAGAGCGCCATGCAACGTGACGCTCTTTTTTTATTTAAAAAATCCTCAAAGATTACAACTGAGATGGTAGGTTTCAATCATTTTTTCTGCATAAGCTTTGCCAAAAGCTATACATTTTTCAAATTCCGGCTCATGAGGTTTGAATTTAACCATGACATTTTGATCAAATACCTTCAATTTGAGCATGGTAAAATTACTCTCTATCATCCGCACAGCCTCTCCACTCCAGCCATAAGAGCCAAATGCGGCAGCAAGTTTTCCTTTGTCGCGAATCGGATTGATTGTTGCAAAAATCTGGTAAATCTGTGGCAATATGTTTTGGTTTATAGTAGGTGATCCTACGATAATACCAGAACAATGAGCTATTTTTTCTTCAAGTTTCGAAGCGTGAACAGATTCTATATCGCAAATATCGACGTTGAAATCACAAGACTGGCGAAGTCCTTCTGCAATTTTTTCGGCCATCAATGTTGTGTTTTCGTAGGCTGAAACATAAGCTATCAGAATATTCTTTTCCTGGGGAAGGGCTATGGCCGTTGTTGCATATTTTTGAGAAAGATCAACATATTTTTTCCAGTTTGATCTCAAGATCGGACCATGACCGGGGCAAATAATATTGATGTCAAGCGGCTTGATTTTTTCTATGGCCTGAAGCATATATTTGCTGAAAGGCCTGAGAATAGTATCGAAATAGTAGGTAAAAGAGTCGTCAAAATCACCGACCATATCATCATACATTTTCTCATTGCAGAAATGTGATCCGAATGAGTCACAGGTAAAGAGTACGCGATCTTCTTCAAGCCAGGTATAGATGGTGTCAGGCCAATGGAGGTTTGGCGCATTGATGAAATGAAGGGTTTTATTGCCAAGACTGAGTGTATCACCTGTTTTAACAACAAGGGACTTGAAGTCATGGCCAGTCTGATCACGAAGAAATTTTATTGCATTGCCACTGCCAACAACGGTAGCATTTGGTGCAATAGCAAGCAGGTTCTTGACATTGCCTGAGTGATCGGGTTCTGTATGGTCAACAACAATGTACTCAATCTCTGATGGATCAGTAACTTGTTTTATTTTAGAGAGATATGATGGCCAGAACTTTTCTTTTGTTGTCTCGATTATGGTCTTCTTTTCAGCATTGATGAAATAGGAGTTATAGGTGGTTCCATATTTCGTCTCCATGACAATATCGAAAGTGATAAGACCGGGATCAAGAACCCCAATCCAACTCACGTCATCAGTAATTGTCAGTACTTTATTGTCTAGCATGTTAGTTTTAGTTAATTGATTACTAATAAACAGATTACCATACTATTACCAAAAAATGCCATACAGAGTTACAGGCATCATTGATAACCCCAAATTTATGTTTAAGTTATTGGCTATCCGCTGATCACATAAAAATCATGTGTGATCATGTGTAATTATACGCATTCTCATTGGATCTAACATTAACCATCAAAGAAGTTCTTCACCGTGGCAGTTTGTTTCGGTATGCCGTATTTCCCGTTGAAGCTCAATGCCTTCGGCAGAAAAAGAGAAGAGGGTATCATCCGAAAAAATCATGCTGTAATCCTGAGGTTTAAAAAAAGGCAGAAATTTCTGACAATGTTCATCAAGACGCTTGAGATAAAAATGAGTGTTTTCGTCCGGTTTCTCTTTTTTCCATTCTGAGGCCAGTTTTCCTTTATCGTATGTGGAGGATCCTGCACCGGTTCCTGCTACATAAAAGGTTATTCTATCTCCTTTAGTTATCGTCATTCCCGTTTTTATGACAATTTCATAGGTTATTGATTTTGATCGTTTTCCGGATTTCACATCTTCGAGATATTGCTCAAGAGAATTTTTCAGGGTTTCTGTTCTTGAAAAATCAGAAATATCAAGTTCATGGTTCAGGATTTTATTTCTGTATTCGGAAAACAGATCGTGCAAGCCACTGATATCTTCAGTCAAAAGGGTTTCAAATCCCCTGCGGACAAAGTCTCTGCCAAATTTCTCTCCGCTTCGGCTTGTTAGTGAAGAGCCTTTGAGGATCATGACCTTATCATATCCCAGAAGGGCATAGTTTTTCTTCATGTAGGAGATCATTTTTCGGAATCGGCCGTCAAAACCAATATTGATACCCTGTGGCATAAGCGCGGAAACTTCACTGACCAATTCTCTTTCAGCAAATTCATTCGTCACATCCGGTGGCGGAATAAACAGAATGCCATCGGTGTCAACCTCAATGACTTTGCATCCTCTTGCTTCAAAGTCCATGATCATTTTTTTTGCAAGACCCTGCCCTGTTGAGGTCACCTTGTCGGCTTCTATAAAATCATTGAAAATACCGCCACTGAATCCAAGGTAACCGTACATGGCATTGATAAGAATTTTAAAAGAACTTTGCATGGCATCAAAATTAGCTGACAGAGAGTTGTTGCCAGCCCTCTTTTCCTCGCGTGATCTCTCTTTTGCCTTGAAGCGAAGTTCTTTCAGATCGCTGAGTACCCCGGGAAAAACTCTCAACTCGTCGCTTTTTGGACAGATGTTGTATGAAAGCATGATGGAAGGATAAAGCGATTCAACATCAGCGTAGACAATAGGACCAAGGATTCCTTTGAGAAACACCTCAGTATATCCACCTGAGTGCTGCTGACCGGTTGAGGGTTTTGGTATTGACTGTTTTTGCCGGAGATATTCCCTCACCAGAAGCACTTCAATTTTAGCCGCCTGGCCTATACGTGAGGTCATGGCATAAGTATAGGGAAGCATTTGTGCCAGGTAGAAATTGCTGCCGGAAAGCAGTGACGAGAGCGCCCTTGTTTCGCGAACGTCATCAAGGGCATAGGCAAGCAATTTTTCGTGGTTATTTTTCCAGAGAGATGTAATATCCTTGTAGTCGATATAGGTTCGATCTGGCGAGGCGAAGCCGAAATGTTTAGCAACAGCTTTAAGTCCATAACTCTGCATTGAACGTTTCGACACATCATAACTTTGCACAAGAAAAAGGGTGTCTATGACATGCCGGCCAGGAATATCAAAAAACGGATAATCAATACTTCTTTCTGCAAAACGAATTGATGCAGGGTATGTTTTCGGCAACAGCCCATTTCGCCCTATTGCAAATGCAATACGATGGTGATCGCATCTGCGTTGTAAATAGGAGAGATCAAAACTGAATATATTATGACCTTCGATCACATCAGGATCCATTTTTACAATCAGGTCGATAAGTTCTTCAAGAAGATCCTTTTCCGTTCTGTTTTTAGAATGAATAACAGATTCCCAACCTCTGTTGTCACTCAAAGAGACTATAATGACCTCATCTTCGCCAAAACCTGAGCTGCCTGATCGCTTTTTCAGGGGCTCGTAATGCGTCTCTATATCAAGCTGCATTCGGTACAGGTCATCAAAAATCATTCCCTTGAAAAGGGTTTTCCCGCTTTGAGTCAGGTATTGTGTGACGGCATCGCCTTTATTATAGACAAGCGAGTTGTTTTCGTATGGGGTGCTTTTGCCTGTGTTGTCGACCGCCTCACCATATCGTTTCCGGTTAATGAAATCTATGGCACTTCTTTGATTTTTCCAGTTTCTGAATATGGCAAGATCCTGATAATAATTAGAGCCGCCAAGCTTTACCAGCCAGAACTTTTCCATCTCTTCCGGAACAAACCCATTAAGCAACGAGCTGTCAGATAGAAAAAAAAAGGGATAAAAAGGTTCATCATGATAACTAACAACACTGTCTTGCCGATTAAAGAGACGGATATGGGTATCTGAAAGCTGGTATGCACCAACTATACGCTCCTCCTTGTCCTTTCCGAACAAAAGATCGTTTGTTATTATATCGCTGATTATGCTATCCATGATTGCTGTTTTAATTAAGAGCAAGGGATGCTGATCGATGATGTTTCACGTGAAACAATTAATGTCACTCAGCGACCAAGGCGTACCATGAGTACAGATATATCTGATGGGGATACTCCAAGAATCCTTGATGCCTGACCGATCGTATCCGGTTGATGTTTCTTCAATTTTTCACGTCCTTCGTTTGACAGGCCTGCCACATTGTCGTATTTGAAAGAGGGTGGTATCTGATGCAAGTCAAGCCGCAGAATTTTCTCGGCCATCAAGAGGTCGCGCTTCAGATAGCCTTCATATTTCAGATTAATCTCAACCTGCTCGTAGACAAAATGATCTCTGGTTATGTCATACACATTCTTTTTGAAAGAAAGTGACGAATCGAGAAGCATAACCAGGTGAATCCCTGGTCTTTTTAACAGGCTGGCGGCACTTTGTGCTGTGTTTATAGCAGGATAATCCAGTCCGGACAGTATTGTGTTTACTTCGGCAGGCGGAAGTTTCGTGTTCAGGCAGAGTTGATTGAGTGTATTAATCAGCTCTTTTTTATTGATAAAGGCTGAAAATGTTTCGTTATCAATAAGTCCAGCGCTAAAGCCGAATTGCTGAAGGCGGATATCGGCATTGTCATGACGTAGCAAGAGACGGTGCTCAGCCGAAGAGGTAAACATTCTGTAAGGCTCATTGGTTTCTTTGGTGATAAGATCATCAATGAGCACCCCTATATATGCGTCAGAACGTTTTAAATGAAGAGGCGGGCTATTCTGGATTTGAAGGGTTGCGTTGATGCCTGCAATAAGCCCTTGCGCTGCTGCCTCTTCATACCCGGATGTCCCATTTATTTGTCCGGCAAAGTAGAGGTTTTTGACAAGTTTTGTTTCAAGACTTCTGTTGATTTGGTGAGGAAAAAAATAGTCATATTCAATGGCATAACCCGGACGGATCATTTTTACCTTTTCGAGTCCCGGGATTGATTGAAGTGCTTCTATTTGGATATCTTCAGGCAGTGATGTCGAAAAACCGTTGACGTACATTTCATTGGTGTCGAATCCTTCAGGTTCAAGAAATATATGGTGACTATCCTTGTCCGGGAATCGACAGATTTTGTCCTCAATTGATGGGCAGTATCTTGGACCAACACCCTGAACTTTTCCGGTAAACAAGGGCGATCGGTCAAATCCCTTTTTAAGGATTTCATGAGTTGCAATGGTCGTTTTAGTAACAAAGCAGCTTATCTGAATGCTGCTGATCCTTGCCTGGCTCTTGAACGAAAAAACAACACTATCATCATCGCCTTTTTGTTCTTCACACATTGAATAGTCGATACTGCGAGCATCAACGCGGGGTGGAGTTCCTGTTTTCAATCGCCCTGATGTTATGCCAAGCCGGGCAAGATTTTCTGTCAGGCCGTAGACTGGTGGTTCCGCAATGGTCCTCCCTCCGGCATAATGGTTCATGCCAATATGAATCAGTCCATTCAAAAATGTTCCGCAGGCAAGGATAGCAGCTCGCCCGTTGATAAGTCGTCCTGACGAGAGTCTTGCTCCTCTAAAAGAGCCTGCAGAGCACTCTATACCTGTTACCGTGTCCTGAATGAGATCAATATTTGGTTCTCTTTCAATAACGCTGCGCATATAGAGCGAGTACAAGGTTTTGTCAGCCTGTGCGCGCGGTGAGTGCATGGCAGGCCCTTTGCTCTTGTTGAGCATTCTGAACTGTATCCCTGTTGCATCTATTGCTTTTGCCATCTCTCCGCCCAGAGCGTCGATCTCTCTGGTGATCTGACCCTTCGCCACGCCTCCGATTGCGGGGGTGCACGACATTCGAGCAATTGCAGTAAGATCCGAAGAAATGAGCAAGCAGGCGGCACCCATTCTTGCTGCAGCAAGTGCGGCTTCGCAACCTGCGTGACCCGCACCGATAACTATGATATCATACATGAATTCTGCATTGTTTCACGTGAAACATCCGTTGTTGGATAAACCTTCTTGTACGAAAAGATACACATAATAAGTGTTTTGTTGTCTTGTTTTGATTTATGGCGTATTATGATTGTGTTATTTTGGTCGGTCCTGATTTATTAATATGCGACTGTATTTGTCTTTATTTTAGTTATTATATTATTTAATAATGAATTATCCGTTTCGTTGTTATGGTTTTGTGGAGAGGATGTTGCGAAAGTGGATATTTTTTTAATGCTTAATAGCGAGTCTCGGATTCAGGAGTGATAAGTATGTACTCTTGTGAAAAACGATATTGGCAGAAGGGGTCGCTTCCTCATGCCACCTCGTTGTAATTTCGCCATTTATGGCTGTTTGTAGATAGTTAGATAATCAATACCCCATTTTATATATTAGCTCAACTATTTCTTTCGAGTGTAACGCGGATGCTATCAATGAAAAATAAACGTTTTAATCTTTTTCTTATTGCAATAGTCACGCTTGTGGCTTTCTGGTCATTATGGCCTACCTGGAGCGACTACTCTCTTTCGAAGCAGCTAGACAGTTTTGCTTCGCCACAGGATAGTTTGAAATTTGCGTTCACTCATCGCGAAGAGATAGAGAACGCCCGTAAAAAAAGTTTGAAACTCGGTCTTGACTTGAAGGGCGGGATGCATCTGGTGATGGAGGTTGACCAGGTAGATCTGTTTGAACAGAAAGCGTGGAATAAAGACGGGAAGTTTACTGCCATCATGCAGAGTGTCAGAACTAAGGCGTCGAAAAGTGATGCAAAAATTATCGATCTGCTTTCCGCTGAGTTCAAAGCTGAGAACATTCCATTGAGTCGCTATTTTTATGACATTCGCAATTCAGATCAGGAAATTGTCTCTAAACTGGAAAAAGAGTCTGAGGAGGCTTTAACCCGCGCAAAGGAGATTATTCGTAACCGTATCGATCAATACGGTGTGGCCGAACCAGTCATTACGACACAGGGAAGCAGAAAAATCATTATTGAGCTTCCCGGTGTATCGGACAATCGGGTAAAAAATCTATTGAAAGGTACTGCCAAACTTGAATTCAGGCTGCTTCGTGAACCGGAAGTAATGGTCAGGGCGCTGGACAGAATTAACTCATATCTGGTTCAAGGCAATCAGAATCGTGCAACAGTTCCAGGTGCATCTGTTACTGATTCGTCATCAGCGGCACCTGCGCAACTCCCGCTTGGTGCCATACCTGCGGCCACCGTCAGCACGCAGCCATCAGCCAAGCCGCTTTATGATGTCATAGGGGTTTTTCAGAATGGCAATGCCTTTACAACAGAGCAGTCTAAGGATTATGTTGTGTCACTGTTACGTCGTCCGGATATACAGGCATTACTCCCTCAGGACAGTGAGTTGCTGCTTGCCGCAAAGCCGGATATCGGTAAAAATGGTGAAAAGCTTTATTCTGTCTTCCTTGTCAAAAAGGGCCCCGAACTGACCGGTGGTGTTATTACAGAAGCAAAAGCAACCTTTGGAGCACAGGGTGTGCAGCCTGAGGTGTTGATGTCCATGAATTCTGAAGGAACGTCGAAGTGGGCTCGTATTACTGGTGCAAATATCGGCAAGCGGATCGCGATTGTGCTCGATGGTGCTGTCTACAGTGCACCTGTTGTTCAGTCCAAGATTCCCAGTGGCAACTCGGTGATCAACGGTATTGGTAGTCTTGAAGAGGCAAAGGACCTTGAAATTGTGCTGAAGGCCGGCGCTCTTCCTGCTCCGGTGAGAATTATTGAAGAACGGACGGTCGGCCCATCTCTTGGTGCCGATTATATTCGTGCAGGTATGCAATCTGTTATCTGGGGTTTTGTTGCGGTAGCTATTTTTATGGTGGTTTATTACCGGAAGGCAGGAATTGCCGCTGATGTTGCGGTTGTGCTCAATATTCTCATTGTTTTCTCTGTTCTTGCAGGTTTTAATGCCTCTCTTTCACTTCCCGGCATTGCTGGGATCGTGTTGACCATGGGGATGGCTGTTGATGCCAATGTTTTGATTTATGAGAGGATACGAGAAGAGCTTGCTGAGGGAAAGTCGGTGCTGAGCGCCGTGACGCAAGGTTATGACCGCGCATTTTCATCGATTCTTGATTCACATGTGACGACCCTGTCGGCAGCCTTTCTTCTTTATACGTATGGTATCGGTCCAATTCAGGGCTTTGCCGTAACACTGCTGATTGGTACCTCGGCAAGCTTGTTTACGGCCATTGTGGTAACCAGAGAGATTTTCCATCTCTTGCTTGCCAAAAACCTGATGTCAGACAAAAGTTTCGGTTAATATTTCAAGACGTTTCAACCCATGAGGATCTTTCAGAATACCAACTTTAACTTTATCCGGTATCGTAAAATTGCGTACGGTTTTTCTCTCATTTTGCTGCTTGTAGGCATGGCTTCGCTTGTGATCAAAGGCTTGAACTATGGAATTGATTTCAGGGGAGGTTCTGAAGTGGTGATACGGTTCGAGAAAAATGCCGATGTCGGCCAGGTCCGTTCTGTGCTCAATGCAGCAGGTGTTTCCGGAACGTTGAAGCAGTACGGCCTTGACCGTTCATTTCTGTTCAGTACGGTATTCCAGGGAGATACCGGGCAACTGAAGTCGTTGATTTCCAATGCCCTTAACGATCGGATAAAGGGAAATGCTCATGAAATTGTCCGAATTGACGCCGTAGGGCCGAGCATTGCTTCCGATCTGAAATGGTCTGCGCTTAAAGCCCTTGTTGCGGCTCTTGTTGCGATTCTTATTTATGTGGGAATCCGTTTTGAGCCAAAATTTGCAGCCGCTGGTGTCATTGCGATCCTGCATGATGTTTTGACGGTTCTTGGGCTTTTCAGTATTCTTGGAGGTCTCTTTGCTTTCATGCCTCTTGAGATGGATCAAAGCATCATTGCGGCATTTCTTACCATAGCCGGGTACTCTATTACCGATACTGTTGTGGTTTATGACCGTATCAGGGAAAGAATCAGGGGGCAGAAACCCTCTGAGTATGAGCGGATATTCAATGAAAGCATGAACCAGACCATGAGCCGGACAATCATTACTTCCGGAACTACATTGTTGAGTGTTCTTGTTCTCTTTATTTTTGCAGGGCCAGCTATAAGAGGTTTTGCGTTTGCTGTTTTTGCCGGTATTCTGATTGGTACCTACTCATCAATCTTTGTTGCAGCTCCTCTTGTCTATGACTGGCTCAGACTTACGAAAAGTTCTGTCCGTTTGAGAGGAAGTAAGGTATCCTGAGGGCGTTTAATCCATATTTACTTGTAAGGAACCCCGTGGTATGAAAAATATATTGAGGAATGTAGGATTGCTGTTGCTTGTCGGAGCCACCTCTCTGCAATCATCGGCTATTGCTGAAGTCGCTGACCGGATCGTTGCCGTTGTTGGCAGTGAGGTCATCTTCAAATCGGAAATCGATTCAAGGGAGCTCATGGCTCGTATGCAG
>CAIPKT010000072.1 GCA_903865705.1 uncultured Chlorobiaceae bacterium
GACAATATCTTCCGCTTTACCCAGGCAGGCTCGGAAGTATCCGCACTTCTCGGACGTATGCCGAGCGCTGTAGGCTACCAGCCAACCCTTGCAACAGAGATGGGTGAACTTCAGGACAGGATTGTTTCAACAAACAAGGGTTCGGTCACTTCAGTACAGGCTATCTATGTGCCTGCAGATGATCTTACCGATCCGGCTCCAGCAACCGCTTTTGCCCACCTTGATGCAACAACCGTGCTGTCCCGCTCAATTGCTGAGCTTGGTATTTACCCTGCAGTTGATCCTCTTGACTCTACATCACGCATTCTTGACCCGAACATTGTCGGCGACGACCACTACGATACGGCTCAGGCAGTCAAACAGCTCCTGCAGCGTTACAAGGATCTCCAGGACATCATCGCAATTCTCGGTATGGACGAATTGAGCGATGAAGATAAGCTTGTTGTTTCCAGAGCAAGAAAAGTTCAGCGCTTCCTTTCACAGCCCTTCTTTGTTGCTGAGGCCTTTACTGGCCTTGCCGGTAAATATGTCAAGCTTGAGGAGACTATCAAAGGCTTCAAGGAAATCATTGCCGGTAAGCATGACAGTCTGCCGGAAAGCGCATTCTATCTGGTTGGTACCATTGAAGAAGCTATTGAGAAAGCAAAAACGCTCTAAACAAAAGCAATAACCATGGCGAATTCCGATAAAAGCTTTCAAATAGAGATCGTCACTCCCCAGAAAATTCACTTTTCAGGGGAGGTTGTGAGTGTAACCGCGCCGGGTGAGCTTGGGCAGTTTCAGATAATGAGAAATCATGCGCCGTTGCTTTCATCATTGACAAAAGGCAAGGTCAAACTTGCGCTGGCCGATAACACAGAGCAATCGTTTTCTATACTTGACGGTTTTTTTGAAGTCAGCAGCAACAAGGCAATTCTGCTGACCGAATCCATATCCTGATTTCATACCAATGGATAATGAGCATCAGCATCTTAACCGGTGCTGATGTTTTTTTGGTTTTATGAAAACCCTTACCCCAAAAGCCCTGCGCAAGGGAGATACCATCGGGCTTATCTCTCCATCATCTCATTGCGCCTATCCTGACAAAATCGAGCAGGCTATAAGCTATCTCGAAAAAAACGGATATCGGGTCAAGCCCTCCCGACATCTTAACCGTATTGATACCGACCCGGCGATTGCCGACCAGCACAAACTTCATGATCTTCATGAAATGTTTGGCGACCCTGCTATAAAGGCAATTATCTGCCTGAGAGGCGGAGCAGGAGCCACAAGATTATTGAAAAAAATTAATTACGATCTCATAGCGGCTAATCCGAAAATAGTTGTCGGCTATTCGGACATTACTGCTTTGTCGCTTGCCCTTTTTGCCAAAACGGGACTGATCAGTTTTTCAGGTCCGATGCTTGCTACAGAACTGTACGAACCAACACCCTATACCGAAGAGCACTTTTGGGAAATGCTTACCTCACCCTCTTATGCGTATTCGCTTCAGAACTACTCAGGCCATCCTGTAACATGCATCAGAGCAGGAATCGCAGAAGGAATACTTGTTGGCGGCAATCTCTCTGTCCTCTCTTCAATGATCGGAACACCATACATGCCTTCACTGAAAGATTCATTGCTTTTTTTGGAAGACATTAATGAACCGGCATTCCGTATCGACAGAATGCTGTCGCACCTCGATAATTCTGGCCTGCTGGCTCAGAGCAAAGGTGTTCTTTTCGGCCAGTTCGGCAATTTGGCAGAGAATACAACAGAGGAAAATCTTCGGCAGCAAAATATATTTAGCTATTACAGTGAACAAACCTCTATCTATAGCCCTGTACTGAGAGGGCTTTCTTACGGCCATATCAAAAATTTGATGACCCTGCCAGTCGGTGCCCGTGTAAAAATGCAACTCTCTTCGTCTGGCGTTTTTTCACTCGGAGCACTCAATCCGGTCATTGAACTATAGCACTTCCTGTTGCGTCTCAGGGTTAGAGTAGCTATCTTTCTGTTTTTTTAACATAGCGCGGGTCTTATAAACCATGAACTCCTCTCTTTGCAACAGTTGCGCGGAATCCTTGCCCTTGCCGGTAAAGCAACTTACTGAACAAAGCTACGGGCCCGATCAGCTTGATGCATACCGCGTTGTTTTATTCAATGACGAGGAGCACTCCTTCGATGAAGTGATTGAACAGATTATCAAAGCGGTGCGCTGCAGTCGCCAGAAAGCTGAAAAGCATACCTGGGAAGTCCACACCCGTGGACGCAGCATCGTCTTTGCTGGCCCGATGCTCCCCTGCTTGCGTGTAAGTTCAATTTTGGAGGAGATCGCCCTTAAAACCGAAATCCAAACCGGATAATATCGACCATCTCCCATCCACTGATTATCCTGCTTGCTTTCTTATATTGAATGCCTTATCCTGTCTAATGGAATTGTACGGTGATTTTTCCATAATATTTCGAATACATAATGAGTAATTCTGATCAGCCGCGTGTGCATAGTGTGAATCTGCCTCCGGATAAAGTGATGCATAAACTGGTTTCGCTGGCCAAACGTCGCGGTTTTATTTTTCCGTCGTCGGATATTTATGAGGGGCTTTCCTCATGCTTCGACTACGGGCCGCTGGGTTGCGAAATGAAGCGCAATATCAAGGAACTTTGGTGGAACTCGATGACACGCCGTCATCACAATATTGCAGGCCTTGATGCATCGATCATGATGAATCCTCGTGTTTGGGAGGCTTCAGGCCATGTGGCGAGCTTCAACGATCCGATGATTGACGACCGTACCACAAAAAGACGCTACCGTGCTGACCATCTTATCGAGAACCATATCGAAAAGCTGCGCCGTGACAACAAGGAAAAGGAGCTCCAGAGAGTTCAGAGCGCTTACGAAGCTGTTGCCGAAGCAGAGGATTCAAACCGTGCACTATACGATATAATTATAGCTGAGGGAATCAAGGCCCCTGATACGGGATTGGGAGACTGGACAGAGGTGCGCCAGTTCAACCTGATGTTCCAATGCGGTATGGGAGCGGTTGCAGACAAATCGAGTATTGTTTATCTGCGGCCAGAAACCGCGCAGGGAATTTTTGTGAATTTCCATAATGTTCGTGAGTCATCACGCATGAAAGTGCCATTTGGAATCGCCCAGATCGGAAAGGCTTTCCGCAATGAGATTGTAAAGGGGAACTTCATCTTTCGCATGGTTGAGTTTGAGCAGATGGAGATGCAGTACTTTGTGAAACCTGGAACCCAGGGGGAAGCGTTTGAGGCCTGGAGGGAGGAGCGGTTTGCATGGTACACCAATACTCTCGGCATAAGCAAGGAGAAGTTGCACTGGTACAAGCATGACAAGCTAGCCCATTATGCTGACCTTGCCTACGATATCAAGTTCGAGTTCCCGTTCGGAATTGAGGAGATCGAAGGAATTCACTCCCGAACCGATTTTGACCTGAAACAGCATCAGGAGTTTTCCGGTAAAAATATGGAGTATATTGACCAGCTCACCAATGAGCGCTATATTCCCTATGTGGTTGAAACCTCTGCCGGATGTGACCGACTCTTTCTGGCCTTGCTTGCGGATGCCTATACTGAAGATACTGTTGATGGTGAGGAGCGTGTTGTCTTAAAGCTGTCGCCGAAAGTTGCACCGATAAAAGCCGCCATACTGCCGCTGATGAAAAAAGGCGGGATGGGTGAGAAGGCCTCAGCGTTGCGTGATGAACTTTCGGAAAATCTTCCTGTGCAGTATGATGATGCAGGCTCTATCGGTAAACGGTACCGCCGCCAGGATGAAATCGGTACGCCATTCTGCATCACGGTTGACCATCAGTCACTCGAAGAAAACACGGTTACAGTGCGCTACCGCGACACTGCAACGCAGGAGAGAATCGATATTTCGAGGGTGCAGGAATTGCTTGCTTCAAAACTAATCATTCCTTAAACAATGCGTTACGATATCGCCGTCATAGGTGGCGGACCTTCGGGAGCCATCGCAGCCGCCGTACTGGCAACCGCTGGAATATCAACCGTTCTCATTGAACGAGACCTTGAGAATATCAAACCCTGTGGAGGAGCAATTCCGCTTGGCCTTATCGAAGAGTTCAACATTCCTGACGAACTGATCGAAAAAAAGCTGTCGAGCATGAGAGCCCGCTCTCCAAAAGGAAGAGTCATTGAAATGCAGATGCCGAACGGTTATGTCGGCATGGTACGCAGAGAGAAATTCGACCGCTATCTGCGTTCAGAAGCTGAGCGGGCTGGAGCCGTTGTTGTTGAAGGGCTGGTTAAGTCAATCACGCACTCTGGTGACGGCTTTGTCATCAACACACTCCACGATAAGGTGGCGCCACTCCGTGTTCGCAAGATTATCGGTGCAGATGGCGCAAACTCAAAAACCGCTATTGAGCTGCACTTTCCGCCTAACGCGCTGAAGGTAATGGCCATGCAGCAGCGATTTAAATACACTCCAGCTATCCAGAAATTCAGCGATACCGTTGAAATCTGGTTTGATGGCGAAGTCTCTCCAGACTTTTACGGCTGGGTTTTTCCCAAGGCTGATCATCTGGCCATAGGTACCGGGACAGAGGGCAAGCAAAAAAACGTCAGAATACTCCAGAAGCGCTTTGTTAACAAATTAGGAATTACCGACGAACCCTACCTTGATGAGGCGGCACAAATTCCGATGAAGCCCCGGAAATCATTTACTCAGGAAAAGGCTATTCTTATTGGTGATGCCGCAGGACTGGTGACACCGGCAAACGGAGAAGGCATTTTCTTTGCCATGCGCTCCGGAAAACTTGGTGCAGAGGCGATGATCAAGCACCTTAACCACAAAGCGCCACTGAGTGACTATGAAAACGAGTTTCGCAAGCTTTACGCTCCAATCTTTTTCGGCCTTGAAGTTTTGCAATCAGTTTACTACCGCAATGACCGGCTCAGGGAGAGCTTTGTGGCAATATGTGCCGACAACGATGTTCAGCAGATAACTTTCGACTCCTATCTCTATAAAAAAATGGTGCCCGCACCATTGACGACTCAGATCAAAATCTTATCCAAAAACATTTTTCATCTGATCAAGGGTTCCTGAATGCTGCTCTCTTTTCCAAACTGGATTATCCATCTTTCATCAGCCCTTGAATGGGGAATTGCAGCTGCCCTGCTCTTCCACTACGGCAGAATAACAGGACGTCGTGATATCCGCTTTTTTGGTCTTGCCATGTTGCCGCACTGGAGTGGCAGTTTTTTTGTGCTGGGCTATCATATCTCCGGCGACTCCATTCCGCTGCTTCTCGACCTGTCGGAACTCATCAATCTCTTTGGCAGTACTGCACTCCTGCTCGCAACCCTGAACCTGCTGAAATCGACAAAAAAAGCCACAGCGTCGAGTTCTGCTGCCGCTTTTGCTGCCATAATGATTGCCGGAAAACCCCAATCCTGGTTCGGAGAAGATATCTTTGACGCCATTCTGCAACTATCGAGCGTGGTCTATATCACCTTTCTGGTACTACTATTGATACTCTATCGTCGAGACCGGACTATTTTTTCCCCGCTGACCGTTGCCGGCTTCTGGTTTGTGCTGGTTTTCATATCGGTCACGATTTTCTGCATGTACCTTGCCACTCAGGTACGGGGCTATCCGACACTCTCACACGACGACTTGCTGCACGGATTGGCCGAAAGCCTGCTGACGGTTAGCAATCTTATGATTGTCATCGGTGTACAGCGTAAAATCCGGGAGTATAAACAGATGCCATTGAATAGCGTTCAGGGATGAAGAATCCTTGAATAGCTGCGGGAATCAGAAAACAGCTCAATTGCTTTTTTAACCGCCTGGTCATGGTCAAGTTCAGCTTGCCGTGCAATACGTTCGTTATAGTGGCGGAGAATCTCCACCTCAAGTTTCTGCGTAACATCCCCGGACTCCTTCAGCAGTTCCTGCTCCTTTAGCCGCTCAATCCCCTGCTGAAGAGCCGTGAAACTGTTCATAACGCTTTGCGGGCTGGCTGGCTGGACCTTATTCATGCTCTCCTTCAGCTCATTGAATAGCTTTTCAGGGCCTGAGGTATAGACAAATTTTTTACGTTGCAGAAAGTCTTCAAACGTTGTCATCAGCGCAGGACCGTTGAGCGGCAGCAAAGGCATGACGGGATTACTGGAGCGATAGGCTGAGGAAAAAAGAAAAAGGAGACCTTTCTTGCTGAGCGCCGAGAGGTAGGGGGATATAACCGGGTCAGAGAGCTGGATATCGGGCATAATACCACCACCACCGTACACTTTTCTCTTTCCTTTAGTATAGAAGACCTCAGACGGCATCTTTTCCTGTGCGTTCGGAAGCACCTTGCGCGACTGACTCACCGCATTAATGGCCTTTTTCTGGATCAAACGGCCCGAAGGAGTATAGTATTTTGATGTTGTCACCTTAAGGGACGTATTGTAGGAAATCCTTATAACGGACTGCACCAGCCCTTTACCGTAAGAGCGCTCACCGATAATAACTCCGCGGTCGAGATCCTGAACCGCACCGGCAACAATTTCAGCCGCAGAAGCGCTCTGGCCGTTGATCAGAACAACAAGAGGAATCGCCGCATCAAGCGGAGACGACGCCGTTACATAGGATTTTGTCATTTCAGGAGAGCGACCACGGATGGAAACCACCTCACTGCCATTATTGACAAAAAGCGAAACAACATCGACGGCAACATTGAGCAGGCCCCCGGGATTGTTTCTGAGATCAAGAATTATGCCTTTGAGCGGATGATGATGCTCGGAAGCCTGGCGCAACAGCCCCTGAAAAGCCACTCGCAAATCATCCGCAGAACGGGTTCCAAAGCTCTTCATCTCGATGTAACCACTCTCGCTGACAATACCGGAATAACTCACCGCATTCACCCGAATCTCCTCACGCATCAATCTTGCGGAAAATGACGGAGAACCCTGACGCTCAAGCCGTAAGGTCAGTGGAGAACCTGCCGGCCCCTTCATCAGCGTCTTGACTTCTTCCGGTGACAGTTTAGTGACTCTACGGTTATTGATGGTAACGATGCAATCTCCCAACTTGATTCCCGCTTTTGCCGCGGCATAGCCATCAACCACTGATGTCACGAAAACGGCTCCATCAATGGGAGCGATGGAGATGCCAATACCGACGTACTGCCCACTTGTCAGCTCGTCAAGCTCTGCCGAATCATTTTCGTCAAGAAAAACCGTATACGGGTCAAGGGTGCTAAGCATCCCGTCGATACCCGCATACATCAGCCCGCTGACATTAAGCGTATCAACATAATTTTTTGATACTTCGCGATAAACTTCCCCCAAAAGATCAATACTTTTGACAATATCGAAATACTCTTTGTCGATAGAGCGGGCAGGAACAGATGCCGCAGAAAGAGGTCTGCCGGGAATACAACAGAAGAAGAAAAGTGCAACCATAATGGCCGGAACACGTTGTCGCAGAAAGAGTGCTCTCTGCGACCATGCTCTGTTGCTCTCCTCATGGCTCAGCATAGCTTACCTGAGAGCCTCTTCAAGAGCCGTTGCACTGTCAGTCCGTTCGTCACGGTATTTAATAATCACAGGCGTATAGATGGAAAGTCCGTGTTCAGCAGCAAAATCACCCTTGATCCTTCGCGATCCAGCAACAACCACCGCCCCTGCAGGAATCACAAGAGGAGCTTCGGCGGTTTTGCGATAAATGACATTCCGGGCAAGATCGTAGACCGGTGTTGAGCCGTTAAGGATAACCCCGGTACCGATAACCGCCCGTTCTTTCACAATGGTACCTTCATAAATGCCGCAATTGCCACCCACCATAACCTCATCCTCAATAATGACCGGCATGGCACCAACCGGTTCAAGCACTCCCCCAACCTGAACGCCAGCCGAAAGGTGCACCTTTTTACCTACCTGCGCGCAGCTCCCCACAAGAGCATGGGAATCGATCATGGTTCCCTCATCAACATAGGCTCCGACATTGACATAGGCCGGAGGCATCATAACCACAGAAGGGGCAAGATAAGAGCCGTCCCGCACCGCCGATCCTCCCGGAACAATACGGACATTATTGGCAAGCGTCATTTTTTTAAGCGGGTATGTATCCTTGTCGATAAAGGCAAAGCCGGTACCCTGATTATCAAGCGCCACAGAACTCTCCTGCAATCTGCCGAGACGCATACCAAGCAGAATGCCCTCCTTGACCCATGAGTTGACCTGCCACTCATCGCCTGATTTTTCTGCAGCTCTCACCAGCCCCTCATTGAGCAACTGCTTGAACTGGTTAAAAACGGTGCGCGCTTCAGGGATTTCCAAAAGTGCCGCAGCACCCATAGATGAAAAACCCAGAATTGCCTTTTTCAATGTATCATACTGTCCCATAAAGCACGTCCTACTGTATTGCTGTTATATATCGCCATATTCGGCGGTAATGTCTTTGTTATTTTTTCTGCTGTAAAACCTGAAATCATCGCTTCTGAGACTCTCATCCGGCTTCACCTGAACAAAAAGCATGTGCTGGAGAAACCATTTCAGCTCCGTCTTCATGTCGCTGTTCTGCAGCGGATCGACAACCGTCGGACTGACATAGAGGTCAAGCTGCTGAAACATGGGGTGCTGAAGCGCATACTTCCTGAGCCAACGCTCAATCTGGTTAATGGTTGTAAACCTTGCCTGTACGACCCCGGTACCGCCGCAGGCAGGACACTGATCGCCCATTCTCTGCATCAGGCTTGGACGTATCCGTTCACGCGTTATCTGCATAATCCCAAAATCAGACATGGGCAGAATATTTGATTTTGCCCGATCGTTGCGCAACTCGGTTTTCATGGAGTCATAAACCTTTTTGGCATTTTTCTGATCAAGCATATCAATAAAGTCAACGACAATAATGCCGCCGATATCGCGCAACCGCAACTGCCGCACAACCTCCCTTGCAGCCTCAAGATTGGTTTTCAGAGAGTTCTCCTCCTGCTCCCTCTTGGCAGCATACCTTCCACTGTTGACATCAACGACTACCATAGCTTCGGTATGCTCAATAATGATATATCCGCCCGACTTGAGCCATACCTTGCGTGAAAAAATTGACTCAACATCCTTGGCGATACCGTACCCTTCAAAAAGCGGAAGTTTGCCCTGGTAGAGTGTGACATTTTTCACCATTTCAGGTGCAGCCCACTCGATATAGTTCAGCGTCTCTTTGTGGATAACCGCTGAATTCGCAACAATTTCAGTGACGTCAGAAGTAAGCGAATCACGAAGCACACTCGATATGATACTATCCTCCTTGAAAATCAACTGAGGCGGAACGGCATCCTGCAGCTTTTCCTCAATCTGCTTCCACTTGGCAAGAAGCTTCTCAAGATCCTGCTTCAACAGGGTCTCCTCCTGATCTTCAGCAACAGTGCGGATAATGGCTCCAAAGCCTTCCGGCAACATCGAGCGAACCAGCTTTTTCAGCCGTGAGCGCTCCTTGCGCGCAATGACCCGACGCGACACTGCAACCTGACCGCCTCCAAAAGGCAGAAGCACCATGAAACGCCCGGCAATGGTAATGTCGGAAGTAAGACGAGAGCCCTTGCTGCTGATAGGCTCCTTGATGACCTGTACCAAAATGGAGTCATTCGGTTTGAGCTTGCCAGCAATCAACTGAGTATATGACTGCCTTTTTTCCGCTTTTTCCTGCTCATCTATAGGATTTCTCTTGGCACCGCTTCGCGCAGCCGTTTTCACATTCGATCCGGGTGCCGATTCTTCACCCGAATGATCTGCCTGAACAGCATCATCCGTATCAGCATCGTCCACTCCGCCATTCTCATCATCATCATCATCCTCAATCAGCGCGCGATAATCTTCATTTGTGGTTCCTACATCGGAAAAATGGAGAAAGCCGTCAGACTTCTGGCCTATATCGACAAAAGCTGCTTTCAACCCCTCAACAACCTTATGCACCCGGCCAAGATAGATATCACCAATACTTCTCCGACTCTCGGGACGCTCAATAATCAACTCAACCAGCCGACCCTCCTCAACAAGCGCAACCTGTATCTCGTCGCCAGTCTTGTTCATCAGCAACTGTTTATTCGAACTTTTCTTCATTCATTAACTCTTTTATAATGTCAAGAACCCGGGGAATTTCCCTCTGTCATAATCTCATGAATCAATTAACAACAATGCGCACCGTCTCACCAAAACCATCTGGTTCTTCGCCTTGGAGCGCACGCTAACTGATAACTCATTTCTGCGTCAGACCGCAATCAACAGCAGACCAACAGGAAAACGGCCCAAAAGGCCTGCAGACCGACAATTAAGATAAGAAATTATAGGCAGGAAACCGCCAAAACCGCCACCAAAGAGGATGCCGTACCGGCCTCGCTTCTGTAACGAACCAAAGAACTGAGAGATCATCGAAAAAATCCATCAATGCCAAGGCGGCGGGCACTGATAGCTTATCCATATAATTTTTACCATAAAGATTGTGTCTATATATTATCATGTTTTGGGCTCTACCAAACCTGGATGTTATCGTGATCAGACGTATCAAGAACAGTTCAGTTGCCCGTTATCTTTGTCAGTATAAAAAACAGCTTATGATTACCGATGCAACCCTGGCCTTTCTGCGGGATCTGAAAGGAAACAACGAGAGAACCTGGTTCACTGAACACAAAAATGAGTATCAGCAAGCTTATGGGGAGATGCTTGATACGGTGGTTCAGCTTCTTGTGGCAACGTCTGTTTTCGACCAGGGTATTGCCGTGTCGGGTCTTGATCCAAAAAGCTGTATCATGCGCATTAACCGCGATATACGGTTTTCAAAAGATAAATCTCCCTACAAAACCAATTTCTTTGCCTTTATCAACCGTGGGGGCAGAAAAAGCCAGTGGGGTGGCTATTACCTCCATCTGGAACCGGGTGCTACATTTGCCGGAGGAGGAATCTATATGCCTGAACCTGTTGTTCTGGAAGAGACCCGTCGGGAGATTGACGCTCATTTCAGTGAGTGGCAGTCGATTGTTACCGAAAAAGAGTTTTCTTTACATTTTTTGGAGGGGGTACTGCCTTCAGGAAAGCTGGTCAGACCACCAAAAGGATATGAGAGCACAAACCCGGCAGTGGAGTATCTCAAGTTCAAAGGGTATTACACCCAGCGGTTTTTCACTGATAATGAGGTTACTGATCCGGGATTTGTGGCAGAGATTACAAAAACGTTCCGTGCGGTGCAGCCCCTTGTTCATTTTCTCAACAGGGCTTTATCGGGAACGACATGATCACCGACTACGAATGGCCAATCTGGCATACCTCTGCGCTTCTCTGCGGCATTGATGAGGCTGGAAGGGGGCCTCTTGCCGGACCAGTGGTTGCTGCGGCGGTCGTCTTCCCTCGCTGGTTCAGGCCGGCTGGAGGTGCGCTGGAGAGGGTGAATGACTCTAAGAAACTTTCAGCAAAATCAAGAAAACTTCTGGCCCCTGCAATCAGGGAAGCTGCTGCGTTCTGGGCTGTTGCCGTGATTGATCCTGAGACCATTGACAGAATCAACATCCTTCAGGCAACCATGCTTGCCATGAATCAGGCAGTTGCATCATTGCCGATGCTGCCGGAGCGACTCCTGGTGGACGGGAACAGATTCAAGACGGATCTCACAATCCCTTATGAAACCATTGTAAAGGGTGACGCAAAGGTCTTTTCGATTGCTGCGGCATCGGTACTGGCTAAAACTTATCGGGATGAGCTTATGGTTGCGTATGCCGGAGAGTACCCGCTCTACGGCTTCGACCGTCATGCTGGCTACGCCACCAAGGCACACGTTGAGGCAATCAGGCAGCACGGACGATGCCCGATTCACCGCCTGAGCTTCAAGCTTCGCCAACTGGGCGAAAAACCATGACCGACTCGTATGCCCCCCACCTGCTGGGTCAGGAGGGGGAGCAACTTGCTGCTAATTATCTCCTTAAAAAAGGCTACCGCATTCTTGAGCGCAATTACCGATACCATC
>CAIPKT010000073.1 GCA_903865705.1 uncultured Chlorobiaceae bacterium
CCCCCACCGATCACGATGGCAATCTGGGCGCCCAGCCCCTGGGCCTCCTTGACTTCCTCGGCATAACGCTCAAGCATATCGGAATTAATGCCATAGCCATCCTCTCCGGCAAGTGCTTCGCCGCTTAATTTCAGCAAGATGCGCTTGTATTGGAGCATATCCTTATCCTCAGGAAGAAAAAGTTAATAAAAACAACCTTATCAAAGTATGTACAAAAAAAAAGCCTCGAACAACGAGGCTTTTTTTCTTATTCTCCCAATTTACAGCGGACAAATTCAATCACATCCACCTTCACTTGATGCTTCTTTCGAAACTCGCTGAGCACATCAGAGACTTTTGTATTGTTGTCTTTAATGAAAAACTGTTCACTGAGTACAACGTCCTGATAGTACTTTTCAAGTCTGCCAATAACAATCTTGTCAACAAACGCCTCTTTCTTTCCCTGTTCAAGAGCCTGCTGGCGATAAATTTCCGATTCATTGGCAATATAATCGGCAGGAACGTATGAACGGTCAACAACAATCGGAGCTGCAGCGGCAACCTGCATGGCAAGATCTTTCGCCAGTTCCCGTACCACTTCAGGCTGATCGGTCGCTACATGAATGATTGCGCCAAGCTGAGCGCCTGGATGAATATAGGCCTCGACAATGCCGTCTGCGGCATCAATATAAACAAGACGCTTGAGACTGATCTTTTCGCCAAGTTTGCCAGTCATAGTATTAATGGCATCGTCTACCGTCTCACCGCCGTACGCTTCGCCAAGCGTTAACGGCAACAAGGCTTCTGGCGATGACGTGAGAGTTGCAAGAGCAAGCTCTCCAAGTGCTGAAACAAAACTGGTAAAGACCTCACCGCGGGCTACAAAGTCGGTTTCACAGTTCAGTTCAAGAATAACTCCTGCCTTGTGGTCAGGGGTTATCTTAATAACAACCATACCCTCCCTGGCCTCCCGGTCTGCACGCTTCGCAGCAAGAGCTGCACCTTTCTTGCGCAGATAATCGATAGCTTTCTGCATATCCCCGCCGGTCTCTTCAAGGGCTTTTTTGCAGTCCATCATACCAACGCCTGTTATATCGCGAAGATTTTTAACGTCTTTTGCTGAAATCTGACTCATTGAAATTTCACTCTTATTGATTATAAACGCTGATTATTCGCTGATCTCTTCTTTTTCGACATCTCCATCCTCTTCCTCTTCGTCCATCTCGGCAAGCACCTCATTTTCGACCTTCAACTCGCGAGCCTTGATAATGATATCAGCAACAGCCTTGACCATTAACTGAATGGAACGGATAGCATCGTCATTTGCAGGAATAACAAAATCGACCAGTTCAGGGTCACAGTTGGTATCAACCATTGCGATAATGGGAATACCAAGTGTACGGGCCTCCTTGATGGCAATATGCTCTTTTTTGATATCAACAATAAAGAGTGCAGCAGGGAGCCTTGTCATGGTAGCAATACCACCAAGAATCCTCAAGAGCTTCTCTTTTTCGCGACCAAGCATAAGACGTTCTTTCTTGGTAATCATGTCATAGGTGCCATCAGTCGCCATCCGGTCAATGGAATTCATGCGTCTGATGCTCTGTCGTATTGTCTGGAAATTGGTAAGCATGCCGCCCAGCCAACGCTCGCAGACATAAGGCATACCAGCACGTCCTGCCTGTTCTGCAATAATTTGTTTTGCCTGTTTTTTGGTTCCGACAAACATGATCTCCCGGCCAGTCTGAGCGATGGCTTCAAGTGCCTTCAGGGCCTCATCGGCAAGGACAACAGTTTTCTGGAGATCG
Organism: uncultured Chlorobiaceae bacterium; assembly: GCA_903865705.1. Lineage (GTDB taxonomy): Bacteria > Bacteroidota > Chlorobiia > Chlorobiales > Chlorobiaceae > Chlorobium. The sequence continues at coordinate 1,788 of CAIPKT010000073.1, forward strand.
ATAATGTGTACACCGTTTTTCTCCATGAAAATGTACGGCTTCATTTTCGGACACCAGCGACGGGCAAGGTGACCGAAGTGGACTCCTGCGCGGAGCATCTCTTCAAGCTGAAAATGTGACATAACTGCTTTTTTGTGATTTAGTTGTTCCTCTACCATAACCTTACTGCCCGGTACCCGGCGCTAAGCGCCGGACACTGCCGGAAAGCTTCATCTGAATAGTTTTCAGATTGGCATGATATGCGAAGTTGTATGCTGAAATAAAGCGACAATAATACCAGATTAACGTTTTGAGAACTGGAAGCGTTTGCGGGCCTTTTTGCGTCCGAATTTTTTCCGCTCAACCATACGGGGATCTCTGGTCAGAAGCCTCTCTGTTTTAAGAATGGCACGTGAAGCTTCGTCAAACTCGGTAAGAGCGCGGGCAATTGCAAGGCAAACTGCACCGGACTGGCCGCTTACGCCGCCACCATGAACATTGATTTTGATATCAAACTGCTCAGCTCTTTCGGTAATCACGAGAGGACGAAGAGCTTGTTGGCGCTTAAATTCATCCCTGAAATACTCTTCAATCGGCAGTTTGTTGACAATAACCCGGCCTTTTCCCGGAATCATAAAAGCTCGAGCCACCGAGGTTTTACGGCGACCTACTGTATCAATAACCTCTTTCATTCCCAATTCTTTAATATTTAGTTTACCTTCATTTCAACAGGAGACTGCGATGCATGCGGATGCTCGGCACCTGCGTATACCTTGAGTTTTCTGAACAGTTGACGACCAAGATTGTTGTGCGGCAACATCCCCCAAACAGCATTTTCAATAATTCTTTCAGGTCTTTTCTTCAGAAGATCTTTGACGTGATCAATCTTGACACCTCCAGGATACTGTGAATGAGAGAAATAGCTTTTCTGCTCCTCTTTTTTGCCGCTGAGTGCAATTTTAGCGGCATTGGTCACCACAATGAAATCACCGGTATCGATATGCGGGGTAAACTGTGGCTTGTGCTTGCCCCTGAGAACTTTTGCAATTTCAGAAGCCATACGGCCCAATACCTGACCTTCGGCATCAATAACATACCACTTCCGGTCAACTTCTGCAGGCTTTGCCGAATATGTTTTAAAACTTATCGTCTTACTCATTCTCTTGCTATAGATTAACTGGACTTTTCCGAAAAATAAAGTTCATCAATGTAAATTATTCCACTTAATTCTACAAATTATACCTTATATCTCAATCGGGAATTCCCGGAAGGGACTGTAGCAACTTTTATTACCAAGACCGCGTCTGTTCTTATGAAGCCTTTAATTGCTCTGGTTGGCCGACCTAACGTCGGCAAGTCAACCTTGTTCAACAGAATCCTGCGCCAACGAAGCGCCATCGTCGATCCAACCCCCGGTGTTACAAGAGACCGGCATATCGCAGAGGGCGAGTGGCAAGGCAAGGAATTTTTGCTGATGGATACCGGCGGATACAATGCAGAGGGAGATGTCATCAGTGTAGCGATGCTCGAACAAACGCTGACAGCGATCCGTGATGCCGATATTGTTATTTTTCTGACGGATGTGCGCGCAGGCCTCTCATACGGGGATCTCGAACTCGGCAGGCTGCTGCAGCGTACCTTCAAGCACAAGCAGCTTTTCTTTGCGGTCAACAAGGTTGAAACCCCGCAGCTCACCATTGACGCTGCGTCGTTCATCAGTACCGGATTCACCAACCCTTATTTTATCTCCGCAAGAGACGGGAGCGGGGTTGCCGACATGCTTGATGAGATCCTTGAATCGTTGCCGGAAAAAGATAAAGAGTACACCAACATTAAGTGTGCCACCCAGCTTGCCGTGGTCGGAAGGCCAAATGTGGGGAAATCAAGTTTTGTCAATGCCCTGCTTGGTTCAAACCGTCTGATTGTGTCAAACATACCAGGCACAACACGTGATGCCATCGACAGCCGCTTTACCCGCAAGCAGGAGGAGTTCATCCTGATTGATACGGCTGGACTGAGAAAACGGACAAAAATTGATGAGGGTATTGAGTATTACAGCTCGCTGAGAACTGAAAAGGCCATTGAACGCTGCGATGTTGCCCTGGTGATGCTTGATGCCGCTCCGGGAATTGAAAAGCAGGATATGAGAATCATCAATATGGCCGTTGAGCGAAAAAAAGGGGCGCTCCTCTTGATCAATAAATGGGATTTGATCGAAAAGGATTCAAAAACAAGCAAGATCTATGAGGAAGACCTCCGGATGAACATGGGTAACCTCTCTTACGTACCGGTGCTCTTTATTTCGGCGCTCACCAAAAAGAACCTCTACCGGGCCATTGATACGGCGCAGCAGATCTGCCTGAACCGCTCCCGCAAAATAAGCACCAGCGTGCTCAACAAATTTCTTGAGGAGGCACTTTCACAGACGCATGTTTCCACAAAAACGGGCAAAGAGCTGAAGATCAAGTACATGACTCAGATCAATGCCGCATGGCCGGTCTTTGCTTTTTTCTGCAATGATCCTCTCCTGGTGCAGCCAAATTTCCGGAAATTCCTGGAAAACAAACTGCGCGAACGCTTTAGCCTGGAGGGAGTGGCTATTTCCATGCGTTTCATGCAGAAATGAGCACATAGAGATGAATCAGCCAACAGGTTTCTGTTTTTTTACTAAATCAAACATTAAATCCCTATGACGACAATACATGATGAATCAACCCATTCATCCTGCAGCAATCATCAAGGCAAAGATGAATCAGCACATGCATCCTGCGGTCATAGCCAATGCAACCATGGTAATCCGCTGCATCAGGTAAAAAATATTATTGCCGTAGCATCAGGAAAAGGCGGAGTCGGAAAATCGACTTTTGCCGTAAATCTTGCTATTGCCCTTGCGCAAACAGGCGCAAAAGTCGGTCTGATTGATGCTGACCTTTACGGCCCAAGCATTCCAACCATGTTTGGAATGCTTGATGCAAAACCGGAAGTGAAAGACAAAAATCTTGTCCCTCTGGAAAAGTATGGCGTCAAACTGATGTCCATCGGTTTTCTGATTGAAATGGATACCGCTGTAATCTGGCGAGGCCCTATGGTTTCGAACGCCATCAAGCAGTTTATCAGTGAAGTAGACTGGCAGGAACTTGATTACCTGATTTTCGATTTGCCTCCCGGTACCGGAGATATCCAGATCACCATTGCCCAGACCATTCCCTTGACTGGCGCAATTATTGTAACAACTCCGCAGGATGTTGCCATTGCCGATGTCTCGAAAGCGGTCAGCATGTTCCGGAAAGTCAAAGTCCCCATTCTCGGGCTGGTAGAAAACATGAGCTATTACGAGCTTCCCGACGGAACAAAGGACTATATTTTCGGACACCACGGAGGAGAGATTTTTGCCCGTACCCAGGGGCTTGCCTTCCTTGGATCCATCCCGATAGACCGGGCGGTGCGAGAAGGCGGTGACAATGGAACTCCCTATATGCTCAGCCATCCCGATTCAACAACATCGAAAGCCATTAATCAGGCAGCAATGCAGGTTGCCAGCCGGATTTTTATAACCGAAGCAGAAAATGCAGGAAAACAATCATAAATTGCATGTTGTTTTTTTCCGCAAGAGGTTAGATATTGCATTCAGTGCGTAACGATTCAACCATTATTTCCAAACATTGTAAACCAATTATACCATGAGCACCAGCAAGGATTATCTGCCGAATAGCGATGCACTTTACGACAGGGTGATTGCAGCAC
>CAIPKT010000074.1 GCA_903865705.1 uncultured Chlorobiaceae bacterium
CTGGGTTTACAAGGAAGCGGCCGAGACCTACGCGATAGATCCGAAGATGCGCGAACGGCTTATGAAGGTGAATCCGAAAGCGTTCAAGAACATTGTCGGCCGTATGCTCGAAGCAAGCGGACGCGGCATGTGGAAAGCCGATCCCGACATGATCGAAAAGCTGCAGGAGATTTACTCTGATCTTGAAGACCGCCTTGAAGGGATCGAGGTTTAAAAGCTCTGGCTCTGGCATAAAACAGGGGCATAACAAAGGTAATACACAAAAAGGCACGGTTCACATCCGTGCTTTTTTGTGTTCAGCCGGGCGCTTCGGCCTGACTGAAAGCATTCTATAGGATGCAGAAATAATGGCTATTCGGGGTCGACAATACCTATACCTGTTTTATTATTGCTGATATGTTCGGTATATTCAAAAAAAAACTCATCGATATGAGCCCAGCAAAATCCAATTTGATACGCAGTATCTGCCGCTTTGTTGAGGTGCTGCTTTTTTTTGTGATTTCTGTTGTTGCCTTCAACCTCTTTGCCAAAACCACCTCTCTTAACTCCAAAGCGAAGGCAAAGTCACTTTCAGGAAACCCTGTTGCTCCCCGTGAGCTCTCGGTTGCCGACATCTCGTTGCACTGCGGCCTCAACCCCCTTTACTCCCTTAATCCCTTTTACACTTTTGTCAGCCCCCGGCATCAGGAACTCACCTCATCATTATGTGCCCAATCAAGTGTCCAATTGAGCGTTGGTTCCAGCCATCGTTCCGGCGACCACTTTTTTATGGGGATTACGCAGCACCAGCTTCCCTCTTTATCATCTTGCAGCCGTAACCGGAACAATAGTCCCCTCTCATTCCTTCTCTTCAAACCCGGCAACCTCTTCCAGCAAAATCCCGTTCTGCTGATTTGATACCTTATCGCTCCCTGATTTCCCCAACTGCTCCTTGAAAGGGCAGTTGAAGATTCATGTTCATCCTGACCACGGCGTTTTTTTGGAAACATCGCGGTGGATCGGTAACAGTCATCATCTTTTATTGAGGGGTTATAAGCTATGCATTTTGTCTTCCTTACCATGGAGGCCACCAACAACAGCGCTCTGAGAGCTGCTGCGGAAGAACTGAACCGGAAGTTTCATGTAGGGTTGGAGGTTTCGGTCTTCAGTCTTGGTCTTCATAACAGCAAAAAGCTTTGGGAAACGCTCGAAGAGACTCTTCCCGTTGCGGATTTTGTTTTCGGTTCCATGCTTTTCAGCGAGGAAATTGTGAGGCCGCTGGAAAAGCTGCTTGATGGTTTAACCTGCCCGGTCTGCATCATTACCAGCAACCCTACCCTCATCACCCAGACAAGAGTGGGAAAGTTTTCGCTGCGCAAGCCTCAACAAGAAGAGCCGAAAGAGGCGAGCATTTTCAAGCAGTGGGCATCAAAACTGATGCCAAAGCATAGCCATGGCGAGAGCCAGCGGCAACTGGCAATGGTGCGCAGCGTCAGCAAGCTGATGAAACACATCCCCGGCAAGGCGCGCGATATCCACACTTTTATTGCCGCCCATCAGTTCTGGCTGAACGGTTCACAGGAAAACATGGAGCGGTTCCTCTCGCTGCTGGTGGAGCGCTACTCTCCCGGCTGGAAAGGCAAACTGCCCCAGGAAGACCCCCTGTTTTATCCCGATGCAGCCATCTGCCACCCTCTGGCGCCTGAACCATTTTTTTCCGCCCGGCAATTTCTTGAGTGGCAGCGGAAAAACAAGCAGAACCCCGATAAGGCAACGGTGATCATCCTTGCCATGCGCTCAACCGTACTGAGCAAAAACATGGAGCACCTGAACGATCTGGTGCGCTCACTGGAATCGAAAGGAATACAAAGCTCGATTGCCTACAGCGGCGGCCTCGATTTCCGCCCTGCGCTCGAACGCTTTTTTAACCCCGAAACACCCGGTTCGCTGAAGCCTTCGCTGCTGATCAATGCCACCGGATTTTCACTCGTTGGCGGTCCGGCTGAAAACAAGGCGCCCGAAGCGGTCGTCGTGCTCAAGAAGCTTGATGTTCCCTGCCTGAATCTTATCCCCCTCTCTTTTCAGCCTATTGAACAGTGGCGTGAAAGCAATCTCGGCCTGACACCGCTGCAGACCGCCCTGAGTGTGGCTGTAACCGAGTTGGACGGATCCATCGAACCTCAAATTTACGCCGGTACGGAAAGCGGTAGCGAGCGAACCATTGCGCTTGAAGAGGAGCTGCGCATCATTACCGGCCGTGTCCAACGTCTGCTTCGGCTTCAGGAGAGGGCGCCTGCCGACAAGAAAATTGCCATTGTGCTCTTCAATTTTCCGCCCAACCTCGGCAATGCCGGAACAGCCGCATATCTCAATGTTTTTGAGAGCCTGCACCGGCTGCTGCTTGAAATGAAAGGGGCAGGTTACCGTGTTGATGTGCCGGAGACAACCGAAGCACTGAGGGAAAAAATGCTTGAAGGAAACCGGCTGATTTACGGTACCGACGGCAATGTGGAGGCGCATCTGCCGGTTGAAGAGTACCGCAAACGCTTTCCTGCATACGAGGCCATTGAGCCTTTCTGGGGCGATGCACCGGGTGAAATTCTCAATGACCGGAACCGCTTTCATATTCTCGGGTGCTCGCTGGGCAACATCTTTATCGGACAGCAGCCAAGTTTCGGGTACGAGCGCGACCCGATGCGCCTGCTCATGGCAAAGGATGCCGCGCCAAACCATGCTTTTGCGGCTTTCTATACCTGGATTGAACAGTGCTTTGATGCCGATGCCGTGCTGCACTTCGGCACTCACGGTGCTCTGGAGTTCATGCCTGGCAAGCAGGTGGGGCTATCGAGCGCCTGCTGGCCGAAACGGCTGATTGGCAGTCTGCCGAACTTTAACTGCTACTGCGTCAATAATCCGAGCGAAGGAGCCATAGCCAAACGCCGCGGCTTTGCCACGCTGGTCAGCTACCTTTCGCCACCGCTTGAACATGCCGGACTTTACAAAAATCTGCGCAAG
>CAIPKT010000075.1 GCA_903865705.1 uncultured Chlorobiaceae bacterium
CCAGCGTTTCATCATCAGGAGGAAGATTACCAAAGGCCGTTGCTTGAGGACAATAATAGACCCCTCCGGAGAGTTTTTGAAGCACCCCTTCTCTGACAAGCTGCTGCAGATGGCGATCTATGGATTTCGACCATTTCGTCATGTTGTTCGGTCTGCCGGCGGTGCGCTATGCACGAACGGTTCAGCATAGCCCTGCTATCCTTCATCGGGCATTGTAGAGCAAAAGAATGAATTTTCCCTGATTTTGAGTGCCATGATTCTGTCCTGTTTGATCCGGTAATGAAGAAATGTACGGCGCTCGTCAGGAGAAATAAGTTGTTGCAGGTAAGAAGCTGTTTTTTAATGTATCCGAATGGCGTTGCCTGCCTTGATTTTTTTGAGCCTTATCGTCGTTTCTGTGCCTGCGTTGATGATAAAGTGGAGTTTTTCTTTTCCCATAAGAATATTGCACTGTTTGATTTCCAGATTTCCAACCTTCATGTCGATTGTGCGTCCTGCCTTCTCTTTGGCAATGGCTTGATTGATGATGAGGGGTAATTGACAGATCAGCTTTTCGAAGCCAAGGTTAAGCTTTGACGCTACACGTTCCTTTAAAAGATCGTGGAGTACATCATCTCCTCTGTTCACAAGAATGCTGTTGCTGTTGATCAAAAAGTTAAACTTCCGAACATTCAGTCTCTGGGTGGTGATATCAAAAACCGGACGACCCGTCAGAAAAAAACGGCCATTGAGATCTCCGCCAGTATTTACTGCTATGGTTAATCCTTCAGTTGATGCAAAGGCATGTACCTCTTTAATGGTTATGGTGTATCCTTTTGAAGAAATCACCGTACCTTTCAAAAGATCGTTCAATTGTTGATTAATTTCATAAAAAGAGGTGTTGGCATAGACAAAAATATCAGATTTTGGCAGTTTCTCTCTTGCCTCAATTTGTTTGAAATTTGGCAGGGAGTTGTGTTTAGTGGATGTTGTTGTATCGGTGATGATCAGCATTTTTGCTTTCACACTGGCAAAGCAGATGATAGCATTGTTGTGCAGGGAGATATCCCCTTTGATATCACTACAGGCAAAGCGTATCCATACCGGAGAGGGGTTTCTGTTGATAAGAATGGGTTCCTGCAAGTCACGCCAGACGCCAGCAACGGTTTTTTGTAATGAGGCGGCCTTGTTTATCTCCTTGTCAACCATCGAGGTTAAAACGTTCTTGTTCTTCCTTATGGCCCTGTCAAGATGTTCTTGTATGTTTTTTCTGAACGGGCCGATTTTGAGTACCGGTTCGGTTACCCATTGGTATCCCCGGATTTTAAATCTGGTTTTCAGTTTCCAGGAACGATCCAGATCAATGGGTGTCGACAGTGTCAGGATGATACTGGTTCGAAAAGGGTGTACCAGTTTTGAGAGTGTTTTTCCAACCCTGCTGTCGATTAGTGTTGCTTCAACAGTTAATGGCAGGATGCAGAGCAACTCTCGGCCTGTTGAGCTGATGGTGATATCCTCTGTTTTGGTAAGGGTCAAGGCGATTCTCTCTTTTTTTGACTGCTGCAGCAAGAGAGTTGTGTCCAGAAATCGTCCGGTGATTTTGTCGTTCAGATAATCGGCAAGGCTTTTGATTTCAAGGGTGATGGGAATATTGATGGTGGATTGGGGTATATCAATATTTACTTTTTCCGTTATCGCTTTTGGCTGAATTATGGCATTCTTTCTTGTCAGAAAAAACAACGCAGAAGCCAACAACGCAAGAACAAGGCCACTGATCAGAATTCTTTTTTTCAATTTCAATCTGTTGTTCAGATGGTCAGATCTCTGCACCTTTTCTCCATCGTGCTCGATTTATTATTAGCAATAAACATGTGTTTACATAATACCGTACTTTCAGAATTAAACAATCTTCATTGCACCTAGATTGCACAAGTCTTCAAGTCAGTATAAGGCATCTGAGCTGTGCCCCCCTCCCCAAAAGCTTTCCTACCTCTGCATGAGCATGGTCCCGGAGTATTGGGTTATCCCGAAAGTTTCCCAAAATACTCCGGTACCACAAGCACGAAGGCTCAAAGCCAATCAGCATTGTCTGGGAGTTGCAACATGCCCTGCCTGCCAAGGCATTGTCATGGGCAAGACGGGTGGGGTAGAGGCGTGCTGTGCTGCCTGTCGATGAGAGGCCACTGAATGAGATTGTGGTGATTGAGTGAGGTCTCTATAGATTTTATAGTCGAGAGAGGTTTTGTTGAATAACATCAAGCACCTGATCAAAAGGTGATTGCCCCTGATAGTAGAGTGATGCACGACGCTCATACTCTTTTTGGTAGATAGAGCGTTTGTTTGTATCACTCATGATGAGGGCTTCGTTTTCACTAAGTGGAGTCTGAAGATCAACGGATGGGAATCGCCGCTTTTTATGTTCGATATACAGGGTGGTTCCAATAAATGCCTGTACCTGATCATTCTGCAACAGGCAGTAGACGTCATAGTAATGGCGCATGAAATTGGGCGGAAATACGCTAGCAGAAGCTTGATGGGTTCTGTATTTTGTTACTATGGCCTGCAACTTTTCAACTAAGGTATAGCCTGGGTCGTAACATGCAATGTGCAACGCCCTGTTATCAATGACGTCGACACGCTTCTCGAAGGCAAAATCGAGTGCCCATGAACTTATATCCAGAGGTTGATTGGGAATAACGTCATCAAACCCTACTTCAAGAAGAATACCCTCTTTGGCACTGCCGTCTGACGGGAATTGTGCTTCATAGACAAGACGAATACCCCCGCTATAGTATTTTGGAAGAGCGTCGAAGGTTGTGTCTCGATCGACAGAGACGATCCCCGGAATGCGGATATGTGCTGCTAAATAATTGTAAAAGCTTTTACGGCTTTGGCGGTCTCTCTCTTTGTCATGATTTTTCGATGTCCGGACCTGAACATCTTCTGGGGGCACAATGTGAATATCAATATCCTCAGAGAAGCGGTGAATGATGCCATACCCCTTGGAGAGTGAGGTTCCGCCCTTTAGTTGAAAATCGTATCCCTCTTGCTGAAGACCATAGAGAGAGTGCATCAGCCAATAATCTTTCTCAACGAGATAGGGATCGATCTTGCGCTCGCCGGCTACGACTCTCGTCAGGTCAGAGAAGTCGGGATGGTCATGGAGATAGCGTTTAGACGGCATGGTTCAGTTCTTCAGCCTGGAATAGTTTTTCAAAAAAGGTTTTGGTTCTTGCACCTGCATAACCACGAACAGTTCTCATCAGCTTTGCTTTGTTCATAGTGCGGGCTTTCTTTGCGACTTGATGCACAAGACTCTCCCTATCCTCAGCAAGGAGATGAAGATTGTTCATGAGATCAATCAGCAAAAACTCCTGACTGCTTTTGGCGGGAAATTGTGACCGTTTGATAAAATAGAAGTGTCGTCCATTCAAGGTGTGCCGACCATCGCGTTTGGTATTGTAGACCAGCTTTTCATTATAGAGC
>CAIPKT010000076.1 GCA_903865705.1 uncultured Chlorobiaceae bacterium
AAGGCCTCAACGATCATCAGCAAAAACCACGCAGTGATTATCATTGAGGATTTGAAAGTCAGCAATATGAGCCGGTCAGCATCAGGAACGATTGAAGAGCCGGGTCGCAATGTCAAAGCAAAGTCCGGACTCAATAGATCAATCCTTGATCAGGGATGGGGTGAGTTCAGGCGACAATTAGAATACAAACAGCTTTGGCGTGGCGGTAAAGTCGTTACCATCAATCCAGGCTATACGAGTCAAGCGTGTTCAGCATGTGGACATGTGTCCAGTGAGAACCGTAAGACACAATCCCGGTTTGAGTGTGTTGTGTGTGGATTTGCAGAAAATGCTGATCTGAACGCAGCACTCAATATACAGAGGGCAGGACATGCCCTTTCAGCCTGTCAAGTGAATGGTGCTCCAAGGCCATCAGCGAGCCAGGAACTCGCCGAAGCTATCAGCACCATGGGGTGTCTGACGCAGTAGGAATCCTTGTCCTTTAGGGCGAGGAGGATGTCAACGAAAGATTCTGTCATGGAGCAGTTGCAACTCAAAGCGCTGGTGGCAAAAGCGGCAACATTCGGTTTCGATACCGCCAAGTTGCGCTATCTGGGCAAAAAGCAACAATAAGGATAACTTTTTCTGTAGAATTTATACTGAGGAGGCCTCAATGGCCATTATGACCGAGTTTTTAAATCTGATTGTGCCCATTGCTGTCATTGAGGAGAAGTATCCCGGAGGTTGGGATCGTTGCCTGAAAGACCATAATGTCGCCATTGGTGCCCGTGTCTGGTTTGATGACTATCTTTTTCGTGATGGAGCAATGAACCAGACAGCTATGGTGCAGTTGCTCAATCAATGGTGGAAACTGGGCTTTGAATGTTACGCAGAAAAAGAGGGCAAAATGTACTGGAAGGATGTCTGTGTCTATGAGGGTACGCTTGAATGCGCAGCCATGAGTTGCGATTGGCTGGCTGAGGACCCGTCAAGCCAGACCGTTTATCTGAAGGGAACCGGGATGGGTGAAATTAAAGGTCGAGACTGGGACTTGATTGATGACTGGGAGGAAATGAAATTTCCCGGTATCTGAAATTGGCAGCTTCTTTTATGAATTCCCTCCCCGGGCCGGCCGTTTTTGTTATCACCCTACCTCCGCCACATGCTGCAACTCCCACATCCGCCGATAAAGCCCGTCCACGGTCATTAATTCCGAATGCACACCCTGCTCCACAATCCGTCCCTTCTCAAGCACAAGAATCCGGTCGTACTGTTCCATTGCTTTTAACCGGTGGGTAATCGTTATCAGCGTTTTTCCAACAGTGATGTCGTTTAGAGTCTTCGTTACCTCTCTTTCTGTAACTCCGTCAAGGTTGGCGGTTGCTTCATCAAGAATCATGATTGGCGCACTTTGCAGCAGGATTCGGGCTATGGCAATGCGCTGGCGTTCTCCTCCGCTGAGCTTCATGCCGTGCTGGCCGCACCATTCGTCGAGTTTTGAGGTGAAGTGGCTGAGCCCGGCATCGGTGAGTGCTTTTTTGAGATCATCGTCAGTGGCCTCAGGGGCGGCAAGGGCCAGGTTTTCGCGGATGGTTTCGGCGAAGAGGTAGGTTCGCTGCGAGACGAGGGCAATTTGGCGGCGCAGCTCTTCAGGGTCGAAAAGGCTGATGTTGTGGCCGCCGATGGAGATGCTCCCTTCGTTGCTGTTCCAGAAGCGCATGAAGAGTGAGGTTATAGTCGATTTTCCGGCACCGCTCGGGCCGACGATGGCGATATGCTCTCCGGGTATAACGGTGAAAGTGATGCGGTCGAGTGCTTTTGTGGCATTGCCGGGGTAAGTGAAGCTTAACTTCTCTACCTGAATGGTGTGATCTGCCGGAAAGGGCAGGGGAGAGATCGGGGCAACGGTTTCCGGCTTGGCATCAAGTATTTCAAAGAGGCGCTCTCCGGCATGCTTGTCGGCTTCAAGGTGCTTGAGGGTGGAGGGCAGCGGAAGAAAGGGCTCGAACGATGCCATGACGGCAAGGGTGATGACGGTAAGCGAAATCCCGTTGACCGCTCCAGTGGAGATGGAGGGAATGAGCGCCCAGAGAATGGCGATGAGGGCTCCGTTCATGAGGAGTCCCGTGAGTGATTCGTGCAGCCCTTCGACGATGGCGTTCTTTCTTTGAAGCTGGAGCTTGCCGGTTTCTGTGCTGCGCATGGCTGAAAGGTGTGCCGGAAGTTTCCCGTAGAGTTGCAGCTCTCCGATGCCCTGGAAGAGGTCAAGCGCAAGCACTTGCTGCTCCGCCTTGCGGTTCATGATGCCGACCGAAAGGCCACGGCTCAACTGGCGCGTGAGGAGCGGGACACCGATGCCTGCAAGGGTGTGGAAGCAAAGGATGAGCAGGGCCGCCTGCATGGAGTAGACACCAAGGAGAAACCACATCAGTGCAGCCACAAGCATTGCCGTGAGCGGTGGGCCGAGTACTCTGGTGTAGATGTTTTCGAGGCTCTGGATGTCGTCAACAATCCGTTGCAGCAGGTCGCCGCTCTTGAAGTGCATGAGGCGTGCCGGTGCGAGGGGCTCGATGGCGTCGTAAAACCAGAGACGCAGTTTTGCAAGGATCTTGAACGTGATGTTGTGGGAAATGAGCCGTTCGATGTAGCGGAACACTCCTCGAGCAAGGCCGAAAAAGCGTACTCCCGCGATGCCGAGTTGCAGGGTGACCATCGGCGGTTGCAGGGCTGCCTTGGCAATGATGTAAGCGGAGGTCATCAGGAGTCCGATGCCGCTTCCGGTTGTGGCAAAGCCGATAAGGGCAGCAAGAGCCATCCACCAGAAGTATGGTTTGACCATTCCGGTCAGGCGAAAAAGAGTTTTCATGAATGATTGTCCTGTTGCAAAAGCAGGGAGTCCTGGTAGAAGCCTCCTGCAGCGAGCAGCTCCTCGTGGGTGCCGCACTGGGTGATCTTTCCTTGGCTGACGACGATGATTTGTTCGGCTGAGCGAATGGTTTCAAGCCGATGGGCAATAATGACAGTGGTTCTTCCTTTCATCAGTTCCTGGATGGAGCTGCGCAGCGCCGCTTCAAGTTCAGGGTCAGTGTGCGAAGTTGGTTCATCGAGCACCAGCAGCGGTGCGTTTTTCAGGAACGCGCGGGCAAGCGCCACCCGTTGCGCCTCTCCTCCGCTTAGCCGTGCCCCCTGTTCGCCAATCATGGTTTCAAGTCCCTGGGGCAATGCGGCGACAAAAGTAGTGAGGCCGGTTTTTTTTAGAGCAATCTCCATCTCCTCTGCTGAAGCCTCCGGGCGAGCAAGGAGAATATTCGCTCTCAGTGTGGCGTTGAAGAGGTAAGGGTGCTGTGGAACCCATGAGATTTGCTTGTGCCATGCTTCAAGCGGGACGGCGTGAATCGGCTTGCCGTCGATGGTGATGCCTCCCTCTCCGGGCTCCTGAAAGCGAAGGAGCAAGTTGATCAACGTGCTCTTTCCTGCACCGCTCGGGCCGATGATGGCTGTGGTTTTTCCGGCGGGAATAGTGGCGTTGATTCCCTTAAGCGCTGGACGCGAGCCATCGGGATAGGTGTAGGTGACATCGGTGAAGAGTATCGGTTTCTTTCCGGTGCTCTCCTGCAGGGCAAAGATGGGCTCCGGCACAGAAGCAGGGAGGCTTTTGTCCAGGATAGCAAAAATCTCTTTCGAGGCGCTGATACCCTCCATCCCGGCATGAAATTTTGTGCCGAGCTGGCGCAGCGGGAGATAGAAGTCCGGAGTAAGTATCAGAACAAAGAGAGCATGCTGAAAGGTGAGCTTTCCACCCATTAGGCGGAGCCCGATGCCGACGGCAATGATGGCCATGCCGATAGTGCCAACCAGTTCAAGCGTCAGGGAGGAGAGAAAAGCTACTTTCAGGACGCGCATGGTAGCGTGCCGGAAGCTTTCGCCGGACTCTTCAATGGCATCATGCTGCCGCTTGCTCTGTGCAAAAAGTTTAAGGGTTGGCAGCCCCTGCAGCACATCAAGGAAGAAGCCGTTCATCCGGCTCATGGTTTTCCACTGCTTTTCAGTCATGGCGCTGGCCGATTTCCCAATCAGAATCATGAAGAGGGGAATGAGTGGCGCCGTAATGAGCAGAATGCCTCCGGAAATCGGGTCACCGGGCAGGATGGTGCCCGCAATCAGGAGCGGCGTAAAAAGGGCAAAAAAGATTTGCGGAATGTACTGGCTGTAATAAGCGTCGAGTGCTTCAACCCCTTTCAGGATGGTGGTACTGAGCCGTCCGCTCTGCACCGACTTGGCATAGATCGGGCCGAGGGAGCCCACCGTATTGATGAGCCGGGTGAACACCTTCTCGCGGATGATCAGCGTTCCACGGTTCGCTTCAGTATGGGAAAACCAGTTGAAAACCATGCGCAGGGTGCTGAAGAGCGCAAAGAGAGCGAGCGGAAGGAGCAACCTCTCCACGCCGCTCTTTTGGATAAAAGCACTGTCGATAACCTGACTGAGGTAGTAAGCCTGGGCAATAAGCATCCCTGCCGCAAGAATTCCTGATATAATCGAAAAGATAAACGGCGTCCGCTCTTCTTTAAGCAACTGAAAGAGGCGCCGGTCAATATTCATGGTTCATGCCTGTACGTATTTTGGGATAAAAAAGCAAAGTAGTGTACATAATTAAAGCATTTGATGCAATGGGGCAGCTTGTATGGAAATGGTTAATGGGGGCAATGCGTTCCCGGGGGGGCACAATGCAATGCTCTGTTCAGCATTGATGTTACTCTGTTACTTTCTTTTTTCATTTATTCAGTGTTTTTGTAAATCTCGTTTTACAAAAAGCCACAAATATGTTAATACTGACATACTGCTGGAACTCATTTTCGTCAATCAACTGCGTAATGCCAGTGCCCTGCACCCCGGCCTTGTTGAAAACACCATTGAGCTTTCAGCCAAAGGAGATTTTATTGTCAAGTCAGAGTACACCTTTGAAATAGGAGGAAAAGGGAAAGGGTTCAACCAAATCAGCGGGATAGAGAAGAGCTTTGTTGTCGCTGACGATATCGAGACCGGATTTCAGAATAAAATTCCGCTGTGGCTTTTCGGGTTTCTTTATTGAGATGACAATGCCCAACAGCGCATAAATGGAGATATCTTTATCCGGCCGTGGCCACTTTCAGGCTCTATCCAGCCAGACTGCCGGATCTCTGCGGCCATGAAATACTGCCAAGACAACGATACAATGTTTTTGCACACGAAAATAAACGCTGAACGGAAAACGATTAGCGACAACGCGTCGAATGTCCTTGTGAACAATGGAAAACTTCCTTTTTCATCATTGTGGACATAAGGTAATCTCCTTTTTTGTTATGCAGTTTTTCTGTTCCTTGCAGGTGCACTGACAATGCCCAAAAGGGCATCAATTGAGATATCCTCATCCAGAAGAGGCCAATGTATCCCATACCCGGATGGTGAGACCTCGAATATTTCCCTTTCTGCTTCAGAAGCTTGATGCAGCAACGGCGATATCTGTTGCAGTTCAAATTTTCTGGTTGTTCCATCAACAGTTATCTCAAAAACGTCTCCATCAAACTGTATGTTCTTAATATCATGATGTTTGTTCATTGCTGGCGTCTCCTTTGAAAATCATCCCATTGTGTCTCGATGTACTCAAAATGATCGTAAATAATTTTTCTTACTTGCCTGTGATCTCTCTGTGTCATATTGTAGGAAAAAGCCTCTTCAATATCGAATATCTCTCTTTTTAACCAGTATTTGCATTCCATGTCTCCATTTTGGCAATGGACATGAAGCGGCTCATTGCCTTCATTGGCATAAAAAAATAATCTCCATCCGAGTATGACAAGTATCGTGGGCACA
>CAIPKT010000077.1 GCA_903865705.1 uncultured Chlorobiaceae bacterium
AACCCCACCCATCCATGGACGCATTTTGGCTTTCGCTTGTCATGATTTTTATCGCCGAGCTTGGCGATAAAACCCAGCTCGTCGCCCTGACGCTGGCAACCTGTTACAATACCAGTGTTGTGTTGTGGGGGATTTTTTGGGCGACTCTTGCCATTCATGTTTTTTCGGCTGGCATCGGCTGGTTTATCGGCGACAAGCTGCCGACTGATTGGATCAAATTCGTCGCTGGTATTGCCTTTATCGCTTTTGGTTTCTGGACGCTTCGGGGTGATACTCTCGATGATGACGAAAAGAGCTGCAAAACCGGCATTAACCCTTTCTGGCTGGTATTCTCGACCTTCTTTATGGCCGAACTTGGCGACAAAACCATGCTTTCGACTATTACCCTTGCCTCAACAAACCCCTTTCTGCCGGTCTGGATCGGCTCAACCATCGGCATGGTGATTTCTGACGGGTTAGCTATTATTGTCGGCAAAATGCTTGGGGCGAAGCTCCCTGAAAACATCATCAAAATCGGGGCTGCTGTCATCTTTTTCCTCTTTGGTATCTTCAGCATGATCGAGGGCGGCTCGCATTTTGCAGCTTCATACTGGGCAGTTGCCGCAGCACTGATTGCCCTCACGGGGTACATTTTTCTGCGGAAGCCAAAAGCCTGAAACTACTCTATCGGCAGCGGGGAAGAGGTGCTTCTAAGCCCCCGCTGAACTGGCTGAAGGCTTTTTGGCAAAATAAACCGCAATACCGGCAATCATCATGATGAAACAGAGTACCTGGCCCATCGAAAAGTTCAGGAAAACAAAGCCAAGTTGTGCATCCGGTTCACGAACAAACTCAATAAAAAAGCGGACAAATCCGTAACCAAAAAGATAGGCTGCAGAGAGAAAACCCGGGAAAGGGGATTTTTTGCGCATAAGCCAGAGGATAACAAAAAGGACGATTCCCTCAAAAAAAGCCTCATAAAGCTGAGAAGGGTGGCGGAGTTCATGGGTTGGAGCAAGCGGAAAATACATACCCATTGCAGAATCAGTCGCCCGTCCGTAGAGTTCGCCGTTGATGAAGTTGCCAAGACGACCAAAAGTATAGCCAAGAGGAATGGATGGAATAAAGAGATCAAAAGTCTCAAAAAAACCTTTTTTCTGCGAACGGGTAAAGGCCATGAGAGCGAAAATAACTCCAATCACTCCGCCATGGTATGACATGCCGGTAATGCCGGCAAAGCGGCACCCTCCCGGAGCAGAGACCCACGGAACAAGACTCCCCAAAGGATCAGCCAAAAAGGAGCTCATCCCGTAAAAAAGGATATAGCCAATACGTCCGCCCAGCACAACACCCACCATGGCCCAGGTCAGCGCGTCGCCCACAAAGGGTCGGTTAAAGGGAAGCTTCTCGCTTTTGATACGATATTGGCTTAGCAGGTAGGCTACTCCAAATGCAATAATATACATCATACCATACCAGCGAATGGCAAATGCACCGGCAGAAAAGATCACAGGATTCATTTGTGATGGCAAGTTTTGCCACCAAAGCAAAAAAACGTCCATAAAAGTATTTTTTTGTTGAAACTATTGTATCAAAAATAAATTTAGTTAACTTAAAGACTTGCACTTTTCTGTGCAGAGTTTCTACCCCAATAACATACAAATACCGATAGTATGGCTAAGATACTTGAAGGGCCAGCCATGAAACTATTCAACAAATGGGGCATTCCTGTGCCAAATTATGTTGTAATCATGGACCCCGACCGCCTTGCCCAACTTGGGGAAGCTAATAAATGGTTAAGAGAATCAAAACTCGTAGTTAAAGCTCACGAAGCTATCGGTGGGCGGTTCAAGCTTGGTCTGGTCAAGCTTGGGCTGAACCTTGAAGAAGCTTATGAAGCCGCAAAAGAGATGATCGGACGCGAGATTGGCACATCAGTCGTTCGTCAGGTTATTGTGGCTGAGATGCTTGAGCATGACGAGGAGTATTATTTTTCGATAGCCGGAAGTCGCGACGGAAGTGAGCTTCTTCTTTCCACTAAGGGTGGAGTCGATATCGAAGACAACTGGGATACCGTAAAGAGGCTTTTCATTCCTCTTGATGAAACCCCGAGTATTGAAGCCATTACAGAAGCCGCTCTTGAAGCCGGGTTTGTTGGTGAAATTGCCGAACGTGTCGCCAAAATCGCCTCGCGCCTTATTCTCTGTTTTGACAACGAAGATGCTCAGTCGATCGAGATCAATCCACTGGTCATACGCAAGAGTGACATGCGCTTTGCTGCTCTTGATGCGGTCATGAACATTGACTGGGATGCACGCTTCCGTCATCCGGACTGGGATTTCAAGCCGGTTTCTGAAATCGGACGTTCCTACACTGAAGCTGAACAGCAGATCATGGATATCGATGCCCGTATCAAGGGATCGGTCAAGCTGGTTGAAGTACCGGGTGGAGACATTGCACTGCTTACGGCAGGCGGCGGGGCGTCGGTTTTCTATTCCGATGCAGTGGTCGCAAGAGGCGGTTGCATAGCAAATTATGCAGAATATTCCGGTGATCCTCCGGACTGGGCAGTAGAAGCACTTACAGAAACAATCTGCAGGCTTCCAAATATCAGGCATATCATTGTCGGCGGCGCAATAGCCAACTTTACCGATGTCAAGGCAACCTTCAGCGGCATTATCAACGGATTCCGTGAGAGCAAATCGAAAGGGTACCTTGAAAACGTGCAGATTTGGGTAAGACGCGGTGGACCAAATGAAAACCAGGGACTTGCCGCAATGAAAAAACTGCAGGAAGAGGGCTTCGATATACATGTCTACGATCGCAGCATGCCAATGACCGATATTGTTGACCTTGCCCTGAATTCATAACAGCAAGGCGGTATCGCAGGAACCCCAAAGAGAAACTTCTAACTTATAAACCGTAAGAATCGTGAGTATTTTAGCAAATAAGGATACACGAGCGGTCATCATTGGCGGTATTGCTGGAGTGAATGCTGCAAAGCGGATGGCTCAGTTCGACTTTCTGATAAACCGGCCCCTGACGGTGCAGGCGTTTGTTTACCCGCCGGAAGAGGGCCAGCAGAAAGAGATTTACCGGGGCGGGGAACTGAACAATGTCACTGTTTATTCCTCGCTCGCAAAAGCCCTTGATGAGAACCCTCAAATCAATACAGCGCTTATCTACATCGGTGCATCCCGTGCCTATCAGTCAGCAAAAGATGCACTTGATGCAAAAGGGATCAAGCTTGTTACCATGATCACCGAAGGAGTTCCTGAAAAGGATGCCAAACGACTGCGCAAGTACGCACTTGAAACCGGCAAAATTTTCAACGGACCTTCTTCTATCGGAATCATGTCGGCAGGCGAGTGCCGGCTTGGCGTTATCGGCGGAGAATTCAAAAACCTCAAACTCTGTAACCTTTACCGTCCAGGCTCATTTGGTGTTATTACCAAGTCAGGCGGACTTTCGAACGAAGCAATGTGGCTGTGTGCCCAGAATGGCAACGGAATCACTTCGGCTGTCGCAATCGGTGGCGACTCCTATCCCGGCACAGACTTCGTGACCTATCTCAATATGTTCGAAAACGACCCTGAAACCAAGGCGGTCGTTATTATCGGAGAGGTAGGCGGAACGCTTGAGGAAGAGGCTGCAGAATGGCTCGGCAAAGAAATTCGGCGGATTAAAGTCATCGCCGCTATCGGCGGAACCTGCCAGGACGTTCTTCCGCAAGGAATGAAATTCGGACATGCCGGTGCAAAAGAAGGCAAAAAAGGCCTTGGCTCAGCACGCTCTAAAATCAACGCACTGCGTGCCGCAGGAGCCGTTGTTCCTGATACCTTCGGTGGTCTCAGCAAGGCGATCAAGCAGGTTTATCAGGAACTGCTCCAGAACGGCACCATCAAGCCGGAACCGGAACTTGATGAAAAACTCCTGCCAGCACTTCCTCCAAGTGTTCAGGAGGTCATGAAGCAGGGCGACATCATTGTCGAACCCCTTATCCGTACCACCATTTCTGACGACCGCGGCGAAGAGCCCCGTTATGTTGGCTATGCCGCATCGGAACTTTGTGAAAAAGGATATGGCATCGAGGACGTTGTCAGCCTTCTTTGGAACAAAAAACTTCCAACCAGAGAAGAGTCTGAAATCATCAAACGCATCATCATGATTTCAGCCGATCACGGCCCGGCAGTTTCCGGGGCATTCGGCTCCATCATTGCTGCTTGCGCGGGCATCGACCTGCCACAGGCCGTGTCTGCAGGCATGACCATGATCGGACCAAGATTCGGAGGTGCGGTTACCAATGCCGGAAAATATTTCAAGTACGGCGTCAAGGAGTATCCGAACGACATCCCTGGATTTTTGAACTGGATGAAAGAGAATGTCGGCCCGGTACCCGGCATCGGCCACAGGGTGAAGAGCTTGAAAAATCCCGACAAACGGGTGAAATATCTGGTTGACTATGTTACAAACCAGACCACGCTGCATACACCTTGCCTGGACTATGCGCTTCAGGTTGAAAAGATCACCACAGCCAAAAAGGATAACCTCATCCTGAACGTAGACGGAACCATTGGCTGTATTCTTGTCGATCTTGATTTCCCGGAATACTCATTCAACGGCTTCTTCGTTCTTGCACGTACCATCGGCATGATCGGTCACTGGATCGATCAAAACAATCAGAATTCGCGTCTCATCAGACTCTACGACTATCTGATCAATTACGCCGTTAAGGAAGAGCGAGAAGTACCCGAAAAAAAGTAATCAACGTCATGCTCCCGAGCATAAACGAGATTCAGCACGCATAAAAAAAGGCAGGAACGTTAAAATTCCTGCCTTTTTTTTATCTACCGCCAAGAACGATAATGCCATATTTGAAAAAAAATGACGGTAACCGTTTTTTATTAAACTTGTTAGCACAATGTATCGCAAAGAGGGGCAGCCAATATTTATTTGCCTATTTAAGAAATATCTTCATTCTATGCATTTAGTGTTTGAAAACGAACAGCAATTACGTTAAACTTCATATAGAATTCAGTCAATGGTTGGCTGATCGCTATTCAAGTAATTTGTGCTTTGGTTACTTGCCGGTATCTCTCCCTATCAATGCACATGTACACTAAGGTTAACATGAATATTTACATCGGTAATTTGGCTTATACTGTTTCTGAAGATGATCTTCGTGATGCTTTTTCTGAATTCGGAGAAGTAGCAAACGCGAGCATCATCAATGACAAATTTTCAGGCCGCTCCAAGGGCTTTGGATTTGTTGAAATGCCTAAGGACAGTGAAGCTCGTGAAGCTATCGAATCTATGAACGGAAAAGATTTGAATGGCCGCACGGTAACGGTCAACGAAGCAAAACCTCGCGAAGAAAGACCTCGCGAAGAAAGATCACCAAGAAGGGATCGCTACTAAGCTTTTCTGGCTATTTTTACCAAAACCCGGACAGGACGCAAGTTCTGTCCGGGTTTCTTGTTTCCAATTACTTCCGATTCCATTTTCCGCATATTCATCCTGGCTCCGTCTTCGGTGACGACTGGTTCTCTCTCAAGGCCGAGGCTTTTGCCGTACCATATTCAGAACAGCCGATCACCTTTATCCATGAATTGGACTAAGCTGAAATCAGCTCTCCCCGAACAGAGTCAGAGTAATCGGTTCCAAGCAAGATCTCATTAAATTGCTTTTTGGGTATAACGTATTACTTGTTGACATTTGGGAATTGTAGCGTGAGCGCCTTCAACCGTTTTTCTTTCTGCTTTGGCCAGTAGTGTCGCACCTTGGGAATGTACTGTCGGAAAAAAAAGAAGTTTTTTTCCATCTCATACACCCTTTGTCCCAGTGCCGGCCTTATCTTTCGTTTTTAATCCCTGCTATAGCCAGAAAAAATCATCTGAAACAGCTCGGAACGTGCCATTACTTCCCGATAAACAAAGAAAGTGCGTTGTCACTTTATCGAAAATGCGTTGATTATGGAAATTATACTACTGGTAATAACTGTCTTGTTGCTGCTTTTTATAGCGGTACAGAACATTATAAACAAAAACAAATCGGTTGATGGGTCACCAGAACTGGGGAACATGCTTGTTGGCCTGCAAAAGAGTCTGACAACGATTGAGAGTAATTTGAAAGAGGATTTCAGAATAAATCGGCAGGAAATATCCGGAATCGCCCAGGAGAACCGCAACGAATTAAACGCAACACTCAAAGAATTTACTGCCGAGCAGAACGCCCGGTTTGAAGCGTTGAAAACAGAGCAAAAAGTGCTTACTGATAACACCGGTAAACAGTTAGAGAAAATCACAGAAAAAGTAGAAGGGAAGCTCAAAGAGCTGAACGAACAGGCCAAAACTGATAACAGCGCTACACGTCAGACCTTGACAAACGTCTTCAATGCCTTTCAGCTCTCGTTTGAAAAAAACGTCAACTCTTTTAACGACTTGCAGCGAGAGAAGTTTGAAGGGCTGGGCAAGAAACAGGATGAACTTGTTCTCAATACCGAAAAGAAACTGGAAGGCATCAGAGTAACAGTTGAAGAGAAGCTTGAAAAAACCTTGAGCGACCGACTGGGCGAAAGCTTTCAAACAGTTGGCAAGCAGTTGATTGAGGTACAGAAAGGGCTCGGCGAAATGCAAACCCTAGCCCAGGACGTTGGCGGCTTGAAAAGAGTCCTCAGCAATGTCAAGATGCGAGGCGGTATCGGCGAAATCCAGCTTTCGATGCTCCTCGAACAGGTTCTTGCTCCCGACCAGTACGAGGCAAACGTCAAAACCAAACAGGGGAGTAACGACCTGGTTGAATTTGCCATCAAACTGCCTGGCAGAGATGAGGATAACGCCCAGGTCTGGTTACCCGTGGACGCCAAGTTCCCTAAAGATGTGTACGAACAGTTGCAGAACGCATACGATCGGGGTGACCTCGCTGAAATCGAAACAGCTCAAAAAAACCTCGACACCACCATCAGAAAAATGGCCAAGGATATCGGCGACAAATACCTTGATCCACCCCATACCACCGACTTTGCCATTATGTTCCTGCCATTTGAAGGCATTTACGCCGAAGTGGTTCGCAAAGCAAGCTTGCTTGATGACCTGCAGAGGAACTATAAGGTTGTAGTGACCGGCCCAACCACCCTTGCCGCAATCTTAAACAGCCTGCACATAGGCTTCAGAACGCTTGCCATTCAAAAAAGAAGCAGCGAAGTATGGCGAGTGCTCGGTGCGGTAAAAACAGAATTTGAGACCTTTGGCGGCCTCATGCAAAAAGCGCAAAAAAACATCCAAACCGGTCTTAACCAGCTTGATGACGTCATGGGCAAGCGGACCAAAGCAATCCAACGCAAGCTTCGAAGTGTTGAGTCTTTGGATGATGCTGAAGTGAAGTTGTTATTGCCGGCGGATGAGGGCGTTGACTTAGGTGACGATGAAAATGGGGATTAATGGATGGTTCACCGTTTTCGCTTGCTTGTCATGGTCTTAAGCTGAAGGAAAAACGTCGTCATAGAATTTTTCTTTGTCAAGAGAGTCCTGCCAGTTGCGGTGGCGTTTGACGCTTTCCAGCTTTTCCTCTTTCGGCAGAGACAAAAATCTGATAGCATTGGTATAGCCAAGTTCTTTAAAAAGAATTTCGGTAACCTTTCTGATAAGCTCTTTATCGGGCATTAATTTTGTGACGCTCATAGTAACTCCTCTTTTTCGCAAAATGCTACGGGATTACCAACCAAAATTTTATACGCCTGCCTGGTTTGAAAACGGATTAAGTAAAAGCACTCCGCTACGTTTAACGTCACGCACATTGCGCGTCACCAATGTCATGCCATACTCAAGTGCGGTAGCCGCCAACAAGCCATCAATGACTGGAAACGGGTCGGGTGAATTGATTTTACCCCATCGTTGTGCGATATCCTCTGTGATGGTCAATATACGGCCTTGCATCATGGTTCGCACTTCGATGAGGCGGTTTTCAAGGCGCTCAGCTTGCATAGGGTCGCGTCGTCTCAAACGCTCAATGCCTTGACGAATTTCACCAACAACCAATACCGAAAGATACAACTCGTCGGGATCGCAATTATCATACCAGTTCTTGACGCCAATATCTGCCCTTCCGCCTTTTTGAAGCTCCGACAAAATGTTCGTATCAATCAGGAAACCCATTCTGCCACCTCTCGACCTAAATCTCGCGGTCGCTCAGTGTCGGCACCGATCATGCCTTCTGTTATGGTAGCAAGTAACGCTTTGAGATTGTGCTTAAGCGGTTTGGCAAGCGGAACTTCAGAAAGCAGTAATACTCGCAGGAGAACGCCATCAGGAACGCTATCAGGCAAGCGAATAGTATGCTGATGGGATGTGGTTTCAAATTCTATCGCATGCATCTTCAATCTCCTTATATCTGATGAAATTTAGATATTCCACCTGTTAGCCATTTTTTTATTAAAATTAACTGTAGTCTGAAAAAATGTTTTACGCACTTATACTGTCGATAATTTACGCATTTTCAAATGAGAACCCAACCGCCAGCAGTTGAGAGTCAAGGTTTGGCTGAAAGTGCAGTTTCACATCCCTTTTTTCTTTAAATTAGGGGTTTATTTTGGGACACTATTCGTCTCATTCTGCTGTTGCGATATCGCTTTTTTTGTCCAGTCCGCTACCAGTTCATCTTTGTGAAGCTCTATCCACGCCTGTAGCAGTTTCATTTTGTTGTTCGGAAAAATTGCCTTCGAGTATTTCGCCATCAGGGATAGAGGCATGGTTCAGCTCTTCAGCCCGGAACAGTTTTTCAAAAAAGGTTTTGGTTCTTGCACCTGCATAACCACGAACAGTTCTCATCAGTTTTGCTTTGTTCATAGTGCGGGCTTTCTTTGCGACTTGATGCACAAGACTCTCCCTATCCTCAGCAAGGAGATGAAGGTTGTTCATGAGATCAATCAGCAAAAACTCCTGACTGCTTTTGGCGGGAAATTGTGACCGTTTGATAAAATAGAAGTGTCGTCCATTCAAGGTGTGCCGACCATCGCGTTTGGTATTGTAGACCAGCTTTTCATTATAGAGC
>CAIPKT010000078.1 GCA_903865705.1 uncultured Chlorobiaceae bacterium
CCCGCATAGGGATGACGGGGATGAATATCCATACGGGTACAACGACGGTAGACCTCGCGTATGCGGGGAAGATCGGAAAAATCCAGTTCAGGATCGATGCCCTGGCTGAAGAGGTTCAGCGCCATCGTCACAACATCCATGTTACCACACCGTTCGCCATTGCCGAACAGAGCCCCTTCAACCCGGTCAGCTCCTGCCATCAAGGCCAATTCAGCCGTAGCCACAGCCGTACCCCGGTCATTATGGGCATGAACGCTGATCAGGACAGCATCCCGCTCTTTGATGTTTCGGCAGAACCACTCAATCCGGTCCGCATAAATATTCGGCTGCGACATTTCAACCGTAGAGGGCAGATTGAGAATGATTTTTTCATCCTTAGAAGCACCCCATGTATCCATAACCGCATGACAGACATCAAGCGCATAATCAAGCTCCGTACCGGTAAAACTTTCCGGGCTATACTCGAAACGGATGCCCGCATTGCCTGACTCATCCTTCAGGCGTCTTACCAGAGCTGTCCCCTCGACAGCAATAGCCTTTATCTCCTCACGGTTTTTACGGAAAACCACATCCCGCTGCAAACTTGAGGTCGAGTTATAGAGATGAACAATGGCACGTTTCGCTCCATTTATAGCATCAAACGTTTTACGGATCAGGTGCTCCCGCGCCTGGGTCAGCACCTGGATCGTAACATCGTCAGGAATAAGCCGCCCTTCTATCAGCCGGCGCACAAACGCAAACTCCGTAGCTGAAGCCGATGGAAAACCAACCTCGATCTCCTTGAACCCTATAGATACGAGAAGCTGAAACATGGAAACCTTTTCCTCTACACTCATCGGTACCGGAAGGGCCTGGTTACCGTCACGAAGATCCACACTGCACCATATCGGCGCTTTTGCAATACTCTTGTCAGGCCAGCTTCTTGCGGAAATGGCTACCGAAGGGTACGCTGCATATTTCTGATATTTCATCTTTTTCATTATACCTTATCCTCCTTTTGCTTCCTTGAAACGAAAAAAGCCACCAAACCTGGATAGGCTGGCGGCTTTAACAAAGTTCTCGCTGTCTACAAAAACGAACTAAAACGCGCCTCTCCCTAAAGCCATCACCCTTACGAGCAGGAGGCACAAGGAAAAGAGATCGTTATTCAGGTTCGTTGCACGCATGGTCATTCCTAAAATTCAACAGATAATCCAACAGCTTTCACTGAAGATAAAAAAAATGCTGACGCAATCAATGCCTGTCGGATAATTTTCTGACAGGCATTGATTATACCTTGATCGGCAAAATCACAAAAGGAATACCGTAAACATAAAGGCTCCGCTGTATGGCAAACACCGTATAATTGTGCAGCCAGCGATCCACCAAAGACTCTTTGGTAAAAACAAGCTGCCCGCCAAAAAACACAATGTCCGGGCAAAAGCAATAAGCCACCTTATTAAAATGAATTAAGGGGCAAAATACCGTCATACGGCATAATTAGGAGGAATTGGCTGGCAACTCATCACGTATAACAACGATTAGGAGCGAACACTGATGGTTGAGACTGCCTTCTCTTCATGCAAATGATATGGAACAAAAAAAAAGAGGAAGTACACCTTAACCTGTACTTCCTCTTTTTGGGGCTCCGCGGGCAGGACTCGAACCTGCAACCCTGCGATTAACAGTCGCATGCTCTACCATTGAGCTACCACGGAATCTGCATCAGTATTTTTCGTTTCGCTGACGGGGTGATAATATACACCGGTTTTTCTGAAATACAAATCAACACAGACTTTTTTTGTGCATTTTGTTCAAAGTTGTTCCATCTGCCCTTTTCATTTTCCATAATTATTTTTGTACATTGTTTCTCTTTTACTGAAAAGATGGTATATGCATAAAGAAAAATCGCGGATAGAGATCGGCCTTGGGGTTTTGGTGGATGGAGCCAATGAGTTCAATTTTACCTGTAAAGCCTCGGATTTCGAGGGTCGGGAATTAACTGACGCTGGTTTTACAAGAGATATTGAGGTCAATGCTGTTGCTGAAAAAAGTGAAGATGAAATCACCATCACCATCAACACTTCTACGCTGGCTGATTTTACCTGTGACATCTGTCTTGCTCCGGTCTCAAAAGAACTGACTGGGTCACTCGTACTTTCCTATCTCTTCGGTATCGCTGTTGATAATAAGGATGAAGGGAGTGACGATTACAAACGAATAGAGAGGGGTGCTGAATCCATCGATATTACCGCCGAAGTTTGCGAAACCCTGTTACTTTCGTTACCCATGAAGGTGACCTGCACTGGTAACCCTGATTGCAAGCTCTACGGCAGTGAACAAAGCATGAAAGAAAATGAAGAGCCTCAGCCTGGCAACAAAACGCCGTGGCAGGAGTCCCTTGAAAAGCTGAAAAGCAAGTATCGTTAATTGACTATAAAAGAGTACCGCTATGGCAAATCCTAAAGCCAAAATGTCGAAATCCCGCAGGGATAAAAGACGTGCCCAGTTCAATGCCCGCACCAAACCAGCGACCACAGTCAACTGTCCTAACTGTGGAGAACCAACTCTTCCGCACCGTGCATGCCGCCATTGCGGACACTACCGGGGCAGATGTGTTGTCAATAAACTGGCAAAGAGCTGATTAACAAAAACAAGACAAAAACCCTATCATGTTGACCATTGTCGTTGACGCCATGGGCGGAGACCACGCTCCAGCCAGTGTGATCGAGGGAACTGTCCAGGCTTTGCAGGAGAGCGGAAACCGGTTTGAAATTGTACTGATCGGCCAGGCGGAGAAAGTTGAGCCGCTGCTTGCCGAGCTGGATACCAGCGCTCTTAACCTGCGATTTCTGCACGCCCCTGAAGTGGTCACTATGGAAGACAATCCATCCGCCGCCGTCAAGACCAAGCAGAATTCGTCGCTTGTCAAGGGTCTTCAGCTCTGCAAGGCAAAAGAGGCTGATGCATTTGTCAGCGCAGGCAATACCGGCGCACAGATGGCTGCATCTCTTTTTGTTCTCGGCAGGATCCCGGGGGTTCTTCGCCCAACCATTTACGCCTATTTTCCGCGTCTTGGAGAGGGGTTGACCAATATTGTCGATGTTGGGGCAAATGTTGACTGTAAACCTGAAAACCTTGTCCAGTTTGCAGAAATGCTGACCATCTACCAACGCTATGGAGCTGGAATTGAACACCCGCTGACAGGGCTGCTCAATATCGGAGAGGAGGAGGGCAAAGGATCCGAGATGCTCAAACAGGCCTACTGGCTTCTGAAAGAGGCGCACAACAAGGGAAAAATAACCTTTCTTGGTAATATAGAAGGCCACGACATTCTGAAAGGACGGGCAAGCATCGTGGTTTGCGATGGACTTGTCGGCAACACCATCCTGAAATTCGGTGAAAGCATCCCTGAATTTCTGAGCACCCTGTTCAAGCAATCATTGGAAAAACTTGTTCTGTCCGGCCAAATGGACAAGGAGATCGCAACATTGACCACTGGCTTGTTCAAGGGGATGTTTGAGCCTTTTGACGTCGAAAAATTTGGAGGAGTACCCTTTCTCGGTGTTGATGGTATCTCCATTGTCGGACATGGCCGTTCTTCTTCACGGGCTATAAAAAATATGATCTACATGGCTGAGCACATGATTGAAAAACGAGTCAATCAGCATATTGCGGAAGTCCTGTCCGATAAATAGTAAGTTTTTACACGCACCCCTCTGCAGGAAAAGCTGGCAACAACTCAACTACAGGGCAACTTTTGTATTATACCTGCATGAAATAACTGCATACAACGCATGAAAGCTGCAATTACGGCGACAGCCAAATATTTACCTGCCAATATTCTGAGCAACCATGATCTTGAGCTCATGCTTGAGACCAACGACGAGTGGATTCTGTCGAGAACAGGCATCAGCGAACGCAGAATACTCAAGGATCCTGAAAAAGCAACGTCATTCATGTGCGGAGAAGTTGGAAAGCAGCTTCTTGAAAAACGAGGAATTGCTGCCAGTGAGATCGATCTTATCATTGTTGCCACCATGACTCCGGACATGTTGTTCCCTGCCACTGCTTGTTTGACACAAAGCATTATCGGAGCAACCAATGCCTGGGCCTTTGATCTTAATGCAGCATGTTCCGGCTTTCTCTATGCGCTGAACGTCGCATCGGGCTTTATCGAAAACGGAATCCACAAGAAAGTGATGGTTATCGGTGCTGACAAGATGTCCTCGGTTATTGACTATACCGATCGCTCGACTGCCATCCTTTTCGGAGACGGTGCCGGCGGCGTCATTCTTGAACCGGCAAAAGAGGAGGGCTACGGTATTCTCGACACACGCCTTTACGCCGATGGAACAAACGGCAAGGATCGTCTTCTCATGACTGGCGGCGGCAGCCTAAATCCGGCAAGCCATGAGACTGTGGATAAAAAAATGCACTATATATATCAGGACGGGCGCCAGGTTTTCAAGGCTGCCGTCACTTCCATGGCAGAAGTAGCGGGTGAAATCATGAGTCGCAACAACCTGTGTGCTGACGACATTGATTATCTTGTGCCCCACCAGGCTAATCAGCGGATCATCAACGCCACAGCAGAACGAATGGGCCTTGATGAGAAAAAAGTTGTTTCAAACGTTGCCCGCTATGGCAACACAACAGCAGGCACTATCCCGATATGTCTGGCAGAACTTGACGAAGAAGGAAAACTGCACACCGGCTCAAACCTGGTATTGGTCAGTTTCGGCGCAGGCTATACCTGGGGCGGCGTCTATATAAAATGGCAGTAACACTCAATATTTTATTGTTTATTTGAACCATCGCATTCATGAAGGCATTTGTTTTTCCAGGACAGGGTTCCCAGTATTGCGGCATGGGCCGCGACATTTTTGAAACGTTCCCTGAGGCCCAGGCCTTGATGGAAAGGGCAAACACAATCCTCGGCTACCGGATAACTGACATCATGTTTTCGGGCAACGAAGAGGAGTTGCGTCAGACAAAATATACCCAGCCCGCCATATTTTTGCACAGTATTGCTGTGGCAACCATGCTCGGCAGAAGGGACACGGCCATGACTGCCGGTCACAGCCTTGGCGAATACACTGCACTCTGCTTTGCCGGTTCTATTGGCTTTGATGATGCCGTCCGCATTGTTGCAAAGCGAGGCGAACTGATGCAGAATGCAGGAAAGGCAAACCCCGGAACCATGGCTGCCATCATCGGAATGCCCGACAGCTCTCTGGAAGCTCTTCTTGCCGAAGCAGGCAAAGAGGGGATCGTTCAGGCGGCCAACTTCAACTCTCCCGGACAGGTTGTTCTTTCCGGAGAAATTGCTGCTGTCAAAAAAGCCATCGAACTTGCCCCGTCCAAAGGAGCCCGTATGGCCAAAGAGCTTGTTGTTTCAGGAGCGTTTCACTCACCCCTCATGAAGCCGGTCGAAGTGGAGCTTGCTCGGGCACTTGCTGAGATAGAGATAAAAAATGCTGAAATACCGGTCTGCATGAATGCTGTTGCAACCCCGGTAACCGACGCAGCTGAAATCCGCAATAACCTGATCCTGCAACTGACCAGCTCCGTACTTTGGTCACAATCCGTTGAAGCAATGGTTCAGGGCGGAGCAAGGGAATTTATTGAAATCGGTCCGCAAAAAGTACTGCAAGGCTTGATAAAACGCATCGACAAAACTCTCACCATCCGCGGCATTGACACAGCCGCTGATCTTCTGCCTCTGGTTTAAAATTTGTATTCATTTGTGAGAACAAGGCCATTAACATCAACCGACTGAAACTATGTTTGAAGGAAAAATCGCCGTTATCACCGGAGCTGCCAGAGGAATCGGGCAGGCCATCGCATTTGATCTGGCCAAAAGAGGCGCTGATATCGTCATTTGCGACATCAAAGCTGAATGGCTGACGGAAACTGCCGAAGGTGTAGAAAAACTTGGCAGGAAGGCATACTGCTTCGAACTCGACGTTACCAACGCCGAAGCCGTGCAGAAAGTCTTCACCGACATTGCCGCTGAAACAGGCAGAATAGACATCCTCGTTAACAACGCCGGCATTACGCGCGACGGGCTGCTGATGCGGATGAGCGAAGAGGACTGGGATGCAGTGCTTACCGTCAACCTGAAAGGAACCTTTGCCTGCACGAAAGCAGTCAGCCGCATCATGATGAAGCAACGTTCCGGCTCAATCATCAACATTGCCTCCGTCGTCGGCCTCATGGGCAATGCCGGCCAGGCCAACTATGCCGCATCAAAAGGTGGCGTAATCGCCTTCACCAAATCGATAGCCAAAGAGTTCTCATCACGCAATATAAGGGCTAATGCCGTCGCACCGGGATTCATCTCCTCAAAAATGACCGACGCGCTTTCTGATGAAGTCCGCCAGCAAATGCTTAATGCCATCCCGCTCTCCAGCTTCGGCACGCCGCAGGATGTTGCCAATGCCGTTGCCTTCCTGGCCAGCGACCAATCCTCATACATCACCGGTCAGGTCATCAGCGTCAATGGCGGTATGGTAATGTGATTTGGGCAAGCCTATTTTCTTTGTATATTGTCAAACTTTTTCAAATTTTTTTTCTAACAAACAACTTTTAATCGGGAGAACATGCAATGACTGAAGCAGAAATCAAAGATAAGGTATACGATATTATCGTCAGCAAGATGGGCGTCAACAAAGATCAGATCAAGATGGAATCCAAATTTTCCGATGACCTCGGTGCAGATTCACTTGATACCGTTGAACTGATCATGGAACTTGAGAGTGAGTTCGGTGTACAGATTCCTGATGAAGATGCAGAAAAAATCGGCACCGTACAGCAGGCTATAGACTATATCGTCAAGAAGTAACAAATACCGCAAGAAAGCAGGCAAACGGCAAACCATTTAATTCAGAACAGATGGCTCAGGAACGCAAAAGAATCGTAGTTACCGGAATAGGTATTTTAACTCCTATAGGTCTTACCAAAGAGGAGTTTTGGAACGCACTCTATCAAGGAAAGAGTGGTGCCGCGCCAATAACCTATTTCGATACAACTGATTTTGCAACAACCTTTGCCTGCGAACTCAAGGATTTTACCGCTTCAAACTATATCGACAGGAAATCTGCCGATCGCATGGATCCCTTCTGTCAGTACGCAGTTATTGCAGCAGGGCAGGCACTGGCAGATTCAGGTCTTGACCTGAAAGAAATTGACCCGCTGAGAATCGGCGTGGTCCATGGATCAGGAATCGGTGGCATGACCACCTACGAAAAACAATTTCAGAATTTTCTGGAACGAGGACCGAGACGTATCAGTCCCTTCTTTATTCCAATGCTTATCCCCGACATTGCTGCCGGGCAGATTTCAATCCGAAACGGACTCCAGGGTCCGAATTATGCCACAGCTTCCGCCTGCGCAACATCGCTCCATGCCATTATTGACTCGTACATGCTCATTCAGGCAGGTATGGCTGACTACATGGTTTGTGGCGGATCAGAAGCACCGATCACGCAGATGAGTGTTGGAGGCTTCAACTCAGCCAAGGCGCTCTCTACGGCCAACGACCGGCCTCAGCAGGCCTCACGTCCTTACGACCGTGACCGTGACGGCTTTGTCATGGGCGAAGGTGCCGGATCGCTCGTTCTTGAAACACTTGAATCAGCAAAAGCCCGTGGAGCCAAAATCTACGGAGAGATCGTCGGTGTAGGAGCAACTGCCGATGCTTATCACCTGACTGCGCCACACCCTGAAGGCATCGGAGCAGTCAATGCCATGAGAACAGCTCTCGCTATGGCAGGTATTACGCCCGAAAAAATTGATTATATCAATACCCACGGCACCTCCACCCCACTCGGTGATGTTGCAGAAATTGCAGCAATCAAAACCGTTTTTGGTGAGCACGCCTACAAGCTCAGCATCAGTGCAACAAAATCGATGACTGGCCACCTCCTCGGCGCTGCCGGAGCGGTTGAGTCGATCGCCTGCCTGCTTGCCATGCAGCACCAAATTGTTCCACCGACCATCAACTGCGATAATCTTGACCCACTGGTTGACCTCGACGTAACACCGAACAACCCAAGACCACGTTCCATCGAATATGCGCTCAACAACGGCTTCGGCTTTGGCGGGCACAACGGCTCAATTATTTTCAGAAACGGTTCATCGCTCTGACAAAACCATTGCTGCCTGTGGAGCAATTCTGGCATAGGCTGACATCACTGGCTTTTCACCGATCGGGTGAGAGAAAAGATGATTTGGAAAACAGGAGTTATGAGTCAAATACAACGTTGCCTCCTGAAACTGTAGCGTATCTGCAACAGCTTATAGGTGAACCAGGCAACAACCCGCAACTCTACCAGACAGCCCTGACCCACCGCTCTCTCGTACACAACCCAGCCACAGCAGACCTGATTGAATCCAACCAGCGCCTTGAATTTCTTGGCGACTCGGTGCTTGGCATGCTGATTTCAGAATACCTCTTTCAACACTTTCCTGCCAGCGCGGAAGGAGAACTTTCAAGCAACAGGGCAAAGATTGTCAACAGCAAATCCCTTGCCGGATTTGCCCGCAGCCTTGGCCTCGGCCAGCATCTCCTGCTCGGCGAATCGGCTGATCACCATAAAATCAGGATCAGTGAATCCGCCCTTGCCGACGCCTTCGAATCACTTATCGGCGCAATCTATCTCGACAAAGGCATCCAGACCGCTTTCGATTTTGTTATCCGCCATATCATCCAGCATCCCAATTACAAGACGATTGTAGCTGCCGAACATAACTACAAAAGCCGCCTCATCGAGTACACCCAGTTGAACCATTTGCCTCCCCCCCTCTACACGGTAATAACCGAAACCGGCGCAGAACATGAGAAAAGCTTCACCGTCGCAGTTACCTGCACCGGCCAGCTCCTTGGAACAGGCACCGCCCAACGGAAAAAAGATGCCGAACAACTTGCCGCCAGAGAGGCCATGGAAAAAATCACCGCCGGCCAGAGTTCTGAAAGCTGAAGGAACCTATAAAAGCAAATCATTTTCATCACATACTACACTTCCACTTGGTTCTCCCCTTACTGTAATTTCACCTGAAATAGTTTCTGTATTTATAACTGGCAAATAACCATACCGTGGAAAATCTGCATGTACAGATAGCTTTCCTTTTTGAATTTTAACTAATTCACCAAGCGGAGCATGTCTCCATTCACTCATTTCCAACCCCCTCACCCCGACTCATCTCCCTCTCAATCTCCTCAATAGTCGGCAAGCTTCCCTTCAGATTCTCCGGCAGAGAGCGTGTCAGTTCGTATTCTGAAACGCCAATGGGTTTGTGGATATCCCTGAGAGCGTATTCGGCAAATATTTTGTCTTTACTTTCACAGAGTATCAAGCCAATGGTTTTCTCATCCGTTCCATGTTTCAGTAGATCATCCACAGCAGAGCAGTAAAAGTTCATCTTTCCGGCATATTCCGGTTTGAACTCGCCTTTTTTGAGCTCGATGACAATGAAACAGCGTAACCGCAAATGATAAAAAAGAAGGTCGATGTAAAAATCTTTGTCGCTGATTTCAAGATGGTACTGTCTACCAACAAAGGCAAAACCAGCACCCAGTTCAACCAAAAATTTTTCAAGGTGTTTGATCAGTTCCGTCTCCAGTTCTCGCTCGGCAAATTGTTCCGATAGAGTAAGAAAATCAAAAATATAGGGGTCTTTTAATGCCTGCCGTACCAGTTCGGATTGCGGCATGGCCAGCGTTTTGCCGAAGTTGTTAGCCAGTGAACCCTGACGGCTATACTGGTCACTTTTTATCATTGCGGCAAGGGTATCGCGGTTCCAGCCATTGGTTACAGACTGCTCCATGTACCAGAATCGAACCGGTACA
>CAIPKT010000079.1 GCA_903865705.1 uncultured Chlorobiaceae bacterium
GCAGCAAGTGATGAGTACTAAGGGAATGACGCTCGACGCAGCAGGAACTGCCCTGCTCGAAGAGGACTTGCGCTCGCCATGCACCGAAGAAATTGCCGTCTTTCAGGCTTTTTCACGCATCATCAGCGAGGCCGACCAAAAATATGTTATCATGGATACGGCTCCTACCGGTCATACCCTGCTGCTGCTTGACGCAACCGGAGCCTATCACCGTGAATTCACCCGTCAAAGTGGATCAACAGAACAGCACCATCTCACACCGATGACGCGAATGCAAGACCCCGATCATACCAGCATCGTGCTCGTGACGCTGGCCGAAACCACCCCTGTGCTCGAAACTGCCAATCTGCAAGCTGAGTTGCGAAGAGCCGGCATTGAACCGTGGGGCTGGGTCATCAATAACAGCATAGCCGCCGCCGAACCGCACTCCCCTATCCTCAAGCAGCGGGCACACAACGAACTGAATGAAATTGAAGCCGTGGAACGCCTTCATGCCACCCGCTACGCCGTAGTACCGTTATTGAATGAAGAACCAACAGGAGCAAATCGGCTTCTGAAGCTCATTCATGGTCAGATGAGAGAGCACACAACATAAAAATTGCATACCATGCTAAATCCATTGCTTCTTGTTGTCGAGGATGACCTGAACCTTGCAAATCTGCTTGAATATAATCTTAATCGGGCAGGCTACAGATGTCATCTTTCCGGCACTGGCGAAGATGGGTTTGAGGAGCTCTCAAAAAAAAGCTTTGACCTTGTGCTGCTGGATGTCATGCTGCCGGGCATGGACGGCTTCGAGCTGTGCCGGAAAATCAGGCAGCATCAGGTTTACAAGGACATTCCTATCATCATGGTAACAGCTAAAGGTGAGGAAATCGACCGGATCCTTGGCTTTGAACTCGGCATTGATGACTATGTTGTCAAACCCTTCAGTCCACGCGAGCTGAACCTCCGCATACGGGCAATCCTCAAACGGGATCGCCGTCAAGGGGGAAAAACAGAAGAGCTGCTCAAAGCAGGTGCTCTTGAAGTTGATCTGACCCGTCACATCGTTACGCTTGACGGCAAAGAGCTTGTTCTGACCCTGATGGAGTTCAAGCTTCTCGTCGCACTCCTTAAAAGAAAGGGGGAGGCACAAACACGAGAGCGATTGCTCAGCGATGTCTGGGATGTCGATAAAAACATCAACACCAGAACCATCGATACACACATCACGAGAGTTCGCGAAAAACTCGGCGAAACAGGCCGTATGATCAAAACCGTCCGGGGGCTTGGCTACAAATTTGAGGAGCAAGAGGGTGACGACCATGCTGGGTAAACATTCCATAAAGCTCGGTCTTGTTATCGGTACTATTATTTTTTTTTCTGTCGTTATCAGCTATTTCTCAATTGAGTATCGGTTGACGGAAGTACTGGTCGCGGCAACAAAAAAGGAGCTTCACCGCGATCTTCTGTTCAACAAACAGATGTTAGAAGAGGAAGCTCAGGAATGGCAGACAACCGAGCAAAGCAACGCATGGGTAGAGCGTATCGCACTTGCGTTCGACATCCGGGTCACCCTGATTGATATTGATGGAGAGGTCATCGCCGACTCCTCTGTCCCCCCCGGCAAGCTTTACGCAATTGAGAGCCACTGGAACAGGCCGGAAGTACAGGATGCAATAAAAACGGGTTATGGAGAAAGAACCCGGTACAGTCAAACGGTAAAAGAGCACATGCTCTATATGGCAGTCCCGGTAGGTTTTCCGAAACCCTACGCCATCCTTCGATTCGGCAAGCCAATTTACGATATCGGGGTCTTCGATACGGGAATTCACAAAGAGATCAGCCAGGGACTCTTTCTGGCACTTTTTGTCTCCCTGATCGCAGGTTTTTTTGCCGCGTTTTTTCTGGCCAGACCGCTCCAGGCTCTTGCCAAAACCGCTCAAAAACGAATGCAGGGCGAATTTTCGGGCACCATCCCTGTTCGCTCCAAAGATGAAACCGGAGTGCTTGCCCGCACACTGAATTTCATGACAGTTGAAATCATAAAACTGCGGCGCAGTGAAGAGTGGTTTCAGGCTGTTTTTTCAGGTATTCGCGAGGCTATCATTGTCACTGATGCCGCTGGCGATATCATTCTTGTTAATCCCGCAGCCTCGAGAATGTTCCGCATCGATGGCACCATGCTGAAGTCACGCCCGATTCGCCACCTTTCAGACAACAAGCTTCAAGAGCTTTTTGCGAGGGTTCACAGCACCCGTATAACCCTGCGCAAGGAAGAGCTGTCGCTGATAACCACGAGAGGAGAACGGATTTTGCAGATCAGCTCCATGCCGCTCACAAAAGAGGGTGAGTTCGAAGGTACCGTTTTTGTGCTGAACGACATCACCAAGCTTCGCAACCTCGAAAAAATACGGCGTGATTTTGTCTCCAGTGTATCACACGAACTGCGTACGCCGCTCACCGTCATCACAGGCTATACCGAAACGCTGCTCGAAGGAGCCATGCATGAGCCCGAACATGCCACATCCTTCCTGCAGATTATCCAGCAAGCAAGTGAACAGCTTACTGCGCTCGTCAATGATTTGCTTGATCTCTCCAAAATTGAGTCGGGCTACATTGAATACCAATTCACTGCTGTTGACCTTAAACGTGTTGTTCAACAATCGATTGAGCTTCTGAAGTCTTCGATCAACAAAAAGCAGATCAGGCTCAATATCATCATTCCCGATGACCTGCCGCCGGTTTATGCCGATGCCCGTTATCTTGATATTGCTATCCGCAATCTCCTCGACAACGCCATCAAATACGTTGACGACCACAACGGAAAAATCAGGATTTCTGCCTTCAAAAGTGGAGAAGATATACGGCTCGAAGTTGAAGATAACGGTATAGGAATATCAAAATCCGATATTGGACGAATCTTTGAGCGTTTCTTTAGGGTAGACAAAGCCCGTTCACGCCAGCAAGGAGGAACAGGCCTCGGTCTTGCAATTGTCAAGCACATTATTCTCGCCCACAATGGCAACGTCGAGGTTCGCTCACGCGTCAATCACGGCTCGGTTTTCAGTTTGATTTTGAAGATTGCGAAGGGGGATGAAGGCGCAAATTAGAGGGTGTTCCCGGACGGGACAGTAGATGTGGGCAGATGCCCGGCAAGGTGGTGTCATTTTCGATTCACTTCATATCGAGAGGAACGCTCAGTTGCACGGTGGTTCCTTGCATTGGGGTGCTTGTAACGCTTAACTGCCCATGCATTTCTTTGAGGATGCGGGATGATATCGACAGTCCAAGTCCGGTACCTTTTCCTGATTCTTTGGTTGTAAAAAACGGCTGGAGGATATAATCGATGTTTTGACGGCTGATACCGATACCGTTATCGGCAATGCTGATAATGACATTCTCGTTCATGCGCTTTGCCTGGATGTGTATGTACATTTCCATTCCAGGCTCTATGCCCTGTTGCCTTTTTTCTTCAATAGCGTCTATGGAGTTGCGGATGAGGTTGAAAATTACCTGTTCCATTTTATAGAGGTTACCTCTGATCGGCAGCTCTTCAGGGTCGCGATGGAAGGTGAGCTCTATTGATTTTTGTGTGCACTCTCTTGAGGTGAGAGTGTAGGCTGAGTGTATAGGTTCTTTGCTGTCGAACCGGGTTGTTACGTTTTTTTGGTCTTTGCTGGCGAAGTGCAGGATGTTATCGAGGATGGTTTGCAACCTTGCTATGTTTTGTACTATTTTTTGTGCTTGTTTTGTTACGGTGTTTTTGAGATCGACGCTGTCACTTTTTGCTTTTTCAAGCATTTTATCAGCCAGCAGGCTTATGTTATTGACGGGTTGCGTGATTTCGTGGGCAACACCTGAGGCCATCTCTCCAAGGGCGATAAGGCTTCTGGTATGCTGTTGCTGGTTTTCGTTGAGTTTATGCTGGGTGATGTCGCGTATGACAAGGTTATGTGCCTGGAGTGCACCGTAAGCATCCTGAATCGGCAGCACGGTGATTTCAGCCAGGAAAGTGGCATCTCTCCCTTTTTTGCATAACAGCTCAAAAGTGCGGATTGATGCCGTTTTTTCCGGCGTCCCCTGGAGAAAATTTTGCCATTTTTGGCTGTCTCTGCTATGAATAAGGGTGGTAAAGGGTTTATTGAGAAGTTCGGCCTTATCTATGACGCTAAAAAGGAGAAGCGCCATGGGAGATATGCTGGTGATGGTGCCTTGAATATCGGTGGTGATGATGCCGTCGGTGAGTGCTTCGAGACGTTTTCGTTCGGTGACGTCAATGATGATGCCGTAGATTAAGAGCTTGCCATTGGTCTCGATTGTGTTGCTGTAGACCTCGACATCGCGGAGGGAACCGTCGGCAGTGCGGTGACGGACTGAATTGTATTGTTGTTTTCCGTTATTGGCGTCATCTATCGACTCTCTTATCTCTTCGGGTGAGGCGACGATGATTTCGTTAACATTCATTTTTTTGAGCTCTTCAACCGTCCAGCCATAAAACGCTGCAGCAGCCTGGTTGGCGTCGATGATGAAGCCTGTTTCGAAGTCCATAACCATCTTTACGGCGGCATGGCTTTCAAAAAGTTTACGGAACCGTTCTTCACTCTCGATAAGAGCCCGCTCAGCGGCTTTATGATCGTTAATATCTATGCCCACGCCAATGATGTAGTCCACACCGTCTATGACCGCCTTGCTTGCCGTTGTGACATACCAGCGGTATTCGGGGCCTCCATGATCAAGCACTCTTTCTTCAAGGGGTTCGGGCGTAATGTTTTTCTCGATGAGGCGCTCAAGTACCGCTCTCCCCTTTTGCCTGTCATCCGGGTGAAGGAGTTCAAATCCCTGGATAAGGTGGCGATCAGACCCCGAATCTCCGATAATCTTTTCACGCAGATAATCGTTAACACGAATCAACTGCCCTTTATGATCGCAGACATAAAAAACACCGGGAATGCTGTTGATGATTGCCTGGTTGAAGGCTTCCTGACTCTTAAGTTTCTGCTCGATCGCCCTGGATTCGGTTACATTCTGGACGATAACAAGGAGCAGCTCCCCGTCGTCATTAATGGGATAGATCGAACTTCGGAGAATCGCGCCGTACTGTTCATCTTCAAAGAAGAGCGGTTTCTGTGACACTATAACCTCTTCCACTTTTTGCTTTCTCGTTTTTCGCAGCTCGGGAGAGAGGAGATCAAGACCATTTGTGTTGATCAACTCATGCTGTGTTTTGCCAACCATATCGCAAAAGGCCTGGTTTGTGGCCAGGATCGTGCAATCGCTGTCGAGAAGAAAGACGGGGTCTTGAAAATTGTCGAACAGGGAGTGTATCGATTTTTTCCACAGCTTTCTTTGATTGTTTAACCCTGCACATTCCTTTTCGCTCTGCAGCTGGCGGATCAGCTCCTCTTCGAGTTGATTCTTTGAATGCTGGAGTTCTTCTTTCTGAATCTCAAGCTCAATCTGTTGAATCGAGAGCTCTTGCACAACACGCTGCAACTCCGCTTTCGAACAGAGAATATCGACAGCAACTCCACTTTTCCTATGCCGCTCCTCGGCCCGTTTTCGTAACTCGGAGCAATTGTTATCCTTATTCATAACAATCAATTCCCATTTATATAAACCCCTGTGGCACCCCGTGATTTACTGCCCCCACTTTCTGTCCGTATTACAAATTTAATACTTACATTAGCCATTTCAAAATAAAGCCATAGCTGATTGTAATGTC
The DNA here is from genome assembly GCA_903865705.1 of uncultured Chlorobiaceae bacterium. Classification (GTDB taxonomy): domain Bacteria; phylum Bacteroidota; class Chlorobiia; order Chlorobiales; family Chlorobiaceae; genus Chlorobium. The sequence continues at coordinate 5,708 of CAIPKT010000079.1, forward strand.
TCAGATCATCCATGCTCTAACTGAAAGAAGGGGCAAACCATTTGGAGCCTCCGCTGCCAATTCAGTTGGGTTACGGGGCGCGATAATTGGTCTGTCCAGTTTTCCTTTAAACGGTGTTCCCGGGCAGTACAGTAGATGTGGGGAGGGGCAAGAGCGATAATCAAGAACGAAAGCAGTTTGCCAGTGATAAACTGGTAGCGTTTGATGGGGGTGACGTTGTGTACTCAAGTTCGGGATTGTAACAGCCCGAAGAGATCATGCCAATCTCGCTGCATTACCTGAAGGGTTACTGAACCTGCTGACCATGGCACTACATCTCAAAATGACACAGAGAGCCAAATCATAATAATCGAGCGCGCTTCTTTTCATACCTTTTAACGACAGGAAGAAGTGACCGCAGTGCCTCATTGACAGAGTCATGATCAGGAAAATATTTAGCCACATCAGGATCAATAACAACGACATTTGTTCCTGTGGAATATCTCGCTGTATACTTACCCCTTATGCCCTTGCTGAAATCATATTCCTTCAGCATGTCAGGATCATCAGGCATTACTTTCATACTGTGACCTCTCGTTTTTCGTTGCCTTTCTGGCGCTGATTATTCGAATCTTATTGCCCCGTTCCGTATGAACCACAATTAACATACGGTTTTTTTGACATCCTCCTCGCCCTAAAGGACGAGGATTCCTACTGCGTCAGACACCCCGTGGTGCTGATAGCTTCGGCGAGTGCCTTTTGCTGACGGCCTTGTTGCACCGTTCACTTGGAAGGCTGAAAGGGCATGTCCTGCCCTCTGTATATTGAGTGCTGCGTTCAGGTCTGCATTTTCAGCAAAACCGCACGCAACACACTCAAACCTGGATTGTGTCTTACGGTTCTCACTGGACACATGTCCACATGCTGAA
>CAIPKT010000080.1 GCA_903865705.1 uncultured Chlorobiaceae bacterium
AGAGCGGAGAGGGTTCCGGGTCAACGGTATTGTGCAGGGCGTCGGGTTCCGGCCTTTTGTCTACCGTCTGGCTGTCGGGTATGGCCTGAAAGGCTTTACCCGAAATACGGCGTCCGGCGTCTTGATTGAGGTGCAGGGGCCGCCGGCTCTTCTTGAAGAGTTTTCCTGCCGCTTGCAGGGCGAGCTTCCTCCGTTGGCGCACATCGAAGCAATTGAAGAGAGTGTTCTTGCGTGTGTTGTTGAGGATGGTTTTGTAATTGGGGATTCGAGCTCCGGCTCAGGGGTCGAAACTCTCATTCCGCCCGATATTGCGCTCTGCAGCGATTGCCGCCGTGAGCTTCTGGATCCGGCAAATCGCCGGTTCCGTTATCCCTTCATCAACTGCACTAATTGTGGCCCCCGCTATACTATTGTCGGGCAACTGCCCTATGATCGCCCCTTCACTTCGATGCACGGGTTTACGATGTGCGGGGAGTGCGAGCAGGAGTATCATGACCCGCTCGACCGCCGGTTTCACGCTCAGCCGAATGCCTGTGCAGTCTGTGGCCCAACCCTTGCTTTGCTGGATGCTTCAGGTCCGCTTATCGCTGTTGATGGTGTTAAGGAGCACGATTCTCTCGAAGTCAGTTTCCATGAAGATCATGATGGAGGCTTGCAATGTGGCATTCATCAAGCTGCTGATGCCGTTGCAGAGGCTGTGGCGTATCTCAAAAAAGGGTTGATTCTTGCGCTGAAAGGGCTGGGAGGCTTTCATCTTGCTGTCGATGCCCGTAATGAAGATGCGGTAAGGCGGTTGAGAGAAAAAAAGGGGCGTGAAGCAAAACCCTTTGCGGTGATGATGCGCGATATGGAGCTTGTCCGGATGTATTGCGAGGTCAATGAGGGCGAACTTGCCGCTTTAACCTCTGCGCAGGCGCCCATTGTGCTCCTGAAAAAGAAAAAGAACGCGGCTCTCGCTCCGTATGTAGCTCCCGGGAATGAGCGGATTGGTGTCATGCTGCCCTATACACCGCTGCATACCCTGCTTTTTGATGAGGGCCCGAATGTTCTCGTGATGACCAGTGCAAATTTCAGCGAGGAGCCTATTGTTAATGAAAATGAAGAAGCCTTTTTACGTCTGAAGGGTATAGCTGATGCTTTTCTTGTGCATGACCGCCCCATTTACCTGAAATGTGATGATTCCGTTACTATCCATCTTTCGGGGGAGCTTCGCCAGATCAGGCGGAGCAGGGGATATGTGCCCGCACCGGTTTACCTTAGCGAGGATGGCCCTGTTGTGCTTGCTGCCGGAGGGGAACTTAAAAATACCATCACGCTCCTGAAGGGTACTCATGCACTGATGAGCCAGCATATCGGTGATATGAAAAACTATGAAGCATACCGCCATTTTGAGCATGTCGCCGCTCATTTGCAGCACCTTTTTCAGGCCACGCCCAAGCTTTTGGTGCATGACCTGCATCCAGGCTACATGACCACGCAGTGGGCGATGAAGCAGGAACTTCCGCGGCTTGGCGTCCAGCACCATCACGCCCATCTTGCTGCGTGTCTGGCCGAAAACAGGGAGGAGGGGCCAGCCATTGGCCTTATTCTTGATGGAACGGGCTACGGAACCGACGGGACAATTTGGGGCGGGGAGCTGCTGATTGGTGATGCGGCCGGAGTGGAACGCTTTGCCTCGCTTGAGCTTATGCCGCTTCCGGGAGGGGAAACGGCGGTTATGCAGCCATGGCGGGCCGCACTCGGTTATCTCCACCGAAGTTGTGCCGAAATGCCTGACCTGCCGTTTATGAAAGAGCGGAGCATTCAGCCTGTTCTTGAATTGCTCGAAAAGAGGGTTAACGTTGTCGAAACTTCAAGCTGTGGCAGGCTCTTCGACGCCGTTGCCGCCCTCTGCAACCTGCAGGGTGAGATCACCTTTGAGGGAGAGGCCGCCATCGCGCTAATGCATGCAGCAGGGGGAAGAGTTGGCAGCAAGGAGTTCCGCTACGAGTTGCAATATGAAAAAGAACCTGCCCTTGCGCTCGTCTCTGTGCAACCCGCAGGGGAAACAACGGGCAAAAATGACGTGCCGGTAGTTGATGAGGGGCTGATGCATGCCACATTGGGGACTGTTGGCAAAAAGAGTGCTCTGTATATTGAAAAAGGCCGCTGGAAAATGCTGGTGTCACCAATTATCCGGGATGTTGTTGCGGCCCTGCAAGAGGGGATGGCCGTCAGCGAAATCAGCCAACGTTTTCACCGTACTTTGGTAACTTGTTTTCATCAGATTATCGATAAAGCATCCATTGCGACCGGCCTGAAAACCGTAGCGCTCAGCGGAGGAGTTTTCCAGAATGCACTTCTTTTTGAAGCACTTGTGAGTGAATTGCAAAATGCCGGTTATCGGGTAGTGACCCATGCTCTTGTGCCCTCCAATGATGGCGGCATCTCTCTTGGCCAGGCCGTAATCGGCCGAAAGTATCTGAACGGCACCTATTACGGAGTCAAATAGTTATTCCCTCGCTCTTATTATAAAACCTCTTAACTCGCATGTATCTGATATTCACTATCTTCCAAGATCTACTCAAAAAAAACTATCAAGCCCATGTGCCTTGCCATTCCCGGAAAACTCGTTGAACTCTCCAATGAAAATGGCCTCAAAATGGGTGTCGTTGATGTGAACGGTTCAAAAACAAGGGCCTGCCTTGAATATGTGCCCGACATTCAGCTTGGGCAGTACACCATTGTTCATGCCGGGTTTGCCTTGAAAATTATTGACGAAGAGGATGCGGCTGAAAGCCTGAAACTATGGCAGGAGCTTATTGAAAGCGGAGCATTTCAGCCGGACGAGGAGCCTCCTTCACCTGAATTGCTGTGAACCGGACTCCCATGAAATATATCGACGAATATCGTGACCCCAAGCTTGCCCGGACCCTGCTTGACGAAATCCGCCGAACAGCTACCCGCCACTGGACCATCATGGAGATCTGCGGCGGACAGACCCATTCGATTATGCGCAACGGCATTGATCAACTGCTGCCTGATACCATAGAGCTGGTGCACGGTCCGGGCTGTCCGGTCTGTGTTACGCCGCTTGAATCCATTGAGCGGGCACTCCTTATTGCGGCAAGAAAAGAGGTAATCTTTACCAGTTTCGGCGACATGCTGCGTGTGCCCGGCAGCTCAAAAGATCTCTTTATGGTACGAAGTGAAGGGGGAGATGTGCGCATTCTCTTTTCTCCGCTCGATGCACTCCAGATAGCCCGCGATAATCCTTCAAAAGAAGTGGTCTTTTTTGCCGTCGGCTTCGAAACAACTGCACCGGCAAATGCCATGGCGGTCTGGCAGGCGGCACGTGAGGGAATTGAAAACTTCAGCGTTTTGGTCAGCCAGGTGATGGTGCCTCCGGCCATGCGTGCCATTCTCTCATCGCCCGGCAACCGGGTTCAGGGTTTTCTTGCTGCGGGCCATGTCTGTGCCGTTATGGGCTATGAGGAGTATGAACCGGTAGCCCGTGAGTTTCATGTGCCGATTGTCCCGACCGGGTTTGAGCCGGTTGATCTGCTTGCCGGAATTCTGAAAACCGTTGAGCTGCTCGAAGAGGGGCGCGCAGAGGTGGTGAACCGCTACGGACGGGTGGTGAGCCGTGAAGGGAACCGTGTGGCGCAGGAGATTATCGGTAACGTTTTTGAGGTGACCGATAGGCAGTGGCGCGGAATTGGTCTTATTCCGGCCAGTGGCCTTGCTCTCAGAGAGGCTTACCTCCGCTATGATGCTGAAAAAAAGTTCAATGTTTCACATATCTGCGCCTCTGAATCACCCCTCTGCATGAGCGGCAGCATTCTTCAGGGCACGCTGAAACCCGACGGCTGCCCTGCATTTGCCCGGGAGTGCACGCCGGAGCACCCACTCGGCGCCACTATGGTCTCCTCCGAAGGGGCCTGTGCCGCCTATTACAACTATCACCGAAATTTTGCCTTATGACCATCACCTCTCTCTGCCCGACACCAATCATGCTGCACGAAACCGTTCAGATGGCGCATGGCGCGGGAGGACGGCTTTCGCAGACGCTCATGCAACGGGTGTTCATGCCGCATATCCACAACTCCTATCTTGACCTTCTTGACGATCAGGCGAAGCTTGACCTGCCTTCCGGTATGGTGGCCTTTACCACCGACAGCTATGTAGTCAGCCCGATTTTTTTTCCCGGCGGCACCATCGGTGAGCTTGCAGTCAACGGCACGGTCAACGATCTGGCTGTTGGTGGGGCGCGGCCCCTCTACCTCAGCGCAGGTTTTATCATCGAAGAGGGATTTTCGCTCGTTGAGCTTGAAACTATTGTGATAAGCATGGCCGAGGCCGCCCGAAAAGCGGGGGTAATGATTGTCACAGGCGACACCAAGGTGGTCGGTAAAGGGCAGTGCGACAAGCTTTTCATCAACACTTCTGGAATTGGCGTCATCAGGGAGGGTGTCAACCTCTCCTGCCGCAACCTGGCACCTGGTGACAGCATCATTCTTTCAGGCACGGTGGGCGATCACGGCATGGCCATCATGACCTCTCGTGAAGGGCTCTCATTCCAGTCGCGCATAACGAGCGACTGCGCCGCGCTGAATGGAATAATTGAAGCCATGCTCGACGTGGTGCCCGCAATTCATGCCATGCGTGACCCCACAAGGGGAGGCGTAGCCGCCACCCTGAATGAACTGGCCGTATCATCTTCAGTTGGTATTGAAATCAATGAAATGACTCTCCCTGTCAAAGCTGATGTACGAGGCGCGTGCGAGCTGCTTGGCGTCGATCCTCTGCATGTAGCCAACGAAGGCAAGCTGGTTGTGGCCGTTGCTGCTGCCGATGCCGAGCGGGTTCTTGAGGTGATGCGCTCCTTTGCAGAAGGCCGGGATGCAGTCATTATCGGATCGGTGGTTGACCTTCATCCCGGAATGGTGGTCATGCGCACCGCTTTTGGCAGCCAGCGCATTATTGACCTTCCCCTTGGCGAACAACTGCCAAGGATCTGCTGAAGGGGGAAGCCATTTTATTGATTCCATCGGTCTGAAAACTCCATGAGTCGGCAGACTCGCCCCACATTGGTCGTTCGCGCACTGAGCTTTTGGCGGGGTTATCAAGTTTTCCATTTGGCCGCTATATCATTTTCTATCTCATCATTCCGGATGGTATAGAAATTGTGAGGGTGCTGCATGGCGCCTGTGATATTGATCCCCAGTTTAATTCATCTCCTTTTTAATAAGGAAGTTCCGTGTTTTTTATGCGTTTTATACGCTTTTCATATTCTTTTGTCTCGTTACATGTATCCACAGCAAAATCAACGACCTGTTGAGGTGTCGTCCCGTATTTACTCTGCATTATTTCTACCCTGGCAGTACTCAGGTGTGATTTGAAAACAAGAATAAGCCAAAAACGGAAAATAAGAATCACCCTGGGTTATCGTAAACAACCTCATAGCTATGAGGTCACAGTTCAAAACGTTAACCATGTACAACAACGTTAAAGAACCTTGCGCGATATCCTGATTGACCCATTTATCGAACATTGTCAGTGCCTTCCTGGTCGGGATTTTCGCAGTGCCCAATGCCTGCGGCCTCTTCCAGTTGCCTCTTCAGCTCCTTTTTTGAGGGAAGATAGAGCTGATACTTTGATGCGAAGATATTTGAATCCATGGGGAGGGTCAGTTCAACCAGCGCATCATGCTTGCGATGGCACAACAAAATGCCGATGTTTGGCAGTTCATCCTCTGTTTTGACGTAGCGGGCAAAATTTTGCAGGCACTGTCTGCAAAATCTCGGAATAGGTGAGATGGAATTTACAGCAGAGAGCAAGGCTTCGTTCTGAACAGCCTACCACCCGAACAGCCAGTTACGGATTGCGCCGTTCTTCGGCGCCCAGCAACACAGTTTTCTGCATTGCTACAAAGTTAAGCTGTTCGTTTGTTTCTTATACAAGAGCGCGGAGTGGAGTTGCCTGCACTGTCAGCAATGAAGAGGGTGATGCGTGGCCGGGTGTTGAACAACAAAAAAATAGCGGATAGCTCTATCAAGGACGGAGAGCTGTTTTTTTCGGTGTTAGCTTGATTTCCAGCTCGCAGCCAACAGCTTCGGCATACTTTCTGAGTGTCGTTATCGAAGGCGCATGTTTTCCTGCGGATTCCAACCTTGAGATGGCGCTTTTTGTTGTGCCAATTTTTTCGGCAACAGCCTCCTGAGTCATGCCTGATTGCTGACGGGCCAAAAGCAGTTGCCTGATCAGTGCGTATTTTGGTTCCAGAGCGTCATATTCCCTCCGAAAATCCTCGTCTTTCATTGATTCACGAAGTTCCTCCTCATGGTTATAGGGTACTGGCTGGTATTTGAGATTATCCATTATTTGATCTCGTTCATTCGTTTCTTTGCGACGACTAACTCACGATTCGGTGTGGCTTGTGTTTTTTTTATAAATGCATGTAGAATAACAATCTGTTTGTCCTTCACATAGCAGTAAAAAGCCCTTCCAATTCCCTCTTTTCCTCTTGCTCTCAGTTCAAAGAGCCCATGACCCATAGCTTTTGAGTGCGGCATTCTCAGGTTGGGCCCAAACTCCATCAACAGCCATGCTAACCGTTTGTAATCTGCCAGTATACTTTTTGGCCAACAGTTAATTTCCTCTTTAATTCGAGGATGGAAATATTCAAGTTCATAGCTCATATCTTTGAAGTTAGCATATGCGGTAACTTTTCAAAAGATATTTTTTCAAGGTTACAATGACTGATGCTTTAGATTCACATATTCAACGACCGTTTTTCGATGGCGAGGGCCGCTTCGCGCATCACTTCCGACAGGCTCGGGTGCGGGTGGCAGGTGCGGGCAATGTCTTCGGAAGATGCCTTGAATTCCATGGCAAGCGCTGCTTCAGCAATCAGGTCTGAGGCACTTGCTCCAATGATGTGTACGCCAAGTATTTCGTCGGTTTTAGCATCGGCCAGCATTTTGATAAATCCTTCAGCGTCGCCAAGTCCCAGTGCGCGACCGTTGGCTGCAAAGGGAAACTGTCCGGTTTTGTAGTCGTGCCCTTCTGAGCGGAGCTGCTGTTCGGTTTTTCCAACCCAGGCAATTTCCGGAGTGGTGTAGATAACCCAAGGCATGCTGTTGTAGTCGAGGTGCGGCTTTTGCCCGGCAATCAGTTCGGCCACCATGACACCCTCATCTTCCGCCTTGTGTGCCAGCATTGGGCCGCGTACCACGTCGCCGATGGCGTAGACACCCGGAGCGGCGGTGGCGCAATGGTCATTGACGGGAATAAAGCCCCGTTCATCAGTTTGCAGCCCGATCGCCTCAAGGTTAAGCTTTTCAGTGTTTGGAGTACGGCCTACGGAGACAATCAGCTTGTCGCATTCGAGGGTATGTTCGGAACCCTGGTCATCAGTATAGGCAATGCTGACGCCTCGTTCTGTCAGTTTGGCCTGACCGATCCTGACGCCGAGCTTGATGCGCAGACCTTGCTTTAAAAAGAGCTTTGAGGCCTCCCGTGAAACGCTTTCATCGGCAGCGCCGAGAAACGAGGTCATTACTTCAAGGACGGTGACCTCCGCGCCCAGCCTGCGCCAGACCGAACCAACTTCAAGGCCGATCACTCCGGCTCCAATGACGCCAAGTTTTTTCGGTGCCTCAGTGAATTTTAGCGCACCTTCGTTATCGCAGATCGTCACATTGTCAACGGCAATGTTTGGAATTTGCCGTGCTTTTGAGCCGGTGGCGATAATGACTTTTTGCGCAAGCACCTCCTCTTCACCTTCTTTTCCGCTGATCATGATTCTGTATCCGGCATCAGTTCTTCCGGCAAAAGAACCCCGCCCCTTGAGGAGGGTGATCTTGTTTTTGCGGAAGAGAAATTGTACACCTGCAGTCATTTTGGTGACAATGGCCTCTTTGCGTTGCTGCATTTTAGCGACATCAATGTTAACCCCGCCGAACGTAATGCCATGTTCTTCGAGGTGATGAGAGGTCTTTTCAAAGAGTTCTGAAGAGGCGACAAGCGCTTTGAGGGGAATACATCCGGCGTTAAGACAGGTTCCGCCCAGCCGGGGCTCACCAGCAGGATCGTCGTAGGCGCTGAACTCACAGCAGGCCACTGAAAAACCGAGTTGGGCAGCACGGATTGCAGCAATATAGCCGCCGGGCCCTGCTCCGATAACAAGAACGTCAAATTGTTTGCTCATAATATAGTTCTCTTCTTAAAGATCAAGTAAGAGACGCGCTGGATCTTCAAGCGCATCCTTGATTGCATTTAGACCAAGCACTGCTTCGCGGCCGTCGATGATACGGTGGTCGTACGACATGGCCAGATAGTTCATCGGCCGTATGACGATCGCTCCATTTTCTACAATAGCCCTGTCTTTGGTGGCGTGAATGCCGAGAATGGCCGACTGGGGCGGATTGATAATCGGTGTTGAAAGCATGGAGCCGAATACACCGCCATTGGAAACGGTGAAAGTTCCGCCGGTCAGCTCTTCGAGAGAGAGGTTGCCCAGTTTTGCTTTTGTGGAGTAGTCGGCGATTTTGCGTTCGATATCAGCGATGGTCATTTGGTCGGCATTACGCAGGATGGGGACAACAAGTCCTCTGGGGGAGCTGACGGCAATGCCTATGTCGAAATAGCCATGATAGATAATGTCTTTGCCTTCCACCGAAGCGTTCAGGACGGGATACTTGCGCAGTGCGTGCACCGTAGCTTTGACAAAGAAGGAGACAAATCCGAGCTTGACACCGTGCTCTTTTTCAAAGGTTGCCTTGTAGCGGTTGCGCAATTCAATGATTCCCTGCATGTTGACCTCGTTGAAGGTCGTGAGAATAGCGTTGGTAGCCTGCGACTGCAGAAGTCTTTCGGCAATGCGGGATCTGAGACGGGTCATCGGTACGCGCTGTTCCGGACGGTCGTTCATGAGCGGCGCTTCAAGGTGAGCCTCTACCGCTTTTAGTTTCGGTGCGGGAGGTGTTGGAGGCGAAGCCGGTTCAGCCCCGGCTGCAATTGCCTGCAGCACGTCACCCTTGGTCACTCTTCCCTGACGTCCAGTTCCCTCAACCTGTGAGAGCTTCAGTCCGGTTTCGGCCATCAGTTTTGCCGCAGCAGGCATGGCAATGCTTTCTTCAGCTTTTGTTGTTGCGGTTTGAGGAGTTTCCCCGCCAGACAGAGCTTGTTCATTGGTGACCGTTACAGAAATGGCTGCAGCCTTGCCTTCGCTGTCAATGCGTGCAAGAACCTGATGGGGAACAACCGTGCCACCGTCACCGACAAGAATTTCAAACAAAATGCCGGAAGAGGGAGAAGGAACATCGAAGACAACCTTGTCGGTTTCAATTTCAAACAATATTTCATCTTCAACAACGCTGTCTCCTGGCTTTTTTTTCCAGTTCAGCAGCGTAGCCTCGGCAACGGATTCCGATAACTGGGATATGGTTACGTCAATGATGGACATTCTTGGATATTATTTGTTGAAAAAAACGCTGAATTCACCGAATGCCTGATCGAGCAGTGCTATCTGCTGCTTGGCATGTGTTGCGCTGTAACCGCATGCCGTAGATGCCGATGCAAGCCGTCCAGCATAGCCGAACTGCTGTCCTGCGCTCATCGCATTCATGATATAGTGCTGAATATAACGCCAGTAGCCCTGATTTTTCGGTTCATCCTGGCACCAGACAATCTCTTTCAGTTCAGGATAGTTATCGAGCACTCCCTTGAACTCATCAAACGGAAAAGGGTAGAGTTGTTCGATACGGATAATGGCTACATTTTCCTGCGTGTTTTCAAGTCGCCGGTTGACAAGGTCGTAGTAAACTTTGCCGGAGCAGGCGATCAGTCTTTGTACCTTTTCAGGTTTGACCGAGTTGTCGCTGATGATGTTCTGGAAATTTCCCAGAGAGAGATCAAGAAGCGCAGATACCGCATCCTTGTTTCGGAGCAGCGATTTTGGTGTGAGAATCACCAATGGTTTGCGCTTCATCGTGGTCATCTGCCGGCGGATCAGATGGAAAATCTGGGCAGGATTGGTCGGCTGGCACACCTGGATGTTGTTTTCCGCACAAAGCTGCAGAAAACGCTCAGGCCGGGCTGAAGAGTGTTCAGGCCCCTGCCCTTCGTAGCCGTGAGGCAGCATGAGGGTGAGGCCGGATGCAAGCCCCCATTTTACCTCTCCGGAGGTGATAAACTGGTCGATCAGTACCTGCGCCCCGTTGGCAAAGTCACCGAACTGCGCTTCCCAGATCACCAGGGTATCGGGTGCGGAGATGGAATAGCCGTACTCAAATCCAAGCACAGCCTCTTCGGAAAGCACGGAATCGATGACCGTGAAGGTCGCCTGATTGTCGGCGATATTCTGAAGCGGTATGTATGTACCCGAATTCCATTTTTCACGGTTCTGGTCATGGAGGACACTGTGACGATGGGAAAATGTTGCCCTGCCGCTGTCCTGACCGGTAATGCGTATCGGGTATCCTCCCGCAAGCAGTGAGGCAAAGGCAAGATGCTCTCCCATACCCCAGTCGAGAGGCTGCTCTCCGCGACCCATACGGGCACGGTCGTTGACCACTTTTTCAACCAGCGGGTGAAGCTTGAATCCTTCAGGAATTTTTGTAATCATCTCCGACAGCCGCTTGAGCTCAGCCAACGGAACGCCTGTTTCGGAGGCTTCATTGCGGCCTGCAGCAGGCTCTGCAGTAAAGATGGTTTTATTGACCAGCACAGGATTGGTGCTGTATTTGCCTTCCTCAAGATCCTTGCGGAACTGTTTGCTGAGTGCTGTGGCATATTCATTGTCGATAACACCCTGCGACTCAAGCCTCTCTGCATAGAGTTTCCGGGTACCGGGATGCAGTGCTATTGTCTTGTACATCAGCGGCTGTGTCATGGCCGGTGTATCTTGCTCATTATGGCCAAGCTTGCGGAAACAGATAATATCAATCACGACATCACGCTTGAATGCCTGCCGGTAATCAAGCGCCATCTGCGTTGCAAGAACGACCGATTCAGGGTCGTCACCATTGACGTGCAGCACCGGAGCCTCAATCATCTTGACGACATCGGTGCAGTAGGTTGTTGAACGGCTGTCACGCGGGTCGGAGGTGGTAAAGCCTATCTGGTTGTTGATAACAATATGGACGGTTCCTCCGGTGCCGTACCCGCGGGTAAGTGCAAGGTTCAGGGTTTCCATGATTACGCCCTGCCCCGCAAATGCCGCATCGCCGTGCACCAGTATCGGCAGCACTTGCGAGCCATCCCTGTCGCCCCGGCGAACCTGGCGGGCTTTGACAGCGCCCTCTACCACCGGATTGACAATTTCAAGGTGTGACGGGTTGAACGCCAGAGAGAGATTGATCGGCCCGCCGGGCGTGGCAAGGTCACTCGTAAATCCCTGGTGATACTTTACGTCGCCGGAAGGAAGTTCCTCGTCAAGTTTGCCTTCAAACTCGGCAAAGAGGTCGAGCGGATTTTTCCCCATAATATTGACCAGCACATTAAGTCGTCCCCTGTGGGCCATGCCGATCACGATCTCCTGAACTCCCGCTTTGCCGGCACGCTGAATCAGTTCATCCATGGCAGCAATAAAGCTGTCCCCGCCTTCAAGCGAGAATCGCGTCTGGCCGATAAAGCGGGTATGCAGATAGCGTTCAAACCCTTCGGCCGCAGTAAGACGTTCCAGAATATGTTTTTTCTTTTCTGTACTGAAATCGGGCTTTGAGCGTATTGTTTCAAATTTAGCCTGCCACCACCGTTTTTCTGTCTGATCGGTGATATACATGAACTCCAGGCCAAGGGTGCCGCAATAGGTTTCCTTGAGATTCTGCATCAGTTCGCGCAGCGACATGGTCTCTTTGCCGAAATAGGTATTGCTTGTATTGAACACAATATCCATATCGGTATCGGTGAAACCGTAAAAAGAGGGCTCAAGATCGGGCAGCTCAGGCCGTTCAAGGCGCTTCAGCGGATCAAGGTTTGCCCAGCGTGAACCGATGTTGCGGTAGGCGGCGATAAGCTTCTGAACCCTTACCCGCTTGCGTCCGAGTTCTGCATCAGGACTTGCGATCACACGGCAGATAGGTCCAAGGCGGGCTCTTTCCGCAAACGATGCCTGGACGGGCGAGTGTGCAATATCACGGGCATCACCGTTGGCTCCCGGTACATTCTGCATGGCGTCAAAATAAGCTCGCCAGCTTTCAGAAACGGAACCGGGATTGTCGAGATAGGCTTCGTAAAGATCTTCGATATAAGGGGCGTTGCCCCCGAAAAGATAGGAGTTACTGCTATACTGCTGCATCATGGCGTGACGGGCTTGTCTTCGAAAGGATTTTGGCTGTAATGGCCGTGACGGAAATTTTTTCTACAGTTTGTCATCATCAAGTATAAGACATGTCGGGGGTTATTGCGAAGAAATTCATAAAAATAAAAAAGAGTTATTATTCAGAGGTTCTCTCTATGATATGGTTATTCTGTTTCCTGCGGTATCGTGTTTTTTCCTACGCTTTTCAAAGAAGCATAGCCCACATGGTGAGGGATGAGATCGATATGGCGGCCAAAAAACTCAGCAGGGTCCCGATGAGAATGTATTCGGCCAGTTTGAGTTTTTTCGATTCTTCGAAGCGCAGAATGGATTTGGCAGCAATCAGGAATCCGATGCTTTCGGGTTGTCCGGTCAGGAGGAGGAGGAAGATAAGCCCGCGTTCAAGCTGACCGATCAGTGCACCCCCGTTTTGCAGCCCATCAAGTTTGAGATTGTTCGTGCTGGTCATCTCTTTGGTGATAAGTGCGATGAAAAAACCGGCACCCCTGACGGTTGCAATAAATCCGGCAAATCCTATAATTTGCTGGTATCCGATACCGGAGAATGTGATTGTCTGTGACCCAAGAGAGAGCAGCATGGCAACAAGAACCATGCTGCACAAGTGCGCTGTCTGATCGGTAATAAATGTTACCAGGTTTTCTGTTCCGTATCGCTGTTTTATGAAGTCGATGATGGAGTGAATCGCAAAAACAGAGAGCGGAACCTCCCAGCAGTTCCAGAGCTGGAGCAACAGATAGGCGGTTCCAGCGTGTATTAGGCCATGCAGCATGAGCATGAGTGGGAGGCGCTTGTTGCGAACCATTTTTTTTGGCTGGAGAAAAAAGTCACCTATTAAGTGGGCAGCAATGAGTATTGCGACAATTTTTTCCATTGACAACAGCTTTTATGTATTGGCATATTGTTCAGATGCGAAGTGCCCTTTCTGGTATAGGGACTGGCGCATTGCAAGTCTGAAAGTCTTCATTTAACAAAAGCAAACTCGAGGATATGCTTTTTATCTGAATTGTACTTGTTCAACACTTTTTGTTCTGCCTGCAGTAGCACAGAGTGGACGGTATTCCAGTGCGCGCGTATCAGTGAATCGCCGACGGCTTGCCGGGTTGGACTGCTTCTTTTTTTTGATGCCCAGTGTCTGGCGCTCTCTTCTTGTGTCCGGCCCATCAATGCCGCATTGACTGCCCGCGATTCCGTCGGCGTCCAGTCTGTTGCAATGCAATCGAGAAGCGGTATGACCGCTCGTATCATGTCGCGCCATGGTTCTGCTTCTTCTGTATCAATGCTGAAAGCAAGAGATGAGCCTTTCATGGAGTCAACTCCTCTGCCGGAAATGGTAAATGCCGACCCTCGTGAATCGGATATTCTCTCTGTGGCAATGTATTCGACAGTGCCGATTCCGATGGAGATACGAGTATCAAACTTTGTGAGGGCGTCTGATTCCATTTTGAGGGTGGAGCGCAGAAAGAGGGCAACCCTGAAAGCCTGTTCGGGTTTATTCAGGAGAAGTTGCCAACTGTCGTGGCGAAAGGTATCCATGTGTCCGACAACGGTACCCGGAAAGCATCTCTCAAAGAGGGTGGCTGACGTTCTGAGCAACTCCATGGCTTGCTGGCTCTGGTTGCTCGTCAACCGTGAAGAGCTGACAAGGTCGCCGGTCAGTACGGCATGGAGGTTTCCTGTTATGGCCATGTACTGAAAGGTTTTATGGTGGCGTTGCCGGTGATTGCAATAATGTACATACGTTGCCGAAATTCTGCAACGTCCTGAAGCGCCATAATGCTGTTTTTTTTCAGGTTACCGCTGTTCCGCAGATCGGACAGGCAGGATCACGCTGAACATTTATTCTGCGGATGTTCATGGCGAGGGCATCGCAGGTCAGGAGCGTATTGACGAGAGGGGTTCCAATGGAGAGAATGTGTTTTATTGCTTCGGTGGCCTGTATGGAGCCGATGAGGCCGGGAAGCGCTCCGAGTGGTCCTTTTGGAAGGCCGGCAGCGGGGATGCCCTCTTCGTGGAAAACACATTGATAACAAGCTGTTTTTCCGGGATGAACGGTCATGGTCTGGCCGTGGAACTCCCTGATACCGGCATGGGAGTAAGGTTTTTCGGCGTTGTGGCAGGCTCGGGCAATCAGGAATTTTGAATCAAAATTGTCGGTGGCATCAATGACGAAGTCGTAAGCAGCAAGAATATCCGGTGCGTTTTCGGCGGTGAGACGGAAGGGGTAGAGCGTGAGCTTGATGTCGGGATCGAGGTCATGAAGCCGCTTTTCTGCCGAGTTGACCTTTTCTTGTCCGATCGAGCCAGTGGTATGGAGAATCTGTCGCTGGAGATTGCTAAGATCGACCTTGTCGCCGTCCATCAGCCCGATGGCGCCAATGCCCGCAGCCGCAAGGTAGAAGGCGACAGGGGAGCCGAGCCCTCCGGCACCAATCACCAGCACTTTTGCGTCGAGCAGTTTTTCCTGTCCCATCTCGCCAATTTCCTGCAGTGCAAGGTGGCGGGCGTAACGCTCCCGCTGTTTGGCGGTCAATGGCATGGTTTTGTTTGTAAAGGGTGAGTTGTTGCGCTGTTTTGCTCTGTGGACGGGCCGTTGTATGCGGGCTCCCAGTTTTTAAAGACCGGTTCGATGTTTTGTTTGCGCAGGGCCGCGCAGAATTCTTTGGCCGTACGGTCGTCAAAAATTTCAAACTGTCCCGTATCCTTCTTCTCCGTGTCGTGGTAGCCGCCTACAGTGGTGCGGCTTTCGATGCTCATTCTGGTGATGCCAAGGCTGCTCATGCCGTCGCGGTAGGCTGCGCTTTCACGTGTTGAGAGTACCAGCTCTGTATCCGGCAACGCAATGCGGAA
>CAIPKT010000081.1 GCA_903865705.1 uncultured Chlorobiaceae bacterium
CTCTATTTTGGCAAGCTGGGCAAGACCGATTGCTGCTGTCACTTCGCTGAGACGCAAATTCAGTCCTTTTGACCGTCTGGGATCCTTGCCTCTTGGCAATCCGGCCAGGTGCATGTGGCCATGATCGGAGAATTCTGCAGCACGATCATAAATATCCTTGTCGTTGGTCACAATAATTCCTCCCTCACCAGTGTGAAGCGTTTTGCCTGCGTCAAACGAGAAGGAAGCTACACTGCCAAAGGTACCAAGCTTCCGGCCCTTGTATGTTGCTCCGAGAGCCTGTGCTGCATCCTCAATCAAAATGAGATTATGCTTTTTGCAAAGCGCCGACAGCTCATCCATTTTCGGCGAAGCCCACATAGGGATAGCTACAACCGCTTTTGTTGAAGGAGTAATCGCCTTTTCAACTTCCAGCGGATCAAGATGATAGGTTTCATCAAGCTCAACCGGCACAGGCACCGCTCCGAGCGCACTGATGGCCTCAACGGGAGCAATAAACGTCCATGCCGTTGTGATGACTTCATCGCCGGGGCCAATCCCTGCAGCAGCCAAGGCGCAATGGATTGCGGCAGTGCCCGAAGAGACCGCATGGGCATACTTTACACCCATCCAGGCTGCAAATTTCTCCTCAAACTCCCTTGCCTTGTAATTACCCCCGCCGTAACGGTATAAATTGACCTTCTCCCTGCTGAAAAGTTCCTGTATTTCAGCCAGTTCTTCACGACCGATTAGTTCTGCGCCAGCCATAATATGGTATCCTGCTCTTTTTTTTAGGTTAATTGAGAAACAACGGCTAATGCCGATTCTTCGTTAAATTCAACCGGATTACCCGAAAAAGATCCCTTCAGTGCTTCTGATGCATTACGGGCAAATTCGGCGACGTTACCCTTGCCATACCCGAAAGGGACAAGTGAAGGAATCCGGAGCAACCGATAGAGTTCATCCATCTGTTCAAGCAGTTCAATCGTCGCTTCTCTTGGTGAAGGTGTCGAATGCATGGGATTAAGCAATGCATATTTTTCATAACCATGGGTATGGTTGTAGCGCATAACCTCTTTGAGAAAGATAGCTCCGGCAAGACCGTGCGGTACACTGTGCTTCACGCCAAGGTAGTAGGCAAAACCATTGGTTGGGCCGTCTCCGGAGTTCATGAGTGCCGCTGTGCCGCAAACACTGCCAATGGCAAGGTCAAGCCTTGACTCTGCCCGATCGAGCTGGTTCTGCTGCAATGCGTAAAAAGTGCGCTGGAATCCTTCGACAGAAAAAATCCGGCTTAATGCCGTATGCTTTATTGAACCAAAGCTGTCAACGCAATGCACAAGACTGTCCATAGCTGAAGCAATGACGCTTTCAAGAGGTGCTGTCATGGAGAGCCGGGGATCGATAACCGCTTTTTTCGGAAAATTCTTCCGGCTGTTAATGCCAAGTTTGCGCCCCTCAACTTCATCAATAAACACGGCATTAAAGCTGACTTCGGCGCCGCTGCCAAGAAGTGAGGGTACGGTTACAAGCGGCAAAGGGTCATTCACGCCTGCAGGAAATCCTTTGAGTGAAAGAGCCGGGACGTTGTTCGTCATAAGCAGCGCGATACCTTTACCCAAATCGAGTGTGCTTCCGCCGCCAATGGCAACGAGAGCATCAGGGGGATTGCTCCTGAAAAATTCAGCCACCGTTTCAAGATGTGCATAGGTCGGCTCTCCGCTGAATTCATTGCAATAGACTACGGCATTTGAATATGCGGAGGTCAGGTTTTTTAAAACTTCCTGAAAATAAAGGCTGCCAGCCATATTTGCATCATAAATGATACCTGGCTTTTTTATGGATAATGGTGCCAGATGATTTTGCAGCTTCAGTGCTTCGTTCACCCCGATGACCAGATCGGTGGATAAAAAGAAATTCATAAAAGCAGTGATCTAAGGGTTTTGTTGATTGGAATCCTGGCCGGCCAGGATTTTTTTATACATGAAATACTCAATTAAATCAATTTCCTCAAGGGTATCGATCTCCCATGTTTGCCAAAACTCCATTTCGTACGCTGTGAGTTTTTCGCCGATTCTATTGCCAAAGAAAGTAAGCGTTTCAGGCTTGAAGATGTAGATAGAGCCATTTTCTATGAACTGTGTTGGACGATCCTGACGCATGCCGCGATTGCGGTAATCGAAATTGACGCTTGCCCATTTCCCTGCCCTTGACTCCCACAAGGTAAGGTCATCGGCCCTGGTGACCGATATCAGCGAATCAGCCCCTTCACGAATAAAAAGCCCGACAGCCCGATCAATATCATCCGGCTTTCGCAAGGGAGATGTTGCCTGCAGAAAAACAATCGTACTGAGCGGCATATTATAGTCTCGCTCAATAACTCCGGAGGCATGCAGAATTGCCGATTCAGAACTTGCCTTGTCACCGGCAAGCTCCAAAGGACGCACAATCACCTCCGCCCCATATTCAGAAGCAACTTTGGCAATAGCCTCGTCGTCAGTTGTCACAAAAACCCTTTCGATAGAGGTAGAGGCCAGTGCCTGTAAAACAGTCCAGGCAAGCAAAGGCTTTCCTGCTACAGGGTAAATATTCTTCTCTTTCAGCCCTTTCGACCCGCCTCGTGCGGGTATGATTGCTACGGTATGCATAAAAAACAGTTGCGTTTTGGTTCAACCATCGATCACCTGTCGGCAGACCTCCGCAATTTTTTTAGCTGCAGATTTATTCTGTAACGGGGTAAGCGATTTTAACACGTCAGGGTGCAGGCCGCAATGGACAATCTTGTTCAGGGCAGAGCCAACAAAAATCGTGGATGAAAACTGTGCAATCAGCATCCGGGAGTTGGCGATCATCTCTTCGGTTCTGCCTTCGCTGAAAACAATGCTATCGGGAGCGTAACGCTCAATTTCCCGTGTTGCCCGTTCAATATTTTCGTTGGGATGCAACTTGAAAAGAAGCTGGCGCCCATCAGCTATTTCAAGATACTTCCTGATGTTTTTGAGGCGGTTTTCGTAAATAAAGGTTTCACGGTTGTCTGATGTACATACAAGCACATAATCGCGATATCTGAAATCATTCTGGAGATACTGCTCGCAATTATCGAAGTTTGGAATGCTGGTCACCTCAATCTTGGCAGGGCTCACCCCCTTGCGGATAAAAAGTTCGCGATATCCTTCACTGGCAACACAGAATTTCTCATAAGCATCGGATAATCCGGTTGTAGCCGTACCGGCAATCCATCGGGGAATCCACTGAAAGTTCTTCGCGAAATGGAAAAGGAGTGTTTCGGGTTCAGTCATCCCCTCCTGAACCAACACAATTTTCTTGAGTCGAATATGTTTTGGAACAATGAGATCCGTACAAGTCAAAACAAGATCATAAGCATGCGCGAATCCACCAATATCAAGCTTCAGGTGGTGAGAACGGAGATACTCAAGCGTACGTTCAGATCGTTTCCGACCCATAATGGTAAACTCAAGCATCCCTCTTTCACTGGCTGATCCAAGGATACCATCACTGAAAAAAGGTGAAAAATATTGGTCATAATCCGTCAACCACCCAGCGATCTGATGCATCTGGGTCGTCTGGTTCATCGATCCGCAAATAAATAATACTTTCTTCTTCATGAATCTCCGTTACTAACTTCTTCTGCATCACGCAGATGAACTCCTGAAAAAAACATTACCCCATAACCGACAGCATACCAGAGAAGTTCTTTGAATCGCCGCAACAGCACAAATGCACCATAATCCTCAATATTATTCATGCCAAGCGCTTGAAAAAACAAACGATAGCCCACTTCCTGAACACCAAGTCCGGATGGAATGAAAAAAAACAGGGCACGGAGCATCGTAATGGCCGTATCCATGGAAAGTACCTGCAAAAAAGAAATCTCGACACCAAGCAAACGTAATATAATATAACTCTCAATGGCAAGCATGAACCATGCAAGGATATAAACAAGCAATACAAATATCAATCGGCCAGCAAACGGAGCATCAAAACTCTTCAATTCTTCATCGGTATCAAGAAATCCTGTCTCCTTTGCAAGGAGCCACCTTTGCACTCTCTTGAATGGCACAAACATCAAAAGTTTGTGCATATTTTGTGCGGCGTTTCCATTGAGCAGCAGAAGAAGAAGAAAAAGAAAGAGAAGAAAAACTGCGAGCCCGGCTCCGACCATGATATAGCCAAGAACCGGAACGGGAAATAATGGAATGGAAACCGTCTGCAAAAGTGAAAAGCCTGCTATTGCGCCGATAATGGTATAGATACCCTGGGCCACACCAAGCATGAGTTTGCGTACGGCCACGCTTGCAATGGCTGCAGGAAGAGGAATTCCAATAAAACGATTACAGAGAAAAGGACGAAGAGGTTCGCCGATAGCCATGCCTGCAGGAAGCGTCATGGATATGGTTTCGGCAATAAACTGAATTTTCAGAAGCTTGGAAAATGGAATTGCTGTTATGCTCGGAGGAAAAACCCTTATCCATGCATAAGTTTCGAGAAGGTGAAGGCCCAAAAAAGGCAAAAGAATAAATGCCGATGAGAAGCCGATTGACGAAATCTTTCCAATCACACCAATAATATCAATTTGGCGAAACTGAAACGCAATCAGTACCATGCCGAGACCAAGACCGATATACCCTGCTACAGCGCCACTTGATTTTTTCGTTATTTGCATAAAAAAACAGGAAAAAAAGCTAAAAAAAACACAAAAAAATCATTTTTACAATTTGCAAGGATAGTAATGTATGGTTAAATATTTATTATTCATTAAGATTGAGAAGAATGGGCTTTTTGAGGACTTAGTGCTCAACTGAATTCCCCCCTTCATGGCACCAGTGGAATTCGGGGCTGTTCTCCATTTAGGGGTATCTAAAACAAGAAATAAATCTCTTACTGATGGGACTTATTAATCCTGACTTCCAGACATTGCCCGAGCTTTTCTCTTCTGTATTCTTCCATTTCAAGGGGCAGTCTTCAAAATTTCCATTCGCGCGGAAAATCAATGGAGTGTATGAACCCGTCTTTTATGATGCGTTTGAAAATGATGTCCGCTCTCTCTCTGCCTTTCTGAAACATAACGGCATCACTCCAAAAGAAAGAGTTGGCATTCTTTCGGAAAACAGGCCCGGATGGTATCTGGCCGATATGGCAATTCTGAATATTGGCGCAATCAATGTGCCACTCTACCCTTCCTTGCCAGCCAATCAGATTGAATACATTCTCAAAAACTGCAGCGCCAAGGCTATCGTAGTCTCAAACATGCTTCAGCTTGGCAAAATTCTTTCAATCTGGCAAAACCTTCCTGAGCTGACTCTTGTTGTGGTTATGAACCGCCTTGAGGAACCAATCGAAGAGGTTCTTGACCTGAACCAGGTAAAGGTGCTTGGCGAAAAAATACTTGAAGAAAAACCATGGTTTCTGGATGGGGCGCGGGTCGAACCTGACGATGTTGCTACCATCATTTACACTTCCGGCACTACAGGACTTCCGAAAGGGGTTATGCTTACACACCGCAATATTTGTGAAAACGTCAAATCCTGCGCTGCAATTATCCGCCTCAATGAATCCGACTGTGCCCTCTCTTTTCTGCCTCTCTCACACGCCTATGAACGAACCGGCGGTTATTACCTGATGTTCTCCTGCGGAGCAAGCATTTATCTGGCCGAAAGTGTTGAAACAATTTCGCTGAACATGTCGGAAGCCAAACCAACTATTATTTTTACCGTTCCAAGGCTATTCGACCGCATCAAAATTACCATTCTTAAACAAATTGCTGTCCAAAGCCCCATAAAGCAGAAAATATTCAATTGGGCGGTGAAAACAGGAGAAAACTATCACAAGGTAATCGATGAACAAGGCTCTGCGGGAAAAATCATTTCGTTCCAGCATGCCTTGGCTGAGAAGCTTGTCTATAGTAAAATCAAAACCAAATTCGGCGGAAGGTTGCGCTATTTTGTTTCTGGAGGAGCTGCCCTTCCACAAAAGATCGGTGAATTTTTTCAGGCGCTCGATATCAATATTCTTGAAGGATTTGGCCTGACTGAGACCTCACCTGTAACCCATGTCAACAGGCCGGAAAAGATCAAGTATGGCACCGTTGGACCGGCCGTAGACAATGTTCAGGTCAAGATTGCAGAGGATGGCGAAATTCTGCTCAAGGGCCCGAATATCATGAAAGGATACTGGAATGATGAGGCTGCTACCAAGGACGTTATTAAGGATGGATGGTTTTATACCGGCGATATTGGAGTCATTGACAGGGATGGCTATTTAAAAATAACCGACCGCAAAAAAAATATCATCGTCACCACTGGCGGAAAGAATATTGCCCCAATGCCCATCGAAAACCTGATTTCCGACAGTCCTTATGTTGATCAGGTTGTTGTGATTGGCGAAAAGCGACCATTTCTGATCGCCCTTATTGTGCCTGATTTCAATAAACTCAAAGAGGTAGCGGACGCAGAAGGAATTTTGGCCGCTACGCCGAACGAACTGATTGAGATCAAAAGCGTGCAGCAAATTTTTGAAAAACTCATGCGTACCGTTTCAAGGCAGCTTGCAACTCATGAAAAGGTACGCAAGTTCCTGCTGGTCGACACGGCATTCACCATTGAAAACGGTCTTATGACCCCGACCATGAAAATCAAACGCAAGGAAATTTCCACAAAGTATCTTACAGAAATCAACAAAGTGTACAGCGCCCTGAACATGGTTTATAACACCGAATAAGCGTTCAGCTTCCTTTTATTTTGAGTGGTTTGGGAGCGCCTGGATGAGCGCTCTCATTTTGTTCCACTAACCCTTCGC
>CAIPKT010000082.1 GCA_903865705.1 uncultured Chlorobiaceae bacterium
CACCGTCAAAGGTGGCGATTATCGGGCACGTGAAGCAAACGTGTATCGGCTGGCTCAGGTCAGTAATCAAATTATCGATCTGTGCGTTGCGCAAGGAGTGCCGTTTGCCCGGGAATACGGTGGTCTGCTGACCAACCGTTCGTTTGGAGGAGCTCAGGTATCGAGAACCTTCTATGCGAGAGGGCAGACCGGACAGCAGCTTTTGATTGGTGCCTACGGTGCATTAAGCCGCCAGATTGCTGCAGGCAATGTTACGCTTTACCATCGTCGGGATGTCCTTGATACGGTGCTTGTGGATGGAAAGGCACGCGGTATAATTGCCCGAAACCTGGTTACAGGCGAGATAGAGCGCCATGCCGCTCATGCTGTTGTGCTGGCTAACGGCGGGTATGGAAACGTTTTTTTCCTCTCCACCAATGCTATGGGTTCCAACGTGACTCCTGCCTGGAGCGCCTACAAGAAGGGGGCTATGTTTGCAAACCCTGCGTTTACCCAGATTCATCCAACCTGTATTCCGGTACATGGTGAAGCACAGTCAAAGCTTACGCTGATGAGCGAAAGCTTGCGAAATGATGGCAGGATATGGGTTCCGGCCAAGATAAAAGATGTCGAAAAACTGAGATGCAAAGAGATCAAGCCTTCTGATATTCCGGAAGCTGATCGTGATTACTATCTGGAGCGTCGCTATCCTGCGTTCGGTAATCTTGTACCGAGGGATGTGGCTTCAAGGGCTGCCAAGGAACGTTGCGATGCCGGCTTCGGTGTCGGCTCTACCGGAATGGCCGTTTTTCTTGACTTTGCCGAGGCCATAAAACGCAAGGGACATGATGCTATTGACTCTCTTTATGGCAATCTCTTCCAGATGTACGAGCAGATTGTTGCAGAGAGTCCTTATGAAACACCGATGATGATCTATCCGGCAGTTCATTATACTATGGGCGGTATCTGGGTTGATTATGAGCTGATGACTACGATTCCCGGCCTTTATGCAATCGGAGAGTGCAACTTTTCCGATCATGGAGCAAACCGGCTCGGTGCTTCAGCCTTGATGCAGGGCCTTGCCGATGGTTATTTCGTGCTGCCCTATACCATCGGAAACTATCTTGCTTCTGAAATACATACACCACGGTTTGATACAGCCTCTTCAGAATTCAATCTTGCCGCGGAGGCAGTTACCGATCGTCTGAAGCAAATCAAAAACAGCGGAGGAAAGGAGTCTGTTGACAGCTTCCATCGTCGTCTCGGCAAAATCATGTGGGAGTACTGCGGTATGGCACGAAATGATGCAGGCCTGACTGAAGCACTTTATCAGATTACCGAGCTGCGTCAAGAATTTGCCCGGGGTGTGCGGATTCCCGGAGGACTGGACGAATACAATCCCGAAGTCGAGAAAGCCTGCCGTGTTGCCGATTTTATTGAGTTAGGGGAGCTCATGGTGCGTGATGCCCAGCAACGAAAAGAGTCGTGCGGGGGACATTTCAGAGAGGAGTATCAAACCAGTGAGGGCGAAGCATTGCGCAATGATGAGAAGTTCGCCTTTGTTGGAGCATGGGAATATAAGGGGCGTGATTCTGCGGCACAGCTCCACCGCGAGGAACTTCAATTCAACGAGATCAAGCTCTCCCAGCGGAGCTATAAATAACAGCTAATTATGAACTTTACGCTGAAAATCTGGCGGCAGAAAAACGTTAAGGCCAAAGGTGAAATGGTTTCCTTTGATGTTTCAGGAATCTCGCCTGACAGCTCTTTTTTCGAAATGCTTGATACCCTTAATCAAAAGCTTGTTATGACCGGCGGCGATCCTGTTGCCTTTGATCATGACTGCCGGGAGGGTATTTGCGGCACATGCAGTCTTTATATCAACGGTCGTCCACATGGGCCTGTCAAGGGAGTTACCACCTGTCAGCTTCATATGCGCTCGTTCAAGGATGGCGACACCATCCATATTGAACCATGGAGAGCAAAAGCCTTCCCTATTATCCGCGACCTTATTGTTGACCGCAGCGCGTTTGATAAAATCATACAGGCAGGAGGCTACGTATCGGTGAATACCGGCGGTGTGCCTGATGCCAATACCATTCCTGTGCCAAAGGAAAAGTCTGATGCCGCTTTCGATGCCGCAACATGCATCGGTTGCGGTGCCTGCGTGGCGGCCTGTTCCAATGCAGCGGCCATGCTTTTTGTCGGCGCAAAGGTCTCGCATCTTGCCCTGCTTCCCCAGGGAAAGGTTGAGGCTGCCAAGCGGGTGCAGAAGATGGTTGCCTGTATGGATGAGCTTGGTTTCGGCAGTTGCAGCAACACCTATGCGTGTGAGGCGGAATGTCCAAAAGGCATTTCCGTGGTCAATATTGCCCGCATGAACCGGGAGTTTCTCGTAGCTAAACTCTTTGCCGACAAGGAAAAAACCATCAAGGAATCTTTTTAAGAGAGGGCTGACTCCCTCTCTCCCTCTCTTTTCATACAAGACGGTAAAATACCGTCTTGTCCATTCTTGGCGGGCTTTCAGGCTCACCGCATGAACTCCTTTTTTTCAAGATCGTTTGGGTACCATATCGATTGCAGATCTTTTTACCCGGTAATTTGATTGTCCGAAGTAAAAGAGCTGTGACTTCAGAGCAAATTTTTACTTAAATTATTGCTTTAAAGTTTTGTAAACCGGTATCAGTCCCGTCCATGCATTACGACACGAGCAAACAAATAAGCCCGGAAGGCATTACGGAAAGAGGTTTGCATGAAGATGCACGTCTTGTGAGCAAGGCGCTTCATCGTAACCTTTTTAACAGTATATCGGCTGGATGTGCCTACTGCCGCATGATTTTTGAAAAAGATCGTCCCATGGATTTTATTCATGAGGTAGTGAATCAGCAGTTCAAAAATATGATTGGCATCGACAAGCTCGAAGGACTTAAAATTTCCGAGGTTATTGAGGGGTTTAACACATCCAATCCAGAGCTTTTTGAGAAATTGGTTCGGGCAACCCAGAGCGGTGCGGCTGAGCGGTTTAAGTATTATATCAGCCTGTTGGACAAGTGGTTTGATATTTCGATCTATAGTCAAAGTAAAGAAGACTTTGTTTTGGTGCTTAATCCCATAAATGCCGTTAATACTGGTATTTGCGTGTGGAATCCTGACGATGGAAAAATGGTGTGGTCTGATGAGTTGCTGATGTTGTTTGGAATCGATCAACTCGCAAATGAAACATCCTATGACGTATGGCTGAAATCAATTTTGCCAAGTGACCGGGGGCATACGGATAAAGCGATCCAGTCGGCTGTCGCAAAGGGCGTAAAGTTTTGCGTTGTCTGTCGGATCAGTTGCCGGGATGGCATTATACGGCGCTTGATGCATCAGGGCTTTCCTGTCAAAAGAACGGAAAGCATTGAGAACCGATATATCATCAGTTGTTCTGATATTACTGAATATGAGAATAAAAATATCACTTGCCCGCATAACAAGATTAATCTTGATATGCTTCTCAGTTCATCTATTGATCCTTGTTGTTTTTTGGCATTGGACGGAACGATATGCGATACTAATCAATATTTCAATGATCTTTATGCCAAAGCTGACGAAATCCTGATAGGTCAAAACTTCCATAAGCGATATCCTTGCAAATTGCAAAAAGAGCGAAAATCCAGATTTGATCGTGTTTTCTATACGGGAGAATCAATTTCTTATATGGACAGCTGTTTTGGGCCTAAAAAAACTATAACGGATTGTGCAGATTGTCTTTATCAAATTTCGGTTTATCCTGTTTATGGCAGATATAATGAAATCAAGTATCTCGCTGTTATCATTTTAAATTCAAATAAATTAAATAAAAAAGAGCAAGCTCAAAAAGAGCAAGCTCAAAAAGAGCAAGCTCAAAAAGAGCAAGCTCAAAAAGAGCTTGATCGAAAATACAAGACACTTATTGCGGCTTCACCTGACAGTATTATTACGACTAATCTGCAGGGCATTATTACCAGTATTTCAGATATGGGTATTGGTATATTTGGAGCTAATGACAGTAGTGAATTTATTGGAATTCCATTAATAGATCTTGTTCACTCAAGTGATATTAATGGCTTTAAAAAAGTAATTGAAGTTGCATTTAGTGATGGTTTGATTCAAAACAGGGAGATATTGCTCAGAAAAAAAAACAAGACGATTTATTCTGCTGAAATTAGTGCGGCATTGATTCAGGATTATGATGGAATGCCTTTATCATATATGATTATTATTCGAGATATTTCGCAACGCAAAGTAATTGAAAGCGAACTGTTTCATGCCAAAAGACTGATTAGTCTTGGAGAAATGGCATCAGGGATTGCACATGAAATTTATCAGCCTATCAATAATATTGGATTAATTGTTGACAGGTTGATAATGGATGCTGAAGCCAATAAATGGTCATGTAAAGAGGTGATTAAAACAAGGTCAGAAAAAATATTTGATAATATATTAAGAGTTCAAACAATAATTGATAATATCAGATCGTTTTCCAGCGTTGATAATAATTATATCTCGTCAGTTGTAAACGTTAACAAAAGTATAGAAAATACACGGCTTATGTTTTTTGAGCAATGCAAGCATAAGTCCATTCTATTGAATTTCAAAGCACCACAAAGTACCTTGTTTGTTGTAGGTAATCCGTATAAATATGAACAGGTTGTTTATAATTTAATTACAAATTCAATAGATGCTCTTGAAGAAAAAAAACAGTTCAGTGATTCGGGTTTTGAAATGAAAATACTTTTGGAATTAAGTTGCAATCAGGATAAGGTTATTTTTAGTATTGAAGATAATGGAATAGGTATTCCTCCTGAAACGATTGAATATATTATGCACCCTTTTTATACAACCAAAAATTCTGGAAAAGGAACAGGCCTCGGTCTTTCAATTAGTTATCGGATCATTAAGGAGATGAATGGAGATATTAAAGTCAAAAGCACTTTAATGAAAGGGACTGAAGTTATCATTACTTTTCCAATTAAGAAAAGCTCTTTGTGACGTCCCATAAATTGGCCGAAATATAGATTGATTGCAAATCGATTTTTATTCGATCAAGTTGAGGGATAGTTTTTTTATTCATCATATTGAATCTGGTGCTTAAAGCCCTTTCAAGCCTGCCGGTGACTCGAAATCAGGGAGAACAGTGTTTGCGTAAGCGGCTGCAAGTTGCTCTATAAGAGGTGTGTTTAAATTGACCGTTTGGAAGTTGCAGAATAAAAGTGTAGTACATAGCACAATGAACAGAATCGTTATATAAAAAACAGAACTTTACGGGACCCTGAAGTTTGGCCGATTTAAAGCGGTCATCATTTTAAGTCTCTTGTCTCGAAAGGTTCAAAACTGAATTTATGGAAGTATTTTTTCTTTTTGTTCTGATTATTATCAACGGTTTTTTTGCCATGTCAGAAATTGCGCTGGTAACGGCAAAGCGATCGCGTCTTTCCAAACTTGAAGAGGATGGTGAAAAATCTGCGGCGGTTGCTCTGAAACTTGGCCGGGAACCATCCAGTTTTCTTTCGACCATCCAGATTGGCATTACTTCTATCGGGATTCTTAACGGTATTGTCGGGGAAGGTGCTCTTGCCATCCCATTGGCAACCCTGTTACAATCGTTCGGCATGGATTCGGAAATAAGTCACGTTATTTCTACTGCCATTGTTGTGCTTTCGATTACCTATATCACTATTGTTATCGGGGAACTTGTTCCAAAGCGCATTGGTATGTTCAATCCGGAAGGAATTGCCTGTCTTGTTGCGCGTCCCATGCTTATGCTTTCTACGATAACCCGTCCTTTTGGGAGATTACTTACAGCCTCGACCGACGCCATTCTTCGTCTGACGGGAAACCACCCGCATATTATACCAAGCGTTACGGAAGAAGAGATTCACGCAATGCTTGAGGAAGGCTCTGAAGCAGGGGTTATTGAGCAGCATGAGCATGAAATGGTACGCAATGTTTTCCGCCTTGACGACCGTCAACTCGGCTCGCTGATGGTTCCGAGAGCAGATATTGTATCGCTTGATGTCTCCCGGCCGCTTGAAGAAAATATCCAGAGAGTGACAGAGTCGGAGCACTCACGTTTTCCTGTCTGCAACGGTGGTCTTCAATCCCTGCTTGGCGTGGTGAATGCCAAACAGCTTTTGTCGAAAACACTGAAAGGCGGCCTTACAGAGTTTACCTCGCAATTGCAGCCTTGCGTCTATGTCCCCGAAACGCTTACCGGGATGGAACTGCTCGACCATTTCAGGACCTCGGGCACCCAGATGGTCTTTGTGGTTGATGAGTACGGTGAAATTCAGGGGCTGGTTACCCTTCAGGATATGCTTGAGGCTGTCACCGGAGAGTTTGTTCCCCGCAACAGTGAGGATTCCTGGGCTGTGCAACGCCAGGATGGTTCCTGGCTCCTTGATGGCCTTATTCCTGTTCCTGAGCTTAAAGACACCCTTGAACTCAAAGGTGTGCCTGATGAGGATAAAGGGCTCTATCATACCCTCAGCGGCCTCATGATGTGGCTGCTTGGTCGTATGCCGCAAACGGGTGACACTATGACCTGGGAAGAGTGGAGTCTTGAGATTGTTGATCTGGATGGTCAGAGAATTGATAAGGTGCTTGCTTCGAGGTTGTCAGAAGTTACCAAACCTGCAGATGTTCACTCTGTTGATTTTTCCGCCTCAACGTGACGGGCTTTCCCTGCAGGAGAGGTTCAGCTTCTGGCCCAGACTAAGGCTGGTCAATACTTCGTTTTTTTTATGCTTTTACGTACATTACAACAGTGTCGTTTTCGTTTTAATGTTTTAATGACATAAAAATAGATAAAACATGCTGAAACTTTCAAGAGCTCGTTCTGCCGGGATTATCCTGGCGGCATTGGCAATAAGCGGAACTTTTTCTTCCTGTCAGAAAAAGATTGGAGACGTGATGGTGGAAAAAGCGATTGAACAGTCGACGGGCCAAAAGGTTGATATCAATTCTGGCGGTCAAAAAATAACGATTCAGTCTGAAGGGCAGAAAATTGAGATTCAGGGCAACAGCGGAGTCTGGCCGGCTGATATGCCTGCTGATGTACCGAAGTTTTCCTCTGGTCAGATAAAGGCCGTAACCCGTGCCGACACACCGGAAGGGAAGAGTTGGAGCGTGGTGTGTGAGAATGTTACGGGAAACATTGTCAAGGATTTTGAGAGCCAGCTTAAAAGCAAAGGGTTCAAAAATATTTCAACCATTGTGACTTCCGGTGAAAGCGAGGGGGGAGTTGTTTCTGCTGAAAAGGAGAAGCTTAAAGTTGTACTCATGACTGGCAAAGGCGCTGCCTCACTCTCCGTCGTCAAAGAGCTTTGAAAATGAGCGAATAAGAGCAAACGATACAAACCGTTATGATACACCAGAAACCTGATTGTCTTTTTTGCCGCATTGTGCGCGGAGAGATCCCCGCCAAAATCGTTTATCGTAATGATCATGTCGTTGCGTTCAGGGACATCACGCCCATAGCACCTCAGCATATCCTCATCATTCCGCTCAAGCATATCGCCTCACTCAACGATCTTGCTCCGGAAGATGAAGGGATTGCCGGCCAGATGCTTCTTGCTGCAGGAGTCGTTGCAGAAATAATCGGTATTAGAGAATCGGGATACAGGCTTGTTTTTAATACAGGCAAGGATGCCATTCAAAGCGTTTTCCACATCCACGGTCACCTGATCGGGGGTACCCGGATGGGTTGGCCTCCCTTTCCCGGTGCACCAACAGTACACGGATAGCTCTTTTTTCCAAGGTATTGTTCGATTCTGTACAGAAAAAATAGTTGAAATTTTTCCATGTTTGCTGGTGTTATATAGGATATTATTTGTCCGTATTTGTTTTTTTATGGTTATTGCAGGAGATAATGGTATGCGTTTATCAGAATTGAAGGTTGGAGACAAGGCTGAAGTGACGGCATTAAAGGCTGAGAGTGTCATAAGGCGCAGGATTATGGATATGGGGCTGATAAAAGGCACCAGATTCAAGGTTCTAAGGGTTGCCCCTCTTGGTGATCCTATTGAGATTTTTTTCAAGGGACTTTACCTTGCCATGAGAAAAACAGAGGCAGAAGGGGTTCTGGTGTGTAAAGTCGGGGAGAACGGAGATGGAGTTTCCTTTTCCGGCAGCAACGCATGAGTGAGCATAAAGATATCAGTGTGGCGCTTGCCGGTAATCCGAACTGTGGTAAATCCTCTCTCTTTAATGCCCTGACCGGGGCTCATCAGAAAGTCGGGAATTTTTCAGGAGTAACCGTTGAAAAGCTTGAAGGGTATCTTGACTACAAGGGATATCATATTCGGGTTGTAGATTTGCCAGGAATCTATTCCCTAACCCCTTACTCTCCGGAAGAGATTGTAACACGGGAGTATCTCATCAAGGAGTGTCCTGATGTTGTTGTCAATGTTGTCGAAGGACCAAACCTTGAAAGGAATCTTCTGTTGACAACGCAGCTCATGGAACTGGAAGTTGATTTTCTTGTTGCGCTCAATATGATCGACGAAGTAGAGGAAAAGGGCATTGTTATCGAGATCAAGCAGTTGCAGAAGCTTCTCGGTTGCCATATTATTCCAACTTCAGCAAAGAAAAGTACGGGACTTGATTCGCTGCTCGACCATATTATCCGCCTCTCCCTGAAGGATATCGAGATCCGCAAAAACAAGCTTTTTTTTCGCCCTGAACTTGAAGCTTCTGTTGAAAAAATTACCGCTCTTCTTGCTCATCAGCAGGAACTCTCTGGCTTCAATGCGAGATGGCTTGCAATAAAGCTTTTGGAAAACGACAGGGAGGTCTATCACGAGGTCCAGCAGTATCCCGTTTGGGTGAAAGTTGAACTTGCCCTTCAGGATGCGCTCAGGGAGGCTGAACGGCAGCATGATTCAGAACCTGAAGTCCTCATTACCGAAGATCGTCACGCCTTTATTCGGGGGGCTATGCAAGAGTGCGTTCACCAACCGGGAGGAGCAAAGGCAACCCCGACAGACTATATCGACATGGTCGTGCTCAACAGGGTGCTTGGGCTGCCAATTTTTTTGCTGGTAGTCTGGGCCATATTTCAGTTGACCTTTTCACTCGGTGCGCCGATTATGGCCGGCCTTGAGCTCTTTTTCGCTTTCATTGCGTCCTCAATCGGGCCTCTCCTGCCAAATGAAATGCTCCGTTCTATTGTCATTAACGGCATAATCGCCGGTGTTGGGGGTGTTCTGGTCTTTCTCCCCAATATTATTCTTCTTTTTATCGGGCTCTCATTTCTTGAGGCTTCAGGCTATATGGCACGTGCAGCATTTGTGATTGATCGGCTGATGCATCGCTTCGGTCTTCATGGCAAATCATTCATTCCCCTGATAACCGGATTTGGCTGTTCCATCCCGGCAATCATGGCAACACGGACGCTCAAAAGCCCTACCGACAGGATGGTCACCATCATGATTATTCCTTTCATGAGTTGCGGTGCCAAACTTCCCGTCTATGTACTGCTGACTGCCGCATTTTTTCCGCCTGATGTGGCGGCCAACGTCATGATGGGTATCTATCTTCTCGGTATTGCAGTTGGTCTCTGGACGGCCTGGCTCCTGAAGTCAACCGTTCTGAAAAGCGATTCCGAGCCATTTGTCATGGAGCTGCCTCCATATCGCTGGCCGACATTGACCTCTGTCCTTTTCCAGGCAAAGATGAAAGCCCTGATGTATCTCAAAAAAGCAGGGACAATGATTTTAAGCGCAGTCATCATTATCTGGGCGATCAGCAATTACCCGCGCAATGGAGCACTTGACGCAAAGTTCTCGGCAGAAACCGCCCGTATTGCTGCGAGCAGCATGGGTGAGGGTGAAAAAAAGGCTGGACAAAGAGAACTTGACTTGCGCATGAAATCGGGCCAGCTCGAATACTCTCTGGCAGGAAGGGCCGGAAAAGTGCTTGAGCCGCTCATTCGGCCACTTGGTTTTGACTGGAGGATTGGTATTGCTCTTGTAACCGGACTTGCGGCCAAAGAGGTTGTTGTTTCTACTTTGGGAACCATTTACTCCATCGGGCAGAGTGATGGAGGGCCTGTGGAGTTAAAATCGATTCTTCGGCACGATCCCTCATTCAGCAGGGCAACCGCTCTGAGCCTTATGGTCTTTGTGCTGCTCTATATGCCTTGTGTGGCGGCCATAGGAGTCATGAAAAAAGAGGTCGGGCGCTGGCGCCCGGTGTTTCTCTATTCGGCCTACTCACTCACGGTTGCCTGGGTGCTCTCTTTTGTTGTTTACCGCCTTGCTCTGCTGATGGTGTGATTTCGGCAATATCTTCAACAGGAGAGCCAATCAGGCCAGACTCTTCCGCCTTCAGGATGATCTCGTCGACAGCAATGGTCATTGGTAAAGGGCTGCCGTCTATCATTGTCAGCATGACTGCCGGATGAGCTTTCTGGTGGTCAGCCATAATTGATTCCCAGTGATGGTGGGCGCTCTCGTCAAGGGAGCTCCAGGCAAGACGTCCCCTGCATTTCGGAAATTTTGAGCAGCCAAGCCACAGCCCCCTTTTTCCGCTCCGGAGGTAGAGCGGCGAACCACACTTCGGACAGAGAATGGTTGTCAGTATTGGAGGGGTTTTCATTGGTTCGATGTGGCGCTGTTTATTGAGATTCAGCAGCGTATTGCATTTCGGGTAGTTGGAACAGGCAAGAAAAGGACCAAGTCTTCCGTTGCGCAAAAGCATGTGCCCTTCCTTGCAGGAGGGGCAAAGAATTGCTGTATCAACCGGCTTCGCCCGGTTACTGCTTATTGCCTTGATGTTTTTGCATTTGGGGTAACATGAACAGCCGAAAAATTTTCCACTTGCCGTCCATTTGACAACCATCAAGCCCTCCCCGCACTTTTCGCACTTCTCGGGTTCGCTGTTCTGCGGTACTATCGGATTAATTTTGCGGAGGCTCAGTGCGGATTCAAGCGGTCTGTAAAAACTGTCGAGCACTTTTTCATATTCATCATCACCGCTTGCCACCTTGTCAAGCTCGTTCTCCATGAAGGCGGTAAAGTCAACATTGAAGAGATCGGGAAAATTGGCAACGAGAATCAGTGATACATCTTTGCCCAGTTCAGTTGGCAAAATCTTTTTCTTCTCCAACTCAACATAGCGGCGATCCTGAAGTGTCGAAAAAATAGATGCGTATGTGGATGGCCTTCCAATACCGAAATGGTCGAGATCCTTTACCAGGGTGGCCTCGCTGTAACGTGCCGGAGGGCGGGTAAAGCTCTGCTTCTGGTCAAGGTCAGCAAGGATAAGCGGTTCACTGACTGAAAGCTGTTCAGGGAGCTTAACGGTCAGCTCTTTTTCAATATCTTCTTTTGTTGAAGTCTGGGCCTCGTAATCAAGCTCTTTCTGGTCATCATAGACACGCATAAAGCCTGGGAATAGAACTCTGCTGCCAGTTGCCCGAAACAGAAATTTCCCTGCCGTATCTTCAACATCAACCCGGGTCTGTTCGATTTTGGCCGGAGCCATCATAGCGGCAAGAAAGCGCTTCCAGATCAGCTCATACAATTTAAACTGATCGGCTGAAAGGTACTGCTTCAGTTGGCCCGGGTTTTTAAAAATCGACGTTGGCCGTATTGCTTCGTGAGCATCCTGGGCATTTTTTCCGGGTTTTGCCGCTCCGCCAAAACCGATATATTCTTTGCCGAATTGCTGATTGATATAGCCCCTTACCTCGACGATTGCTTCTGCACCGATGCGCGTTGAATCGGTTCTCATATAGGTGATCAAACCAGCCGTCCCCTCCGCACCAAGATCAATCCCTTCATAGAGCTGTTGCGCCACCCGCATCGTCTTCTGTGATCCGAAGCCGAGCTGGTTTGATGCGGCCTGTTGGAGAAGCGATGTTGTGAATGGCAGAGGCGGCTTCCGCTGCTGAATGCGGGGAGCAATCTCCCTTACAGAAAAATTACCCTTCCGGATAAGTGCCGCCAAGGCTTCAGCCTGATCCTGATTTGATATCTCAGGCTTGTCACCTTCGAAACGTACAAGCCTTGCTTTGAAAGACTCCTTGCCAGGTGTTACGAAATCAGCTGCAATCGACCAGTACTCCTCTATCTGGAAGCGGGTTATTTCGGCTTCACGTTCGCAGATCAGCCTCAGTGCGACTGATTGTACCCTTCCGGCAGAAAGGCCTCGCAGCACCACATTCCATAAAAAAGGGCTGATTTTGTAACCAACTATTTTATCAAGACCCTGGCGGGTTTGCTGAGAGCGGACAAGGCGGTCGTCGATTTGTCGCGGAGCCTGAATCGCAGCAATGATCGCATTTTTTGTGATTTCATTAAAAAGAACCCGGGATACCGGTTTATTGGTGACCCCGATTTCTTGGGAGATATGCCATGCAATGGCCTCTCCTTCGCGGTCAGGGTCAGTCGCAATGAGAATGGCATCAGCTTCAGCTGCCAACTTTTTTAACTGATGGACAATTTTTTCCTTCCCCGGAATAATTTCATATCTCGGCTCGTAATGATGGTCAAAATCAAGACCGATCTCTTTCTTCGGAAGATCCTTGATATGGCCGACAGAAGCGAAAACAGTATACTTGTCTCCGAGGTATTTATTGATAGTTTTTGCCTTTGAGGGGGATTCGACGACAATCAGGGTTCTGTTTCTGGCAGATGGAGTTGATGGTTTGGAAGCCATTGATCAGTCCCGGGAGTAAGAGCGTTACAAATAAATTTTGAAAAAGATAGGTGTTGAAGAGCAAAAAACAAATTTTACCATTTTGCCGGTGCCGATTCCCTCAGTCAGAATTGCCCCCAAACTGAACAGTTCCGGCAGTAAAAACCGGCAACAAGAGGCATAAAAGAATTTTATTATTATTTTAAGTAATAACAAGGTGTAAGGGAAAACATAACGCAATTGATAATAAATGTTCCGATTTTTGTTTCGTGTCCGTTCTTGTTATGCCGTTCTGATGCTGATGACTCTGCTGATGCTCTCTTTCAGAACTCTTAATGCGGCTTCTTCAGAAGCCTATGGATCGACTGTTGTTCCTGTCGTTGTGACCACAGGAAACTTTCAAAGCTATACCATGAAGGTGCTAGCCCTGAGAACAGCGAGCACCGTGATGATTGATCTTGAATCTATGGCAAGGGCTTTGCGCCTGAGTTACCGTAAGGAACAGGGTGGACTTGTGATAGAGGAATCTGTCGGGATGTCGGGCTCTATTTGTACTATTGGGGCCAATAATAATTTTGTGCGTGTTCTTTCACGGGATCCAGAGCGTCCTCTAAGGGTTATTCAACTGCATTCAGCGCCATCTCTGATGCAATCAAGGATCTGGCTTCCGGTCGCCCAGGCATGCAGGCTGATGACCGTTTGGCTCGACAGGGATGTGGTGTTCAACCATTCGTCCGGTCAGATCAGTGTTTTGCCTGGCCGCAAAAATTTGGGGGAATCGACCGGAGCAATCGGCGCTCTCCGTAACGAAGAGCAACCAGCTGCCGAAGGCTCCATCAAGCCGGCTGAATCAGGCAGAACAACGATCACTGCTATTGAGGTAAAA
>CAIPKT010000083.1 GCA_903865705.1 uncultured Chlorobiaceae bacterium
AACAGTATACGTCATCGTCATTTTATACTATGGCATTATATTTATTTTTGTTTTCTGAAGCATAACTCATCACCTCGCATCCGATAAAGATACACCTGACAGATATAACTCTTCGCAACTCACTACTTGCGTATTAAACGTATATTTCATATATAAAGCATGTGTATAAATCGCTGAGTGGATATGTGTGTCTTGTGTAACTACTGGATTTCGGAAAGCTGATTCATAAGGATCTGCAAAGAACCCTGTATCGTATTTGAAATAA
This sequence comes from uncultured Chlorobiaceae bacterium, assembly GCA_903865705.1. GTDB lineage: Bacteria > Bacteroidota > Chlorobiia > Chlorobiales > Chlorobiaceae > Chlorobium. The sequence continues at coordinate 266 of CAIPKT010000083.1, forward strand.
AACCCTTAACAATTAATAACTTATCAGTTAAATCAAAAAAAATGATGAAAATGCAAAAATTTAAATCTTTGATGCTGGCAGCTGCCTTGATAGGGTTGTCGAGCGTGACGTCGTATGCCGCCACACCTAAATTGATTAACATCAGGTTTGGCGGGGGTAACGCAGATCCTTCTTTCAAGGGTGCTGGAGCGATTGGTATGACAGGTGACTTTTGGAATATTGCGCCTGCCTTACACCCTGATGGAGGAATAGGGACAGTGGCAGACCTTAACCTTCTTTGGGCAGACGGTACAGGATCGTCAAGTGTACTCTTCAGTTATATATCCGATGCTGTAGTAAGTGCCGGTTATGCAAACACTGGATTTATAGCAGATGCAGAAAATAAAGAACTGATGAGTAATTATGTCTATACTGCTCCAGGCAGTCCATACGACACAATAACCATTACCAATCTGAATAAGAACCTCGACTATAACCTTTATGCGCTTTCTCAGACGGAGACTACCGTAGGGAATGCAGGTGGTAATGGTCAATGGTTGGAGCTGAGCGTTCTTGGTAATTCTACTTATTCTATTAAACAAACGGCTGCATCAAACGGGACATCAGGCACCTTTATTCCGGGTCAGAATGTTATAAGCGGACTAGTCAGGCCAGATGCGTCTGGGAATTTGACAATTACCTATCTAAGTCAAGTTCCTGGCGCTACTGCACCTGTGAATAGGGCTTCGCTCAATGCCTTGCAATTAAGCCCTACTCCGGAGCCTGCAAGTATGCTGTTGCTTGGTATCGGTGGTGCTCTTTTGTCTGCGAGGAAGTTACGGAAAAAAAAAGCTGCTGAGAGCTTAGTTTCTTAACTATGAGATAGTCTTGTTTTTGTTCTTTTGTGCACGTTCCCTTGCCGGTTACTCCCTCAATGCCGGCAAGGGATTTATGATTTTTCAGTCAAGCTGGCGGCAGCAAGTCACAAAGCACGTTGAGCCTCTCCCGGGCAACTGAAATCATAACCTTGCCAGAAATGTCATCGTAGACCTCCCCGTCAAGGTGCATAACCTCAGGTTCCATCAAGCTCACCTCAACAGCTTTTGCTTTGCAGTAAAGGACTTTGGGGTCGTTGATATGTGTTCCTTTAAGGTATTTGAGCACAAAGCGAAAAAATTCATGTTTCGGCATTGCTTTGAGAATACAGACGTCAAGCAAACCGTCTGATAGCTCTGCATGCGGTGCTATCACAAATTTACCGCCTTCGATTTTTCCGTTTGAAACCGAAAACGCAAAAACCGGCTCATGAAGTTCCAAAACAGAATCTTCAAGCGTTATTATAATATGCATGAGTATGGGTGTGTAACCGGCAAGCACACTGAAAAGTGCATAGACGTAACCCGGTTCTCCCTTTAACCAGGGCAAACGCTTGACCGCTTTCGCGACCCTGCCGGTAAATCCGATGCCCATAGAGTTGATGAAATAACGGTGGCTGACACGACCAAATGCAACACTCCCGACATCAACACTTTTAATCCCTGCATCAAAAAAATGGCTGATTCCTGTGTGTGGCCTGTTATGGGGATTCAGCGTTTTGATAAAATCATTTGCTGATCCAATCGGCAAAATCCCGACTGTGATTCTCTCTCCCGCAACGGCATTGACTACTTCATGAAGGGTGCCGTCACCACCACAAGCAATCAGAAAATTGCTCCCCTGAATCCCGGAACGGGCAATCTCTTTGGCATGTCCGGCATAAGCCGTGGTAACGAGTATAGAATCTTTTCTGGCAGCAACAAGCGCCTGCAACCATCCCGCCTTTCGTGATGCGCGACCTTTATCCGCAGCAGGATTAAAGATAAAAAGGTAGTTATAACTGCTGTTTTGCAACTGCTCGTAATGATTGGAAGCGTTTATCTTCTTAAAGATATAATTATTAACAGGATAATATATAAGTATAAACTTACTTGGTATAATATTGACGAATAATATTGCTTTTTTAATAAAAGAAATTATATTATACGTCCGAACACGTCAGACATGATTGATACCAGAAAGGAAGCTGAACAGGAAATTTTCGACACATTACGATTGTACGCCATAGGAAAAACGAACAGATGAGAAAGAGGTGAATTGGAAGGAGCCCTCAACATGGAAAGCGGCAAATCTTAAAGCTGTTTCGAGAATATGCCGGTTTAGTGACCTTCAACAGCGTAAAGATGTTACTACAAACAGGTTAACCCGGATGGAAACATGAACACACAAGTAGAACAGACAGCCAAAAGCATTGTTGATTACGAAAAAGAGATTGGAGTTCTTCGTATAAGGATCGCTAATCAGGATTTGGAGTTGACAAGAGTTTCAACAGCAATAGCAGAGAAGACAAATGCATTGCGTAATCTTCTCGACCAGATACACGCTCTTGAAATTGATTCCGCTGTAAAAAGGCTGATGACAGATTCTTGCTTGAGCCTTATTGAGACCGAGACTATTGAAAAACGTCTGAACATAGAGTTGACTCAGTCCGATTCAGTCTTTTTATCAAAACTTCAGAAAAAACATGCCAACCTCAACCAGCGTGAATTGAGGATAAGCTTGCTGGTGAAATTAAATTACGACACAAGAGAGATTGGCCGTTCAGTTGGTATATCAACAAGAGGAATGGAAAGCATCCGCTATAGAATGCATAAAAAGCTTGGCCTTGGAAAACACCAGTCCATAAAGACTTACCTTTCAGATCTTGCTGTTGCTTTTTAAGCAGTAACTTACATCAGATTAACAAAAAAAGCCTCTTTTTGACCTAAAAAAAGAGGCTTTTTTTGTATCCACTCATGCAATTATTATACGGCACACCCCACTGCTGCTGTAGGTGAAACGCCCCAAACGCCCCATTCATTTACCCCGGCATGATGCAAAAACTCTTGATATTCACAAATTCTCTGATGCCATAGCTTGAGAGTTCACGGCCGTAACCTGACTCTTTCACTCCACCGAAAGGAAGCCGTGGGTCTGACTTCACCATGCTGTTGATAAAACAGTTCCCGACTTCAAGCCGGTCAGCAACGGCAAGGGCACGTTCACGACTGGCCGAAAAAACGGCTGAACCCAGGCCGTAGGGTGTATCATTGGCAATACGAACAGCTTCCTCATCATCACTTGCGACAATAAGGGTTGCAACCGGCCCAAAGGTCTCTTCACTGTAGGTCGCCATCCCCTTGCGCACCCCCGAAAGAATGGTCGGCGGATAAAAATAGCCTTTACCTGGAGGAATTTCTCCCCCGCAAAGTAGTTTTGCGCCTTCTGCAAGGCTCCGTAAAACCTGATCATGAAGCTGCTCGCGAAGATCATATCGCGCAATCGGCCCCACCTCAACCGCCGGATTGAAGGGGTCTCCCATAACAGCCGACTTCATGCGGTGCAGAAAAAGAGATTCAAACGCCTCCATGACAGAGGCTTGAACAATAAATCGTTTGGCGGCGATGCAACTCTGGCCCGCGTTCAAAAGACGGGCCGCAATGCACTGGTCGACAGCCAGTGTCAGGTCAGCATCATCAAGCACGATATAGGGATCACTGCCACCAAGTTCAAGTACGCTTCTTTTCAGGGCGCGGCCGGCTTTTGAGGCAACGGCGCGACCTGCCGCGGTACTTCCCGTCACCGATACTGCTTTAAGGGCAGGATGATCGATCATGAAACCGGTCAAACGGTCAACATCTTCAAGAGCGATATGTACGGTACGGTAGAGATGCCGAGGAAAGCCTGCCTCCTGAAAAAGTTTTTCGATGGCAATGGCTGAACCGCTCACATTGGGAGAATGCTTGACGATAACGGCGTTGCCTGCCATGATGGCCGGTGCGGCAAAGCGAAAGACCTGCCAGAAGGGGAAGTTCCACGGCATGACGCCAAGAACCAGCCCGAGCGGCTCAAATTTCACAATACCCCTTGCCCCGCCGTCAAGAATACTCTCTTCCGGCTTTAAAAAGTGTGCCGCATGTTCCGCATAAAAGTCGCAAACCCAGGAGCACTTCACCACTTCTGCCACTGCCTGCAGAAGTGGCTTGCCCATTTCACGGCTTATCAACGCGGCATGAAAATCTTTCTGGTCACGAAGCAGTGAGGCAAGACGGCTCATCATTGCACTACGTTCGTGAAGGGAAACCCCTCGCCATGAAAGAAAATCTTGATGGGAAAAGCCTATAATCTCCTCAATCTCGGGGGATTTCATGGTCTGATATTCGGCAATCACCTCTTCAGTAGCCGGATTGACGGTAAGAATCATTGGTCAGAAAGGTTTCATGATTGCAAAAGCTGTAAACACTCGGGAAGAATAACGGGAGTTAACTGTCGCGGTCAATACTCTCATAAATTGCAAGATAACTCTCAAAACGGCCTGGATCAATACGGGCAGACTCAACGGCCTTTTTAATTCCGCACTGCGGCTCTACGGTATGCGTGCATGAGGAATAGGCACACTCCGGCATATAGGCAAGAAACTCCTTGAAATAGAAGCGCAGGTTTTCGCGGGTAATCCCTGAAAGATTGAACTCCCTTATTCCTGGAGTATCAATGATATAACCGCCATGCGGCAGGGCAAGCATGATTGAACTGCTTGTGGTGTGAAGCCCTTTTCCGGTCTTCTCATTTGTTTCACCGGTTCGAAGCAGCTCCTCTCCGAAAAGCTGGTTGATAAGGGTTGACTTACCCACCCCCGAGTGACCACTTAAGGCCGAAAGCTTACCGGCAAGAGCCTTTCGGAGAGCTTTCATCCCTCTATTCTCCTCGGCACTCGTATAAAGAATACGGCAACCAAGCGCGTGATAAGGCTTCATCAGCTCACGGGTCTCCGGCGACTCTTCGAGATCCATTTTGTTGACCACAATCACCGTTTCCAACTGTTCGGATTCGGAAAAAGCCAGATACCGATCGATAAGGCGCGTACTGAGAGGAGGATCAAAGGCTGATACAACAACCACAAGTTGATCGATATTGGCCGCAATCACCTGTACCTTCTCCTTGCTGCGATTCCGGCGAAGATCCCTTTTTCTGGTAAGGGCACTCCGGCGTCGCTCGACGAGGGTAATGACCGCCTCTAACAAATCAGTTCCCGTTTCAGTCTCTTTCAGAACCACCCGGTCGCCGACAGCAACGAGAGATGAAAAATCGTTCTCCGTCTTTGTTCCGGGGAAGGTACGGCATCGGAACTCTTCCCCCTCGTCGGTAAGCACCATATATGTAGAACCGGTAACCTCAATAACCATACCACGGATTACCTCTCCAGACTCTCTTTTACGCTTCATATTCACACTGTACACTCCCCTTCTTTTCAAAAAAACTACCCTATATCCGCCAAGGCGAACCGGTCATGATAATGATGCAGATAACACTCCCGTATAGGGCGGTGTTCAGCGTCCCGCAACTGGCAATCCTCTTCGACAAGCTTGAATGCGGCGGTTCGGGCCGACTGCATGATATCAAAATCCTCGTTCAGATCGGCAACTCTTAATCCACTCAGTGTTCCTGACTGCTCTTTTCCAAGAATATTGCCTGCACCCCTTATTTTAGCATCAATTTCAGAGATGAGAAAGCCATCAGTCGTTGACTCCATAGCCGAAAGTCGTTCACGCGCCTCAGCCGTCATTTTGGCATAAAGCAGAAAGCAGGTGGAACGATGCGCTCCACGGCCAACCCGCCCCCTGAGCTGATGCAACTGTGCAAGACCAAACCGCTCGGCATGTTCAATTACCATGACCGTAGCGTTCGGCACATCAACGCCGACTTCAATCACCGTCGTTCCCACCAGCATATCAATTTCTCCACTCCGGAACTGCTCCATCACGTTCTCCTTCTCATCCGGCGTCATCTGACCGTGAATCAATCCAAGACGAAGATCAGAAAACACCGTAGCTGAGAGTTCCTGATAACTTTCAACAGCCGCTTTCAGATCCATTTTTTCTGATACTTCAACAAGAGGATAGACAATATAACCCTGTCTTCCTTCAGCTATCTCTGCACGAATAAAATCGTAGACCTTCCGCTTCTCCTGTTCAGACCTTAGAATAGTCCTGACCGGAATCCGTCCGGCAGGCATCTGGCGAATAACCGAGACATCAAGATCACCGAAAACACCCATGGTGAGGGTTCTGGGTATCGGCGTCGCAGTCATAAGCAACACATGCGGGTTCATCGCCTTTTCTTGAAGCGCCTTGCGCTGCAACACTCCGAAACGGTGCTGTTCATCAATGATAACAAGGCCGAGGCTGGCGTAACTCACGCCCGGCTCAATCATGGCATGTGTGCCAACCGCAATATGCAACTCTCCTGAGCCAAGTGCCGCAAGCACCGCCTGACGCTCTTTTTTCCCCTGTTTGCCTGTCACCATGCCAACCTGAACGCCAAGCGGATTAAAAAAGCGCTTCATGACCAGATAATGCTGCACCGCAAGAATCTCGGTAGGAGCCATAAAGGCGGACTGCAAACCGTTATCGGCAGCAAGAGCCATGGCAAACATGGCCACAATGGTTTTACCTGAACCAACATCGCCCTGCAAAAGGCGATTCATGGGGCTGCCGCTTCTGAGGTCGCGATATATTTCACGAACAGCATTTTTCTGGGCATCGGTCAATGTGTATGGCAGACTCGCATAAAGCTTTTGGGTGACCTCGCCGGAATGAGTGAACTTCACCGCAGCCCTGTTTCGTCTTATCTCGCTGTGACGCAGGGCAAAAAGTAACTGGGCATAAAAAAGTTCCGTCCACTTCATGCGGTAACGGGCTTTTGCAAGCTGATGATGCGAAGAAGGAAAATGAATTTCTCGATAGGCCTCGGCAAGCGGCAGCAAAGCGTTAGCCGCAATCATCAATGGCGTGAGATTCTCCTCTTTGCCCGGAGTACACTCTTCAAATGCACGCGCAATAAGAGTACGCAACGATCTTGAGCTTAAACCGGCCTGCTTCATGGCCTCTGTTCCCGGATAAACAGGAATAATCTTGCCGGTATTGTAAAGTTCAAAATCGCTACGTTCCCCATTGCGCGATTCAAGCAAGTCCAGGCTGAGACGGTCGTAATCGGGATGCTGCATCTGCGCTTGACGGCCGAAATAGCTAACCTTTCCATGAACCGCAAGAGATTCTCCCTGAACTACATTGCGCGAAAAATAGCGAACGCCCCTGAACCAGGTAAGCTCAAGCACACCCGTCTGGTCACCAAGCCACGCCTTAAAACGCGCCCGCCCCGGACTTTCTCCGTCAAGCTGCGTTTTGATCACGGTACCGACAACCGTCACCGTTTCGCCATCAGCAAGCGTCCCAATGCTCTTCATAGCACGCCGGTCGAGATAACGGCGCGGAAAATAATCAAAAAGGTCATCAAGGATGAGAATACCCGCCTCCCCCAAAATAGAGGCTTTTCTGGAACCAACTCCTTTAAGGTAAGTTATTGCCGTCGTACCGGTCATCTTAATGGTTGTAACTCGATTGGAATTCTTGTATATTTGCACCTTTACTATTTTATTGCCATTCATATTATTTATTGTACGACAAAGTCAACGAAAGTCATGAAACAAGATATTCATCCAAAGTATAACGAAGTTACCGTCAACTGCGCCAACTGCGGCAACTCCTTCGTTACGCGTTCAACCCGTACCACCATCAAGGTTGATATCTGCAACAACTGCCACCCATTCTATACCGGAAAGCAGACCCTTGTCGATACCGCCGGACGCGTCGAACGCTTCAACAAGCGCTTTGCAAAATCAACAGCAGCACAGGCGAACGCCTGAACACTAACCTATCGGAACAGCTATGAGTGTCAGGGAGGTTTATCAGAAAACTGAGCCTAAGATGAAAAAAACCATCGAGGCATTTCAGCATGAGATCGCGTCGATCAGGACAGGAAAGGCAACAACCAACCTGCTCGACCGTGTCAAGGTAGAAGCCTATGGTCAGCAGGTACCGCTCAAACAGGTCGGCAATATCGGCGTGCTCGACGTACACACCCTTATGGTCCAGGTCTGGGACAAATCCATGGTTTCGGCCACCGAAAGGGCTATCCGTGACGCCAACCTCGGACTCAACCCTGCTGCAGACGGCCAGAATATCAGAGTCAGCATCCCTCCTCTCACCGAAGAGCGTCGCAAAGAGTTTGTCAAACTCACCAAGAAGTTTGGTGAGGACTCAAAAGTATCCCTTCGCAACCTTCGTCGCGACATGATTCAGGAGATTGAAAAGCTCGAAAAATCAAGAGCAATTAGCGAAGACGACAAGAACAAGGGGAAAAAGGATGCCGATGAAATGCTCCATAAATTTGAAAAGCAACTTACCGACCTGATCACGCACAAAGAAAAAGAGATCATGGAGGTGTAGCTTTTTTGCCAAAAAAAAGTCATCAGTTCAGCAAAAAAGCCGGGTAACCCCCGGCTTTCTGCGTTTTTGATTGGTTGTAGTAAAATGGAGCGATATCGAAAGTCTGTTAGTGGGATTGGGAGCTGAAATTTCCGAAGGTCGAGGATCGAGAGTGCGGATTTTCCTGAACGGAGTACGAGCAGTGTTTCACAGGCCGCATCCTCAAAAAAAGAGCGATAAATGGGTCAATGACACTCTCCAGTCAGCCTGAAGATTGCCTGAAACTGTCGTACTTGATGATGAGCAGCTAAAGAGGCCTCATTCACACTGCAAAAGAGCGAAAAGGTGCTTTTGGAGAGGGTTGCGCAGGAGCGGCGACGTTCAATCATGGTTCCCTTGTGGTTTATGCCGATAGAGCGACCTAAATAATTCGTGCGTTTTTGTTATCTACTTTTAGCGCCTACCGTGTTGCATTCGTTGATCGACATAAGAGCGCAAAACAGCGTTGATCTTTGTCTGATAGCCCTTTCCCTGATTGCGGAAAAATTCCATCACATCATAATCAACGCGCATGTTGAGGACGGCCTTGGGCTGCGGCAATTCTACCGAGGCTTTCGACCAATCAACCACCATGCCTGCTTCGTCGGGATCGGAAGCAATAGCCGCTTCAATCTCTGCATCCGTCATAGCGGCTGCTTGCGCCCAGTTGCTTTTGCTCTCGCCGCGCTCCTGCATTGCGCGAACTTCCTTATCTGTGTATTTGACGATACGCTCTTTCCTCGCCATGTCGGGCCCTCCTGAATGATATTATTCTTCGAGTCTCTTCTCGCCATGTCCAGACGACGGTATGAAACTTCCCGTCAAAGATGGCTATCGTGAGAAATCGCGCTTCAACGGGGTAATCCGATGGAGCGGTGATGGTCTTCCTTCCATCAAAAAGCAGTTGCGCATCTATAAAATCCAGCCCATGCTTTTCAAGGTTCAGTAATCGCTTGTCTTCATCCCATTCAAACATCATTCAAAATCTACACAATTTGTATATACATAACAAGGATAAAATATTGATATGTAGCGGATCCTTTTCCCTATTGCCCCATAACATTACAAATCTGTGAAGAAGTAACAGTGACGAATCCGCCGAAGGCGGCAGAGCGGGGACTATTCGCTAGAGATCATGCAAAATAGTCCTTCATCTTGCGGAAAACCTCTTTTTTGCCGAGCAGGCCGCTGATCATTCCGAGCACGGTTGCCGCTCCTGCAGCAAAGAAAAGTGGACGGGCTGAAATATTGTTGGTGTAATAGATGGCCGGAATTCCCCGCTCTTTGGCGAAACTGTCGAGCGATGTGGTGCCGATAACAAGATCCGGTTCATAGTCTATCACCGCCTGCATATCCTCCTCAAGGTACTTGCGGTAACGAATTTCGGTGCCAAGCATGGTAAGTACCTTGTGATCTTCCTCTCCGAGCGGCATCCTTGCAATGGAGGTGGAGGCGTATGGTACCTCAAGACCAGCTTCAAGCAAAAGACGGACAAGCGGAAGTTCATTGCCTTCATAACCCGCCACAATCACCTTTCCCTTCAGATTGCTGAACTGCGAAAGCACAGCTCTGGCTTTCTCTGCCTCCTCTTCGGCAACGGCCTGAACGGTCACAGGATCAAGATCAAGAGCCTCGCCGACTCGGCGTATCCATTGCGCCGTTGCATTTGCTCCAATGGGGTTCCCTTTGACAATTTTCACTCCCTTTTCTTCAAGCAGCGAAACCGTTCTTTCATAAAAGGGATGAAGCACAGCACAGGCGTCCGCCTGACCAGCTTCAATATAGTCATCAAGCGACGTACCGGGGAGCGTAATCAGCGACTCGACACCTATTTTTTGGAGAACAGATCCGATCGTCATGGCATCGACCGGAAAAATTTCACCCAGCACAACAAGTGATTTTACTTTTTTTGGGGCGTCAAACCGGGCAAACCTCTTCAGCAGGGTCGCCACGGCAACATCTTTTGCCTCCGGGTGCGTCCTGATCTGGAAGGCAGGCAGGCGCACAAGAAGCACCTCTGCATTGCCAGCCTTGCGGGGCAGCAGCTCCTCGGCAATTCCGGCAGTTTCAGCAACACAGGTGCTGACCACAGGAATAAAGCGCACCGCAGGGTCGCGCGCAATCCCCTCTATGGTGCGGCGCACATCGTCAATCATGGTTCCGCCTGAAATCTGGACATTCATCAGTTCAGGTGAGATGATCGATTTGCGTGCAGCATAAAAATGCGACACAAAGGTAAGACCGTAGAGGCACCCCTGATCGGCCACCAGGCAAACCTGGACTCCGTCGATTCTTGTCAGCACCCTCATCCCGCCAAATGCAGGGCACATTGACTGGGGATGCAACGTATTACAACCCTTTTTTTCCATAACACAATCCTCTTGATGACCTGTTGCATAACGCTCACTGTACCCGATTGAGCGGTCTGCGTAAACTGATTGATAAAAAACGAATATAACACTTCCCCCCTGAAAACCCTTTCCTGTCTGACGGTTCAAGCCATAGCGGAAAACATCAGGCCTGGAAAGAGCCCTACTGGCGATAAAAAACGTTTAGTTTAACCGCATTTTTGTTTTATTAAAATGCTGGTTGTTCCTCATCCACTACGTCATTTATGCACAGCATGAGCAAAGAGATTCTTTCGGTCAGTGAGCTGACGCAGCAGATCAAAAACAAACTTGAGACTTCTTTTACACAAGTCAAAATCAGGGGGGAGATCTCCAACTGCAAGCGGCATGGTTCGGGCCACATCTACTTGACACTGAAAGATGAGGGTGCCCAGATTCCGGTTGTTGTTTGGAAAACCACCGCAAGCCGTCTTGCTGTTGCACTGAAGGATGGCATGGATGTAGTCGCCGAAGGGCGGTTGGAGGTTTATCCTCCGTCGGGTCGCTATCAGCTTATCTGTACATCAGTCACTGAAGCAGGTCAGGGGGCACTTCAGCAGGCTTTTGCCGAACTCTTGCAGAAGCTGGCAAAAGCTGGCTATTTCAGCGCTGAACGAAAGCGGACAATTCCAGCCATACCTGAAACCATCGGCCTTATCACCTCCCCCACCGGTGCGGTGATTGAGGATATGAGCAAGGTGCTGGAACGGCGCTTTCCTGCCGCACGGCTTCTTCTTTATCCAGTCAAGGTTCAGGGAACCGGTGCCGCTGAAGAGGTTGCTGCAGGCATAGCCTGGTTCAACACCGCAAAAAAGAGTCAGCACCGGCCTGATGTCATCATTATTGCAAGAGGCGGCGGCTCTCTGGAAGATCTGCAAGCCTTCAATGGAGAGATTGTTGCCAATGCCCTCTATCACTCAATAATACCGGTCATAAGCGCCATCGGTCACGAAACCGATCTGACCATTGCCGACATGGTAGCCGATTTGCGGGCGGGAACTCCCTCCATTGCAGCAGAACTTGCCGTGCCGGACAGCCAGGAGCTGCTCCGCCATATCGGCAATCTTCAGTCACGGCAGGATCGGCTGCTGCAGGCCAAGCTTGAGGGGGCAGAACGTCACGTCTATTCGATCTGCAGCAGTTACGCCTTCAATCGGCCGCCTCTGCAGATGGAGCAGTTTCATGACCGCCTCGACGCCCTTACCGGTCTGATGTCACGAACTGTCACAAACCTTTACAGTCAGCGTGTGCAGCACTACGCTTCAGTCAGGCAGCAGTTGACTATGCTTGATTACCGAAAAACACTGGAGCGGGGGTATGTGCTCGTGAAAAAGGAAGGTAAGTATATGACCGGTTCTCAGAAACTGAAGCCTTCAGACAATGTAGAACTTCTTTTTCATGACGGGATGCTGCCTGCGGTTATCAGCCCCGCGAAGAGCCTCTGATGATACGGCGCACCAGTTCAAGATCCTCCAGAGTGTTAACCCCAGGGTTATCAATAAGCGTTGTGACACACTGTATGCGAAAGCCATTTTCTAGAAGCCGGAGCTGTTCAAGCGATTCTGCCTCTTCGAGCATGGAGGGGGGAAGAACGGCGAATTTCTGCAAGACGGCGGCACTGAACGCGTAGAGCCCGATATGACGATAGAAGGTGGTTGAGGGCAGCATATTGCGCCGGAAAGGTATCGGACTGCGCGAAAAATAGAGAGCAAACCCGTTTGCATCCATAACGACTTTCACCTGATGCGGATCCTCAATCTGCTCGCGGTCATCAGGATGTAAAGGCAAAACGAGGGTTGAGCAATCGGGAGGATTGCCGGAAAAGAAAGGTTCAAGGGCAAGATCAATATTTTCAGGGCTGATAAGTGGCTCATCCCCCTGCAAATTGAGGAAAACATCCGCTTCAATATGGCGGGCAGCTTCAGCAATGCGTTCAGTCCCACAACTCGCTGTGGGAGAGGTCATGACAACCTCTGCCCCTCGCGCCTTAAGAACAGCGGCTATCTCCTGGCTGTCGGTAGCAACCACAACCGTGTCGGCCAAGCGTGATTTAAGCGCTTGCTGCCAGGTACGCACAATCAGTGGTTCCCCTTCAAGATCAGCCAGCATTTTGCGGTCGAGGCGACTCGAATCGAGCCTTGCAGGAATAAGAATGACAGCCTTCATGGACGTTCAGAGAATTCAACCAAAGGGTTCAAGAATGAGGGCCGCAGCTTCGGAGCTGATCCCTTCGACCATCACTGTTTTTGTACGGGAACTCTGGCCTGCCAAGATATGTACCCGCGACGGAGGAATGTGAAACAACTTTGAAAAGAGTTCACAGCACTCGCGGTTCGCGGCATCATCAACAGGTGCTGCTTTCAGGTTCACCTTCAACCCGCCGTTATAAGCGCCGCAAACCCGACTTTTTGAAGATCGGGGCTGCGCCTTGACGACAAAAACAGCACTGCCATTTTTTTCGCGGAGTTCAATCACCGCAGAAACTACCCGATCACTTTCGGTACCTTGAAAAAGCGATCTTGCCTGTCAGGAGCATTCAGCAGTACCTCCGATGACGGGAGAGGCTGATGCTCAACATCGTCGCGAAGCACATTGATCGCGTCATGAATCGTGCTAAGCGGCATAACGCCCTCGGTATCAACTTCATTGAGCTTCTCAACATAGTGCAGGATATTGTTGAGCTCACTGGTCATAGTCACCATCTCTTCATCACTGAAGCGCAACTTGGCCAATTCTGCGATATATGCAACATCTTTGGTGGTAACCGACATAACAAGATCTTCGTAAAATTATCAAAACGCCATACAAGCTAATCCTATACAGAAAAAGAATTTATGCATCCTACAACATGCAGGCGTCTGCATCCAGCTCGTCAAACCGGTTTTTGGGACGTCTCTCTACGGAAACAAAATCCCGCTCCTCTTCGCCGAGGTATATCTGCCGCGGTCTTGCAATTTTCTGCTCCGAATCCTTTACATGCTCAATCCACTGCGCAAGCCATCCGGGAATCCTGCCGATGGCAAAAAGAACCGGAAACATATCCATCGGAAATCCCATTGCCTGGTAAATCAAGCCAGAATAAAAGTCCACATTGGGATAGAGTTTCCGGTTAATGAAATATTCGTCCTCAAGGGCAATCCGTTCAAGCTCAAGGGCAATATCGAGCAGCGGACTGCGCCCGGTCTCTTCAAAAACCTGGAAAGCAATATCCTTGATTATTTTTGCCCTTGGATCATAATTTTTATAAACCCTGTGGCCAAACCCCATCAAACGCCCTTCACCATCCTTGACCGATTTAATGAATTCAGGGATCTTGTCGATCGAACCGATTTTAAGCAGCATGTGAATGACCGCCTCATTGGCTCCGCCATGCAGGGGGCCATAGAGTGCGGCACAACCCGCAGCCACAGCAGTATAGGGATCAACACCGGAACTGCCGACCGCACGAACAGCGTTGGTTGAACAGTTCTGCTCATGATCTGCATGAAGAATAAACAGAACATCAAGAGCATGTTCAAGAATCGGATTGGGCTTGTAGTGATGCTCGGTCATCTTGAACATCATAGAGAGGAAATTTGCTGTGTAGCTCAGTTCATTATCAGGAAGAACGTAGGGATACCCATGACTGTGACGGAAACTCATGGCTGCGAGCGTCGGTATTTTGCCAATAAGACGACGCACCTGAAGTTTGCGTGACTCTTCACTGTTAATATCCTTTGCATCACGGTAAAAGGTCGAAAGCGCTCCAACCGTTCCTACCAGAATACCCATCGGATGTGCGTCATAACGGAACCCATCCATAAACTTGACAATATTGGAATGAGTCATGGTATGATGCCGGATATTGTAAGTCCATTCAGCCAGCCGCTCCTTGTCAGGAAGTTCACCCTTGATCAGCAGGTAGCCTGTTTCCAAAAAAGTGCTCTTTTCTGCAAGCTGTTCGATAGGATAACCGCGATAACGCAAAATACCTTTATCACCATCAATGTAGGTAATACGGCTTTTGCATGAGGCTGTATTCAAAAAACCCGGATCATAACCCAACAGCCCAAAATCTTCATCTGAAACCTTGATCTGACGAAGATCCATTGTATTCAGACAACCGTTTTCAAGCGGAAGTTCATAGGCTTTTCCGGTACGGTTATCCGTAACGGTCAGAGAATTTCTGGAGTCTGTAACGGACATAATGGTAGCTGTCTTGATGGTTGAATACCGTTGATAAAAAATGGGTTGGATAAATACCTCCCCTTTTTCTGTCACCAATATAAACAGAAAAAAATGAAAATAGTTTTTGGATATTATAACCCTCCTGCCTACATTTACAACTTCTTAATGGAGCTGTAGCTCAGTTTGGTTAGAGCGCCTGCCTGTCACGCAGGAGGTCGCGGGTTCGAACCCCGTCAGCTCCGCAGAACACAAAAAAGGCACTGCTATGCAGTGCCTTTTTTGTTTACCTCCAGTCACGATCTGGGTACCAGTTCAAACCGACGGTTTTTGGCTCGTCCAGTTTCTGTGGCGTTCGACGCAACTGGAGCAAGATAGGCCGCTCCGTTTGCCGTAAGACGGAGCGGAGCAATACCGAACTCGTTTACAAGAGAAGCCACAACTGCCTCAGCCCTCCTTTTGGAAAGCACCGTATTAGACTCGTATCCTCCAACATTGTCGGTGTGGCCCACAACATGCAGTTTCAGTGCCGGCTGTTGTTTCAGGAGCGTCGCAATTTCCTGTAAAGCAGGACGGGAAGCAGGTTTGATATCCCATTTATTTGCATCAAAATAAATACCATAGAGAGCAACCTTGCCGAAAACAGTCAGAGACTGCGACATTTCACCAGCAGTTACCGCCACCATTTTCTGCACCATCGGTTGAGTCTCAATAATATCCACTGCTGCATAAGTTCCGCGCTTTGCCTTGTACACCGCGTCACTTTTACCCCACTCTACAACGGTCAAATACACATAAATGTCTCCTTCAGGACGACTCTTTTTTGCACTGGCAATACAAACGCCTGATTCATCAGCCGCAAAAAAAATATAATTGCTGCGATTGGTTTTGATGTCCATAGCTCCAAATGGAGCGAGATAATTGTTCCATCTGTTGGCTTCCGGATCTTTTTTTGAGTTGTAAAGAATAACAAATCCTCTTTCATTAAGCTCATTGAGATAGTTTCTGAAAACTTCACGAGCACCTGTATCGCCGGCCGCCTCATACCAAAGTCTGGTCAATCGACCCGCTGGCTTCAGGGGAGGTTTAACATACTCCCGTTTTTTTGATTCAAGGTTATATCGACTGAAGGTAGAAGTCTGCAGATTATATTCTTCATAACTCTTTACCTGATACCCGACAATTGACGAACCGGCAAAGCGGCGCAACAGCGGAGAATCTTTGGAGTTGGCAACATCGACAGCGCCTGCATCGCTGAACGGCACCAGTGCGACAATAAAGAAAAACAGCAAAATAGCCCTGAGTGATTTCATGGGATAATCTCCTTTTGTTAATGGTGAATCAGCTTTTTTTGCGTTTATCGCGCACATAGATTGCTTTTGATTGCCCTTCGCCTATAATACGTTCCTCGAAATCAAAAAGTTTTGTGGCAGTCAGCAATTCTCCAAGCCTGATATAGCCATAATTACGCGGATCAAACTCGGGTGACTGTTTAGCAATATTGCTCCCGGTCGTTGCAAGATGCGCCCAGCCGCTTTCATCCGAGGAAGCCTCAACGGCATTCCTCAACAAGCGCACCAGTCGGGTATCCCGTTTGAGCTCCACCATCGACTTTTTGGCTATTGACTCGTTTTCATTGGTTTTTGCCCGCAAAACTTCGATATAAATAAACTTGTCACAGGCAGACACAAATGCTGACGGCGTCTTTTTTTCACCAAACCCATAGACATAAAGGCCAGATTCCCTGATTCGCGAAGCAAGTTTTGTAAAATCACTGTCACTGGAGACAATACAGAAGCCATGAAACTTCCCGGTATACAAAAGATCCATGGCATCAATAATCATGGCGCTGTCGGTAGCATTTTTTCCTTTGGTATAGCCGAACTGCTGAATTGGCTGGATAGAGTATTCTAACAGCACCTCTTTCCAGCTTCTCAGCGCCGTCGAAGTCCAGTCGCCGTATATTCTTTTGACGCTTGATGTCCCATACTTTGCGACCTCCGCCAAAAGACCTTCAATAATTGTTGCCTGTGTGTTATCGGCATCGATCAGCACAGCGAGACGTTCCGTTTTTTCTATTGCCATGGCACTTTCCCGGTCTTTAGTGTAAAAAACGCAGACAGCTTCAGGCTTTCACCTTGAAACCCTGCTCCTCAATAGCCGCTGCAAGAGATGCAATGCTCACTTTTTGTGGTTCATAGTCTATAATAACGGAGCCCTTAAGATGAGAAGCTTCCGCCTCTCTGACCCCTTCAACCTCTTCAAGAGCCTCTTTGACAAGCAGTTCACAACTGCCGCAATTCATACCGCTTACCTGTAGTTCAGTTTTCATGGCTTTAAAATAAATATCATTGCATAGCATATTCTGGTGCACAGCCGCTTTCTGTGCAAGAACTCATTGAGTAAGAAGTTACGTACACTAACGACAATTTTAAAATATTTCAGTCAAATCAGGATTGGCAGATCATTGAGGGAGTCGTTATATTGAAAAACTATGAACCATTTACAACCACATTCAAGAGCCGGCAAATCATACCTTTTTGTGCTCATGCTTTTAGCAGGTCTGACGATGCTCACGTCATGCAACCGCACACAAGACGAGATCAACAGTTTGCAGCAGCAGGTTTGGAAAAGCCCTAAAAATGCCAAAGCTCAACTGCAACTTGGTAACGCTTATGCACGCTCAAAACGCTACAGCGAAGCTTCCGCAGCATACAAAAGCGCTATTGCCATTAATCCAGGACTTGACGAAGCCCTGCATGCACTCGGAGCCGTCGCTTTCAACCAGAAAAACTATACCGAAGCACAAGAATATTTTCAGAAACACCTTGAGCGCTCTCCAAAAGACTCCCTGCGACTCTACGATCTCGGCAACGTCTCCATGCAGTTAGGACAATTCGACAAGGCCGCCAAACTTTACAGTAAGGCAATAGAAAACAGTGACGCATTTACGGATGCTCACTACAACCTCGCGGTCTGCTATATCCATACCGGAAAAAGGGCTGAAGCACAGGCGATTTATGAATGGCTTCTTGTTAAAAACAATTATCTTGCCATCTCTCTGCAGAAACATCTCAACAAAAAGTCCAGGTAATTAACGGCAAGCCGTTATGGTGCGCTGCAATGTAGTTTGAGAGTCATAATGCCGAAAAACGCCTATGAATGACCATTGCCATTTTATTACACTTTCAGAAGAACCGTTATCTATAGATCAGGCGGTTTTGAGCCTTGCATCGACCGTAAACCAATATTGTGACAAGCACCCGCTACCCGACCACCGTGAACGGGCAAAGCTTGTAACGTTCCGTCAACCTCTTCAACCAACGGAGCTCCCTGAATGGCTTTGCCGCCAGACAGTCTATCCCAAACTCTTCTGGATGAACCGGGAGAAAGATTTTTCTGTGGCCGGTATCGGAATTGCCGACACCATCAGAGCTGAAGGATCGGGAAGCAATGAGGCAAGTTTCGAGAAGTTTGCCCTTTCCGTCGCGGGTAAAGATCCCGATGCGCGCTATTTCGGAGGCTTTCGCTTCAACAACCAGGAAGAGCAGGAACCGATCTGGAATGAATTTTCCTCATTTTCCTTTATTCTTCCACTTGTCCAGTTAACTTTAGAAAACGGTACTTTCGCCATCTCATGCCACCTCTGGCTTGAATGCGGCGACGAACTCCAGAAAAAAATCAGTGCAATAACTGACATGCTCAAGCGTGTTATAACCGACACTGATTGTTCAGCAATAAAAATACCTGAACTTCTGACACTCACCTATAACCCGGATGAGAAAAACTGGATTGAACAGTGCCAGAAAGCACTGCTGACCTTTGAGGCCGGCGATATGGAAAAGATCATGCTTGCCCGGAAGACAACCCTTGAATTCAGCCGCAGCTTTTCACCGCTTCTTTTTCTTTTGCAGTATCCTTATCCTCAGAATGCGATCTATCGTTTCTACTTTGAACCCGCTGAAAACCACGCATTTTTCAGCTTTACCCCTGAACGGCTTTACCGCAGAGACGGCAATATGCTGCTAACTGAAGCCTTGGCAGGAACCTGTTCAAAGGAGTCCACCAACGGCAGTGACCATCACGCTTCAGAGGCACTCCTGAATTCAGAAAAAGATATCAGGGAACATAACTTTGTCAGGGAGATGATCTCCAATGAGCTGAGCAAGATATGCAGCAATATTGATATGGAAAAAGAGGTCAAGGTGCTTCAACTAAATCGCCTTGCGCATCTCTATACCCGTTGTGCCGCGCGGCTGAAACCTGAATTCCAGAGTGACAGCGCCGTTCTGCAACTTCTTCACCCTACTCCTGCTGTAGGCGGAGTACCCACGGCTCAGGCCATGCAAAAAATCATGGAGCTGGAACCATTCAGCCGCGGATGGTACGCTGCCCCTGTCGGCTGGGTAAGCCGTGATGCTGCCGAATTTTCCGTAGCCATCCGGTCAGCTCTTGTTCATGACCGTTTTGCCTACCTGTACTCAGGCGCTGGTCTTGTAAAAGGTTCCGATCCTTTTTCAGAATGGGAAGAAGTTGACCAGAAAATAGGAGATATACTTTTCATAACCCGTCAGGAAGCATGAACAACCGGCAAATCACCTCACTGTGGAGCAGCATCATTGTTGAAGAGTTGATTCGCCAAGGCGCAGATTTTTTCTGCATTTCACCAGGCTCACGCTCAACGCCACTCACCATCGCCGTTGCAAGAAACCCGAAAGCTCGATGGAAAATGTTTGTCGATGAACGCTCTGCCGCTTTTTTTGCACTTGGTTACGGAAGGGCAACTGGCAAACCGGCTGTACTGATCTGCACCTCAGGCACTGCTGTCGCGAACTACTTTCCCGCTGTGGTAGAAGCATCGATGGACTTTCAGCCGATGCTCATCCTCTCTGTCGACCGCCCATTCGAGCTGCTTGAATGTGGCGCAAACCAGACCATCCGGCAGGAAAACATCTTCGGCGACTATACAAGATGGAACATGCAGTTGCCTGAGCCGTCAACAGATATTCCTCTGAAGTCACTGCTCTCAACAGTCGCTTATGCTGTTGCAAAATCTCTTGGAGATTCAGCAGGGCCAGTGCACCTGAACCAGCCTTTCCGGGAACCGCTTGAACCATCAACTCCAGATCTCAAAGATCCCTGGGTCGCCCCCATTCACTATTGGCTTGAAAACGGAAAACCATTCAGCCGCTCGATAGTACCCGAAAAAGTCCCCGATAACGACACCATCTCCATGCTCCGCCAACTGATTGCAGCGGCAGAGCAGCCGATGATCATTGCTGGCAGCATGACGAGCAGTGCTGACGCCTTGGCGGTCAGTGAACTGTCGAGCAATCTGAGCATTCCGCTCTATCCGGATTTTTCATCCGGCCTGAGAATGGTTGCCTCACTCCAGCCTTGGCAACTCCTGCTCCAGTCACCTGAATTCCGAAAATCCTTCAAGCCGGACCTTGTCCTGCACTTTGGCGGCAACGTCATTGAAAAACACCCGTCAAGCGCGCTGAAAGAGTGGCAACCGGAACACTATATTGTAGTCAAGCCACAACCCACCCGCTTTTCCCCCGACCACAACGTCACCTGCCGTCTTGAAGCATCCATTGCACTCACCGCCGGAATGCTGAAAGGGTGCCGCGCCACCCCGCCAACACTCGACATCAACGCGACTGACAGATTTTTCAGTGCCGTATCGGAAGAGATTCATACCGAACTGCTGCCCGATAAACCAGTCACCGACATCTCCGCTGCCCGGCTGGTTTCAGAGTTTATCACCCAGCAACAGGTGCTTTTTGTCTCAAACAGCATGCCCATCAGAGATATGGACAACTACGCCAACAGCAACCATGCTGGCGGCATTCCAAACGCCATCAACCGTGGAGTAAGCGGCATTGACGGCATCATCTCCACCACTGCCGGTTTTGCTACAGGGCACCAGAAGCCGGCAACGCTGATGATTGGCGACATTGCCTTCCTGCACGACCTCAACGCACTCTCGCTGCTCGGCACACTCCCCGTTCCTGTGCAGATCATTGTCCTCAACAACAACGGAGGCGCCATCTTCTCCTTTCTTCCCGTGTCCGAATGCAGCGATGTCTTTGAAACCCACTTCGCCACCCCACAAAACTACAGCATCCGCTCAGCCGCAGAGACGTTTGGGCTAGACTATGCAGCCCCGGAAACCAACCAGGAATTCAGTGAGGTCTACCGCGCGGCATGCAGCAGTAACCGGAGCATCGTTATTGAGGTGAAGAGCTCGCGAGCGGAGAATGTGCTTCAGCACCGCGCATTGCGGGAACGAATCACGGCTCTCGCGGCAAAACATATTTTCGTATCACCGTAGGTGCACGGCATGCCGTGTCCCTACATACCACATCATCATTATTCACGACCCGCAAAATTCCGTGAACATGATTGGGCATGACTATAGATTCATCCAATTCTAAATGGCAAAATTGATCAGGTACGGCAGACTAACATGGTCTTCTTAAGCTTGCTCACCTCTCTCTACTAAACAACTGCCCCGGTCTCATTCTTGCTGAATCGGGGGAGGGTGCAACTTCTTTCAGGTTACAAGCTCACGATAGAGTTTCTCAAGTCGTCTGACATACCCGACCTCATCGCACAGAGATGAAGATTGCACCCTGCAACGGAGCTCCTTTCTGATCGTCGCCAGACGAGCCGGATCCCAAGCAAGGATAGTGGCTGCATTGAGATAGTCGGCGGGAGTCGATGCGCACCACTCAGGATATCCAGTTTGCTGAAGGATGCTCGTCGAAAGTCTGCCCGCCGGGCGACTGCCTGAAAGTGTTACCACCGGTACCCCCATCCATAACGCGTCGAAAGTGGTTGCACCGCCCCCGTATGGGAACGGGTCGAGAGAAATATCGATCTCATCATAGCTTTTCAGGAACTCGGGTGAAGCCTCGCGGAGTTCAATGCGCTTTTTATTGATTTCGAAGGCCTCGAACAACCCCTGAATTCGGCCTGCTACTCTTCGATCTGCAAGCATCTTTGATTGGATAAGTATTGTCGAGCCCTGCACCTCCCGCATGATATGAGCCCAAAGCGAAATGACCTCTTTGTTCAGTTTCTGTATGTTATTGAGCGAGCCGAAGGTAATGTGGCCCTTCCGGAAGAAGGGCAGATCGCTTATCCCCGGGTAGCTGTCATGAGGACGATAGGCAATCATTCCGCCTGGGATGTAGAGCAGATTCTCGGTATGCTGTGCCTCCGTCAGTCCGGGAGGATCAACCCAGATATCAGTCATCCTGTAATCCATTGCGGGCAGTCCGGTCGTTCCGAGATATCCGAGCCAGGAGATCATCACCGGAGCAGGCTTAACCGCCAGTGCTTTCAGCCGTGTGCCCTGCGTATGCCCGGAACACTCGATAAGGATATCGATTCCGTCATTTTTGATCCTTGCTGCAAGCGCGGCATTGCCAAGATCATGAGTCAAAACCCAAGAGTGGCCGTAACCTCTCAGTCTTTGGGTATGTGCATCCTCTACTGGAGACTCAGAATAGCAGGTCACCTCAACCTCAGCGGGGTTGTGATGTGCCAGAATCGGTTCAAGGAAGTGACACATTGAATGCTGCCGGAAATCACCAGAGAGGTAGCCTATGCGAAGGGGCCTCTCTCCAGCAGCAATACGCAAAGAGTGGTTGATCGAAGGCCCCGGCAACGCCTCTCCCCAGCGGCGATGGTGTTCAAAGAGCGCCTCGTTGCTGATCTCCGGACTGTAGAGCAGATTCATAAGAATTCCGCTCCCCCGATTGTGTAAGGCTTGTGGGAAATCTGGTTTCAATACGAGTGCCCGATCGTAGCATTCTATGGAATCATCAACCTCCCCCTGTTCGGCAAGAGCGTTGCCGAGATTGTTCCAGGCCGGGGCATGTTCCGGATCCAGGCTGATGGCTTTTCGTCCCGCCTCCTCAGCTTCGAAGATTTTTCCAATGGAACGAAGAGCATTGGTAAGATTTGACCATCCAGTTGCGTAACTCTCCAGGAAGAGGATTGAACGTCGATAACTCTCGATCGCCTTGATGGATTCTCCATAATCAAGCAGTGCGTTGCCTTTGTTGCTGGCAAGAATCGCAAGCTCCCTTGCCAGCACTTTTTTCAGCCCGCCCTCCCCAACCAGGTCATGCGTTCTCTGGACAAGAGGAATCAAGGAGTCGTATGCAGGAACAAAATGGGGATCGAGCGCAATGACCCTTCTGAAAATAGTTTCAGCCTCACTAAACCTGCCGATCTGGCGAAGCGACTCGCCATAGTTGTGCAGGGAGAGCTGATTGCCGGGTTCAAATTCACATGCTTTCGCGAAATGTTCTGCAGCGAGGCTGTGTTGCCTCTGCATTCCTGCAATGGTTCCCAATCCGGCATATGCCGCCCCATTTTTCGGGTCCATAGCAAGCATCTTCCGGAAAGAGTTTTTTGCTTCCTTTAAATTGCCGGATACAAGCAGTGAGCCGGCCTCCTCAGAAAGCCGCCTGATCGAAGGTTCTTGCTGAGAGAGGGGGAAAGAAGAGCTGTTCATGCTGTAAAATGGTTTATGTGGGTCAGCCTCCCTATGAAGCGCGAAGTGAACGCGATGTATAATAATACAAAAGTTGCTCGATATTGATGCGATGATCAGAACTGCAAGGGACCGGTGTGTTGCAGAGTAGTGCTATCGAGGGTGATGCCACCGCATTCAAATCAAGTTTAACCCTGAAGTCCCGTTCCAGATCAATGACGCTCTTGCGTTTGCTTGCCGGATTGGCAATTCTGGCCATCACCAGATGTTTGATCGTCTTAGCCGCCTGTACCCGCCGTGCCCCTAAGAATACAATTGATCTGTGGTCCAATGAACAGGATTACTGCGGATATATTCCTGGATTCGTTGCAATGCCGTTTCATCACGGATAAGGTGCTCCCAATAATTGCGTTGCCAGACCAAACTGCTTCCGGACAATGGCGATATTTCATGAATCCTTTTGGTCACGGCCGATTTGAATGAACGGATAACAGTCGGGATTGATCCGGAAACCGGTACCCCGAATTGTTCAATCGGTGCCATCGTCGTCGTCATAGGGGCACGGCTTGCCGTGCCCCCACATGCCACATCATCATTATTCACGACCCGCAAAATTCCGTGAACATGGTTGGGCATGACTATAAATTCATCCAATTCTAAATGGCAAAAATGATCAGGTATGGCAGACCAACATGCAACAGCGATTTTGCCCAGTTCATTGAGCCTCATCGCATAATTATCAATGGCTCCAAACCAGCAAAAACGATTATGCGTACAGATTGTAATGAAATAAAACCCCGACTGACTATAATCGTTCTGTTGCAAACGGATGCTCCTCCGATTATGAACCTGCATCTTTCTCCTATTCATTTATCTTCGTTCGAACGGGCAAGGCATGCCGTGCCCCTACACATGCCACATGCCCATGCCACATTGCCCATTGCCCATGCCCCATTGCCCCATTGCCCATGCCCCATTGCCCCATTGCCCCATTGCCCATTGCCCCATTGCCCCATTGCCCATTGCCCCATTGCCCCATTGCCCCATTGCCCCATTGCCCCATTGCCCCATTGCCCCATTGCCCCATTGCCCCATTGCCCCATTGCCCCATTGCCC
>CAIPKT010000084.1 GCA_903865705.1 uncultured Chlorobiaceae bacterium
CCATGCCATTTCTTGAGTCGATTGACTTTTCAAAAGGGTTGACCGATTCGAAAAAAGTAAATGAGAATATGGTGCGTCTTGTCAAAGAGTTCCGTTTCATGCTCAAAGATATATCGGATGAGCGGGATAATGAGAAGTACAAAATTAACGTTGGCGATGAACTTCCTCCAGGAATTGAGGAGCTGGCCAAGGTTTATATTGCCCAGAAAAGAAAAATTCAGGTTGGCGACAAGATGGCTGGTCGGCACGGCAACAAGGGTGTTGTGGGTAAAATTCTTCCGATTGAGGATATGCCGTTTATGGCAGACGGTACCCCGGTTGATATTGTACTCAACCCGCTTGGTGTGCCAAGCCGTATGAATATCGGTCAGCTTTATGAAACATCGCTCGGTTGGGCAGCCAAGAAGTTGGGTGTCAAGTTCAAAACGCCGATTTTTAATGGCGCCACATACGAAGAAGTACAGCATGAACTCGAAAGGGCTGGTCTTCCGGCTCATGGAAAGGTAAGTCTTTTTGATGGACGTACCGGTGAGCGGTTTGATGACGAAGTGACCATAGGGTATATTTACATGCTCAAGCTGAGTCACTTGGTTGATGACAAGATTCATGCCCGTTCCACTGGGCCATACTCGCTCATAACCCAGCAGCCGCTTGGTGGTAAAGCACAGTTTGGCGGCCAGAGGTTTGGTGAAATGGAGGTCTGGGCTCTTGAAGCTTATGGCGCTGCCAATATCTTGCGTGAGATGCTGACGGTCAAATCAGATGATGTGATAGGGCGGAATAAAACCTATGAGGCAATTGTCAAAGGTCAGAACCTGCCAGAGCCAGGAATACCTGAATCCTTCAATGTCCTTGTCAGGGAGTTGCAGGGCTTGGGTCTTGAAATACGTATTGACGACAAGGTTCCTTAGTAATGTGTTAATTGGCGTGTGTACATCATTAACGGACGTTCAAAAGAGTCGTTTTAAACTGGGATATTGACTATGATTTTTTCACAGGGAGCATCGCCCTTAAAAGGTGAATTTTCAAGAATAAAGTTTAGTATTGCGTCACCTGAAAGCATTCTTGCTCATTCAAGGGGTGAGGTACTTAAGCCGGAGACCATCAACTACCGCACGTTCAAACCTGAACGTGACGGCCTGATGTGCGAAAAAATATTTGGTCCGACCAAGGACTGGGAGTGCTATTGCGGCAAATACAAACGCGTACGCTATAAGGGGATCATCTGCGATCGTTGTGGTGTCGAGGTTACAACCAAGAGTGTCCGCAGGGAGCGCATGGGCCATATTGCCCTGGCAGTTCCTGTTGTGCATACCTGGTTTTTCCGTTCGGTTCCGAGCAAGATCGGAGCATTGCTTGATCTTTCGACCAAGGAGCTTGAGCGTATCATCTATTATGAAGTCTATGTTGTCATCAATCCTGGTGAACCTGGTGAAAAACAGGGGATCAAGAAACTTGACCGTCTGACTGAAGAGCAGTATTTCCAGATTATCACCGAGTATGAAGATAATCAGGATCTTGAGGATTCAGATCCCGGCAAGTTTGTAGCAAAAATGGGTGGAGAAGCCATTCATATGCTTCTCAAGAATATTGACCTTGACGCATCGGCGATCCATCTGCGCAAAGTGCTCAAAGAGAGCAACTCTGAACAGAAAAGAGCAGATGCGCTGAAAAGGCTGAAGGTTGTTGAGGCGTTCAGAAAAAGTTATGAGCCGCACAAGAAAACCCGGAAAAAGCCTCAAGGGCTCTTTCCGGAGGATGAGCTTCCCGAACCATATGTTTATGAAGGCAACAAGCCGGAGTATATGGTGATGGAAGTTGTTCCGGTTATTCCACCGGAGCTTCGTCCGCTTGTTCCTCTTGAAGGTGGCCGCTTTGCCACGTCGGATCTTAATGACCTTTATCGCAGGGTCATTATTCGCAACAACCGGTTGAAAAAGCTAATTGATATCCGCGCCCCTGAGGTTATTCTTCGAAACGAGAAGAGAATGCTCCAGGAGGCGGTTGATGCCCTGTTCGATAACTCCCGCAAGGCCAATGCGGTCAAGACAGGCGAGTCGAACAGACCACTGAAATCACTATCCGATGCGCTGAAAGGCAAACAAGGTCGATTCCGCCAGAACCTGCTTGGCAAGAGGGTTGATTACTCGGGCCGTTCGGTCATTGTTGTCGGTCCCGAATTGAAGCTGCATGAGTGCGGTCTGCCGAAAAGCATGGCTATCGAACTCTTTCAGCCGTTTGTCATTCGTCGTCTTGTCGATCGTGGCATTGCAAAATCGGTTAAATCGGCCAAAAAGCTGATTGATAAAAAAGATCCAATTGTTTGGGATGTCCTTGAAAAGGTAATTGATGGTAGGCCGGTGCTGCTCAACAGGGCTCCGACGCTTCACCGACTCGGTATACAGGCATTTCAGCCGCTATTGATTGAAGGCAAGGCCATTCAGATCCATCCGCTTGTCTGTACGGCGTTCAACGCTGACTTTGATGGTGACCAGATGGCAGTGCACATTCCTTTGTCGCAGGAAGCGCAGCTTGAAGCGTCACTGCTCATGCTGTCGTCTCATAACCTTATTTTGCCGCAGTCGGGTAAACCGGTTACGGTTCCTTCACAGGATATGGTATTGGGCATGTATTATTTGACTAAATCGCGAGTTGGAGATGCTGGAGAGGCGCAGATATTCTACAGCCCGGAAGATGTGCTGATCGCCTATAACGAAGAGCGTGTCGGTTTGCATGCGCAGATATTCGTTCAGTACACTGGCGAGATTGACCAGAAATTTGATTCGCTTCGCGTTCTTGATACCATGGTCAATCTGACGGCTGAAAAGTCTGCCTGGCTGAAATCGCAGATTGAGAAGAAGGCTATTTTGCTGACTACGGTCGGTCGGGTGATCTTTAACCAGCATGTGCCGAAAAAAATAGGCTTTATTAACCGGGTTATTGACAAGAAAGTAGCTAAAGAACTGATCGGGCGACTGAGCAGTGAGGTTGGTAATGTTGAAACAGCTAAATTTCTTGACAATATCAAGGAGGTCGGCTTTCACTATGCGATGAAGGGCGGTCTTTCGGTTGGTCTGTCCGATGCTATTGTGCCTGAGACCAAAGCCAAGCATATCAAGAATGCGCAGCGTGACAGCACCAAGGTTGTCAAGGAGTACAATCGCGGTACACTGACGGATAACGAGCGCTATAACCAGATTGTTGATGTCTGGCAGAAAACTTCCAATATTGTAGCTGAAGAGTCATACCAGAAGCTGAAAAAAGATCGTGATGGTTTTAATCCGCTTTATATGATGCTTGATTCCGGAGCCCGTGGCTCCAGGGAGCAGGTGCGTCAGTTGACCGGTATGAGGGGTCTTATTGCCCGTCCGCAGAAGTCCATGTCGGGTCAACCGGGTGAAATTATTGAAAACCCGATTATCTCGAACCTCAAGGAGGGGCTTACCGTTCTTGAGTATTTCATTTCAACACACGGTGCGCGTAAGGGTCTTTCCGATACCTCGCTGAAAACGGCTGATGCCGGTTACCTGACCCGGCGTCTCCATGATGTGGCGCAGGACGTCATTGTTACTATTGATGATTGCGGAACAACGCGTGGACTGTATGTACACCGTAACATTGAAGAAGAGACCAGCGGCCAGATCAAGTTCCGTGAAAAAATCAAGGGACGTGTTGCGGCTCGCGATATTAGCGATACCCTGAACAACAAGGTTATTGTTTATTCAGGTGAGATCATTACCGAAGAACTTGCCGAGCTCATTCAGGAGACATCTGGTGTTGAAGAGGCTGAGATCCGTTCAGTGCTGACATGTGAGTCAAAAATCGGCATTTGTTCGAAATGTTATGGTACAAACCTCTCGGTACACGAACTTGTTGAAATCGGTGAAGCGGTAGGTGTTATTGCCGCCCAGTCGATCGGAGAACCTGGAACTCAGTTGACGCTTCGTACGTTCCACCAGGGTGGTACAGCACAGGGCGGTATTTCCGAAACTGAAACAAAGGCTTTCTATGATGGCCAGATTCAGTTTGAGGATATCAAGACGGTTGAGCATACGGCTATTAATGAGGATGGTGTTGCTGATTTGAGGATCATTATTATTCAGAAAAACGGCAAGATCAATATTGCCGATCCTGAATCCGGAAAGATCCTGAAGCGCTATATCGTTCCGCATGGTGCCCACTTGCATTGCACAAACGGTTCCCTTATCAAAAAAGATCAGGTGATGTTCAGCAGTGAGCCAAACAGCACCCAGATTATTGCGGAAATTCCCGGTATCATCAAGTTTGCCGATATTGAAAAAGGTGTAACCTATAAGGAAGAGGTTGATCCCCAGACCGGATTTTCGCAGCATACCATTATCAACTGGCGTTCCAAGCTTAGAGCTACCGAAACAAGGGAGCCAAGGTTGATGATTATTGATGCAAGCGGCGAGGTGAGAAAGACCTATCCCGTACC
>CAIPKT010000085.1 GCA_903865705.1 uncultured Chlorobiaceae bacterium
AAAAATAACGGACATCGATAACCTCATGTTTTCACAGGGCACCATTTTTGCGACATTTTCTGATGTCTCCATCACCTGTCCCGACGACTTCCAGAATGGCACAGGCACAGCAAACGGTGGCAGCGTCATGAGCCTGGTGCTTGCTCCGGCTCACCAACTTATGGATATGCCCAACGAGGTCATCATTGATCTTGTCATGGCAGACATTCACAACCGGTTTCCGAAATCACGACAGGCAAAACTTCTCAAATCAACCATTGTCAAAATTCCCCAGTCGGTCTACAAAGCAGTGCCGGATGTCGATAAATTCCGCCCTGACCAGATCAGCCCGGTCAAAAACTTTTTTCTTGCCGGCGATTACACCGATCAGCACTATCTGGCTTCCATGGAGGGCGCTGCACTGAGCGGAAAGCAGGTTGCAGAAAAGCTCCTCAGCAGGTTCGGCAACTGAACGAATTATGGGGAATCCTGTTATGGTAAAAAAACAATCGTTGCACCGCCAGGATATTGTACTCAACGCAGCTGACGCTCAAGTAAAAGTGCTGGAAGAGCGAAACTGCGGCATTCTCCCATTCAGCAAAAAAGTGGCCGAATCTGGAAACGCGCCACTTTCTGCTGCAGATATCGATATTCTGCAAATCAACATTGGGTACACCTGCAACCTTCTCTGTCGCCACTGTCATGTCGATGCCGGACCAGACCGAAAGGAAATGATGACGCGCCAGACGATGCAGGAGTGCATGAATGCTCTCGACAAGAGCGCTATAAAAACCATTGATATTACCGGTGGGGCTCCGGAAATGAACCCTGAATTCCGCTGGCTGATTGAAAGCATAAGGGCAAAAAAGGCTGATGCGACCATCCTTGTGCGCTCAAACCTTACCCTTTTGACAGGAAATGAAAAATATCGCGATCTTCCTGGATTTTTCAAACAGAACAGGGTAACCCTTATTGCCTCACTTCCCTGCTACACCAGAGGAAATGTTGACCACATGCGGGGAAATGGCGTTTTCGACCGATCCATCAAGGCACTGAAACTGCTCAACAGCCTCGGCTACGGGCAGGAAAAAAGCGGCCTTGAACTCAATCTTGTCTATAACCCTGACGGCCCTTCGCTGCCGGGAGACCAACGGCAGCTTGAAGAGGAATACCGAAAACGACTTTTTGCAGAGCCTGGCATTCTTTTCAGCCATCTCTATACCATCACCAATATGCCGATCAGCCGTTTTCTCAATGACTTGCTTGAAAACGGACATTACTGCGGGTACATGACACTCCTTGCCAAAAGCTACAACTCACTCTCCCTGAAAAACCTTATGTGCAGAACAACCATTTCGGTAGGCTGGGACGGCACACTCTACGACTGTGATTTCAACCAGATGCTCCATCTGCCATTGGCGAAGCCTGCGCCGCAGCACATCAGCCAGTTCAGCGAAGAGGCGCTCCGCCATCGCCGCATCATCGTCGGCCAGCACTGCTACGGATGTACCGCAGGAGCTGGTTCAAGCTGTCATGGCTCTCTTCTATGAACGATGGCCGGCTTCTTATTATTTTCACCAAAAACCCTGAAGCGGGACTCGTCAAAACACGCCTGGCACAAACGGTTGGAGACGAGAAGGCTCTTGAAGTCTATGAGACCCTCAGAGAGCATACCGCTCTGGTAACGGCGACAGTTGAAGCAGAACGACAGGTTTATTACTCACGCTTCATCCCCTCTTCGGATCTTTTTTTTACAAGCAAATTCACTTTTAAGCTGCAAGAGGGAGAAGATCTTGGGGCGCGCATGTTGCATGCCATACGCACAGGGTTTCAAACCGGCTTTCGCCACATCGTGCTCATTGGAACAGACTGTTACGAACTAAGCAGCGATACGCTCAATCAGGCATTCAATGCCCTTGAGCGATCCGATGCCGTTATCGGACCCGCGATTGATGGAGGATTTTACCTTATCGGACTTAACATGCTATTGCCGGAACTCTTTTTGAACCGGCAATGGAGCACTCCGGAAGTATGCAAGGAAACCATCGAAGTACTCCAACGATTCGCCATACCCTACGAACTGCTTACAGCGCTCTCCGATATTGACACCTTTGACGACCTGAAAAAAAGCACCTTATGGACACACAAACAATAAGCATCATCATCCCGACCTGTAACGAGGAGGCCATCATCCAGCGCACACTCCAGACACTCCTGGCAATAGCCGGGCGTTCGGAAGGTGTCGAGATCATTGTCAGTGATGCCAGTACAGACCGCACACCCGAAATCCTCTCAGGCTTTCCGGTAAAGGTCTGCCGCAGTGCAAAAGGACGCGCCATACAGATGAACAACGGGGCCCGTCTGGCAGGAGGCGATATCCTCTACTTTCTCCATGCCGATACCCTCCCGCCCGAAACCTTTGTTGATGATATCCGTTCGGCTGCTGCCAGTGGGAAAAAAGCTGGCTGTTTCAGAATGCATTTTGATGACGAGCACCCGCTCATGACGCTGTTCGGATGGTTCACCCAGTTTCCGCTGATGATTTGCCGCGGTGGAGATCAGTCCCTCTTTATCGACAGAACGCTTTTTCAGGGTATCGGCGGGTTTGACGAAACTCTGCTTATCATGGAAGATTACGATATTATCGCCCGCATTGAGCGATGCGAACCGTTTCACATCCTCCATCAGCAGGTCACCACATCGGCCAGAAAGTATCACCAGAACGGCATCATCCCCCTCCAGGTTGCCTTTGGCACATTGCACCTCATGTATGCGCTGGGATTTGATCAGGAATCCATTATCCGCCACTACAGGGAAAATATTATCTGAGTAGAGGGAATGCCCCGTAAAATCCCCTGAGAGTTGAACGACTTAGTAAATAAGTTCGTATATTTAAAAAATTAATTTTTATTACTTACCCTTAATCCACCCATAATTATGGCAACAGAAGAGATCAAGAAAGCACCGGTCGCTATCAAACCGGCCACGCAGCAAAGCGGGGAATCATCTGTCGGCAATGGCGATATAGCCTATTTGATCGGGAC
>CAIPKT010000086.1 GCA_903865705.1 uncultured Chlorobiaceae bacterium
AATATCCCGTATCCCCGAAAGCATCAGCGTGGTCAGTGGATAATAGATCATCGGCTTGTCATAAACAGGGAGAAGCTGTTTTGATATTGCCCTGGTAACAGGATAAAGCCTTGTACCAGAACCTCCTGCAAGAATAATTCCCTTCATGGACCACTATATTATTTTTAGCTTTTCAAGCGCTGAGTTATCAATTTGCTGCAAAAAAGGAAAAAGCATCCAGAGCGTACATCGCCCAAGAGGCAATAGCTGAATCTAGTGCCAAACCCAGCACTCGCTGGAGACATTCAGTATAAAGAAATTATCCGTAAAATGTCTGAATTATTGCGGGTTCAAGTTGCCTGCTTTGCCGAGCATGCTGAACTGATTGGGCTGGTTACGCGTCAAGGGGAGTGAAGAAATGGAGTTCAAAAACTTTCCTTCAAAAAGCGGTTCTTCGAGAATATTTGAAGAACCGCTTTCTCAGGGTATCCTGTTTTATCCCCTTACATCTGGCCGGTTTTAAGGTATCGCTGATGCCAGCTTAACGCTTCTTCGAGAAGATGAGGCGTGTGTTTCCCGAAAGAGTGCTCAAGCGCACGCTTCTGGTAGTCCTGAAGGGCAGGCTTAAATTTCGGGTGAGCACAATTTTCAATAATTACCTTGGCACGCTTCGATGGAGAGAGTCCACGAAGGTCGGCAAGGCCTTGCTCAGTGACCAGGACCTGCACATCGTGTTCCGTATGATCAACGTGAGATACCATAGGCACAATACAGGAAATCTGACCGTTCTTTGCCTGAGATGGAGTCATAAAAATTGAAATATAGGCGTTGCGTGCGAAGTCGCCCGACCCGCCGATACCGTTCATGATGGCGCTGCCCATAATATGGGTCGAATTGACATTGCCGTACATATCGGCTTCAATCATACCGTTCATGGCGATAACACCAAGGCGGCGGATAACTTCCGGATGATTGCTTATCTCCTGAGGACGCAGAACGATCTTGTCCTTATAGTCATCAAAATGGGTATAGAGTTCAGCCAGCGCCTTATTGCTCAACGAGAAGGCTGTCGCCGAAGCCGAGATCAGTTTGCCGGAACGGATCATCTCAAGCATTCCATCCTGCAGTACCTCAGTATAGGCCGACAGGTTCTCGAACGGCCCGTGATTCAGTCCCGCCATCACGGCATTGGCAATATTGCCGACGCCTGATTGCAGAGGCAGCAGGTTCTTGGGCAGTCGTCCTTTTTTAACTTCGTGCTCGAGGAATTCGAGGATATGACCTGCAATCATTCGGGAATCTTCATCAGGATCTGAAAACTCGGAATTTCGGTCCGGGCAATCGGTTTCAATAATGGCGATAACTTTATCAAGATCACAATGCAGGTAATGGTCGCCGATCCTGTCTTGTGGATGCACCAGAGGAATTGGCTTACGATCAGGAGGAAGACAGGTCCCATAATAAATATCGTGCATTCCCTCCAAACGCGCGTCCTGCCGGGAGTTTACCTCCAGAATAATCTTGTCGGCCTGATCGAGCCAAGTCTTGTTGTTGCCAACAGAAGTCGAAGGTATCAGACGCCCGTCTTCGAGAATTCCAGCTACCTCAACCACAGCGACATTTAGCTTTCCAAGGAATCCGAACCAGACGAATTGGGCAACATGTGAGAGGTGAATATCGATATACTCCATCTCACCAGCATTGATGCGCTTGCGACAAACAGGGTCAGATTGGTACGGAAGACGCATTTCCACACCATCGACCTTAGCCAGAGCTCCATCAAGTTCCGGTGCGGTAGAAGCACCGGTCCAGACGCCAATTCTGAATTTTTGACCAGCGCTGTTGGCCTCTTCAATGCGTTTGGCGAGTGCTGCGGGCACCGCCTTGGGATAGCCTGAGCCGGTAAATCCGCTCATGCCGACATTATCTCCGGAAGAGATAAGGGCTGCGGCCTGTTCTGCCGACATAATTTTGCCTTGTAAGGCCTTGCAAAGGACGCGGGATGCTGTGTTCATTTTTGCATAACTCCATTCAAGATTTACGAACGACAATGCTGAGCAGCACATCCCCGCAACCCGTTTTGGCCACGTCAGGCAGCTGATCAAAATACAGCCTGAGCGTAACACTGACAGCATTTGTTACCCTCAAGTTTTCAGATGAGGTGAACATACCATTTATTCCAGCCAATAATAATAACTACCGCTGGGGAGCAATTCACCCTCAAAAAAAAGTTTGAATTATTGCGTAATCAAGTCGTCCGCGCTGCCTGAGAAACATCTCCGGCATGCCAGTGCGATTAAGCAAACCCTCCGGCACCATGTATTTGTGGTTATCTGTCAGAGGACGGCTTCATCCTCTTCGACTATGATCAATATCCCGGTTTGCGGCAAAAGTTATCGTTATGGTGTGAGCGGTGTAGGAGAGGAGGGCAGCAGCGCAGCTATTTCAGAACTGATGCGCATGGACTTGCGGGCAGCCTCAATAGCCAAGACCCCCTCATCTTCATTGAAAAGCTCCCAGGGAAGCTGGTATGACGACTCATTGCCATATTTTGCCAGCATTTTTTCATGTGAATCATATTTTTCAAGTTCCGGCAGAATCTCTTCAATCAATTCGGCAACCTCTTTGGTGACGGTACCTTCTGTTATGAGCTGTGATAAATGCCCGGCTGGCTTGTGGGTCAGAGGGGAGACGCCAAAGAGCATCAGAACGGCAAGACCGGTATTTTCAAGAACAAGTATGGAGCCCGAAACACAGGAGCGCCAGCGTTTGAGAGAGTAATCCTGTTCGGCTTCATTGAGAAACCCTCTTGCAAGTTCAAGACGATAGTCAATGTCCTTATGCAATGCCATAACAACCTCCTTTTTTGAGACCTGCGGCTTGCAGGTTTTTAATTTAAAGTGAGTGGTGACCTTACCATCCGGAAACGATCCGGTCAAAGATTTCGTCGATAATCTGGCTGATGCAATATCGGATAGCTCCCTGCTGGGCTACATAGTCACCTGTACGATAATCGGAAAATCCGACAAATGTTTGTGAAAATATCAGCGTTTTTTTCAGCCGGTCAGTCATGGTCACTTGCACAACCAGGGTGACACGATTTGTTATGGCTCGCTCGGTTTTGCTTGAGAGCTGGCTTGGAGCATCTGCAAAAGAGATGATGGCACCTTCCAGTAACCCTTCAGCGCGTGACATGGAGGGCGTAAGACGAAGCGGGCTTTGTGATTCGATTTTATTGGCAAGTCTGCCAGTAAGGTCGCCCCTGAATTGTGCAATACCGGCACCTGATCGATCTTCAAAAACGGGAATTGCAATGGTTTTAAGATGCAGAGGAAGTGATGACCCCTTAAAGCTGTAACATCCCTGAAGGGCCGCCATAAAAAGAACTATAAGTATCATGAGGGGTGATGCTGCTTTCTGCATGACAATCCTTCGGCGTTAATAGGTTCGGCGGTCAATCCTGTTTGTTATTTTACGGAAGGGATAGGAGAAGAGCAACCATTTTTTTCTTATTCCATTCAACGCGGAAAGGTAAACACCGGTTTTTGAGTCGCTCCAGCCAGAAGCCAGTTGTACCGCAAGCCCTGCGGCAACGGATGGCGGCTGGGCAAAAATATCAAGAATGGTGCTAAAGGTATTCAACTGCCTGGAAAGTTCGGGCGTAGGGGTATCGGTGCTGAGCATCTTGGTTCGCACCAAACCGGGATGAAGCAGCATAACAGAGATACCGGTCTGTTTGTACTCCGCGGCAACCGCAAAGGTAAAACGGGCTATAGCTGCTTTTGTGGAACCATAAGCGCTAAACCATGGGGTATTTGAGCCGCTGTCTGTTCCAGATCCAGCCAGATTGATGATTTTTCCCGGAATGTTTTCTCTAAGAAAATACTTGATTGCAGCCCGGCATCCGTTATAGGTGCCTTTGAGATTGGTGTCAATAACCCGGCCCCAGACGTCAGGATCGCTATCAGTAATGTTCAAGAAGGGATCGGAGATACCAGCATTGTTGATAAAACAATCAATTCGACCGAATCTGTTTACTGTAGCGGCAACAAGCTGCTCCATATCAGCCGTTGATACAACATTGCAGACATAGCCGTATGCGCAGTCAGGTGGAAATTCAGCAACAGCCGCCTGAACATTGGCATTTGAGGATGAGGTTATAACCACCTTTGCCCCTTGACGGACAAACTCATGTGCTATGGCTTTACCGATTCCCCGGGTGGAGCCGGTAATAACTGCAACCTTATGATCAAGTATACCCATGAGCAGTCCATTCTCCTATACTGGCGCTTACTTTTTATTGTTTGCCCCGTCAACCATCGCCTCAAGTTCAGGACGACCGGCTGCATAGGTTTCAAGGGCTATGCCCTGCTCGATAGCTTCCCATGCTTGACGGATACTCGCTGCCCCGGCTCTGGGGCCCATCGGATGACCGAAAACACCGCGACCAGGCACAAAACCGAAATCGACGCTGCCCACTTTCCGGTAGACCGTTTCAAGCGTGAGCGCTGAATCGCTTCCGCCCGGAACAGGAAGGGAACGTTTGATATGTCCGAAATCCTGCAGGCACTCAGCAATATTGTCTTTTACCTCCTGTTCGGGGGTCATCATCCTGCTGCCAAAACCGGGCATGATAATAGAGTCGAGGCCTGCAAGGCGCTGAAGCTTGGTCATGACCCGTGAATGAACACCATATTTCTCCATCCGGCTGAAGGCGGCAATAAAGGGGAAGTGGCCAATAAGAGGCACTTTCGTATGCCGGGCAAGCATTCGGACGGCACTGAGTCCGATCGGAAGCGCATTGACAAGCAGGGCATTTGCCCCGTTGCTGACAGCGATATCATGCAGTTCAATCAGCCGGTCAACCTCATCGGTAATGTTGGCAAGATATACTTTCCGCTCACCGGTCTCCTTTTCCGCCCGCTTTCTGGCCTCACCAAGAGCGTGTGAGCGTTCGATAAGGGTTGACCAGTCAACATCGGCCAGCATTTCATCATCTTTGGCGATATCAAGCCCACCAAGCCAGCTCTGAAGAGCAATTTCGGCAAAACTGGTCGGACTGAGACCGATATTGGGCTTGACCACCCCAAAAAATATTGGTCGATCATAGGCTTGCAGGACGTCGCGGATACCATCAATGCCAAATTTCGGGCCGTCAAAAGCCTCCAGATAAGATTCAGGAAAGCCAATATCCAGCAGCTTGACTACCGGCACTCCCGGAGTAAAAAAGACTCCCTCCCCACAAATAGCGGAGAGCAGATTCGGCAGTTTAGTGCCAAAATTACAATGCGGGTGAGCAATGGTAACCCGACAGGCATGAATAGGCCCGGATTCGAAATGCAGTACCGGATAGCTGAGCGCCTCAAGCTCCCCCTCTACCGTCAGGCTTATTACCTTGGCGGCATACTTCGGGCGGAAATCTTCATCATGATCAACGCGTTTCCACTGTGCCGTTGATTGTTCACTGCAAAAATGAGCAAGGGCAGTCTCAATATCTCCCACACATTCCAGGTAGTAATCAAGCGTCAGATAGTCAGCCATGTCAAGCTGTTCCCTTGAAGCAAAAAAACCTTTAATATCCTCAGTATTCATAGAAAAACATCATAACCCCCACTGTTCCGGCTCAGCCGGATAAAGCAAATGAGTACCCATTAAGAAAATCGAACGTTACTAATATTCGCTGCAGCAGGCCATCAAGCTTGCTGCAACGATTGCCTGACTTTTTGCAATTATCCTTCAGCCTTAATGGTATTGAAATAGTCAAAGGCATCCTGCGGACTCATCTGCTCATGCACCACTTTGTTGACAGCCTTCATCATGGCAAGCGGAGCTTCGCTCTGGAAAATATTGCGGCCCATA
>CAIPKT010000087.1 GCA_903865705.1 uncultured Chlorobiaceae bacterium
ATTGAATTACAACCATCTAATATCCATCAGAATGTATCATTTTTCTCCAGTCAGAAGACTCTCAACTCTTACCCTACACCTTGCAACAATTGCCTTGCAGGATACCACTCCATTCCCTTTCCAATAACATGAATCCGCATGGAATTTCATCAGTATTTTTTTCTGTGCGAAAAGGTCAATGATGCATTCCGGGTCGTCAGAGAGATGAGAGGGAAATAAAAAAGCCAGTAACCAAAAAGGTTACCGGCTTTTTTACCGTTGTTGCGTGACAAAACATCATCTTTTCAGCCATGAATGGCTGACGGGATAAAGAGATCAGAATGCAGAATAGAGCATAACTGTAGTCTTCTGGTCACCTGCTGCATCAGTTGTCAAATCGCCTGAATAGAAGCTGTGGTTCACCTGAAAAACCATATTTTTGGCAATCTGATAATTGGCACCAAGAGTCACGGAATTTTCAACATCGCTGTTGCTGGTACCTTTATTGGCAGCTCTGTAGCCAATCCCTACAGAAAGTTTTGAAGGGATAACACCCAGTTCAGTTGCTACAGTAAATGCATTCTTGCTGTCAACCAAGCTTGTGTTATAGTCGTTTGCTACGGTGGCGGTAGATTTCGCTGCACTGCCATAAGTTGCATAAATGCCAAGGGGCAGATCTGCAACTTTACCCTGTGCCTGAGCATCAAGCGACCATACATCGGCATGTTTGGTTACTGGAGCAGCATCAAGTCCAGTCTTTGAATTGCCTGTCCAGATCTGGAAGCCAGCAGCAAGATCCCAGTCGCCAACTTTTTCAGGGGTGACAACGCCACGGATATAGCTGAGGTACCGGCCAGAAGAAAAAGTCGAGGCATCATCACGGATGTATGGCGTGTAACTGACGTATCCGTGCTTGTGATAGGCAACGAGAGAAAGGCCTGTTGTTTTTCCATCAGTAGCAAGATATTGCTGGGCGGAGGTCTCTGCACGATGCTCAAAAGCGCGACTGAAACGCAATGCGCCAGTGTTCAAAAGCTCAAATCCGAAGGCCGGGCCCTGTGCATCAGTGAAAAAAGGAATAGCCAAGAAGCTAAAGTCTTTGCTTGTCGGGAATACAAACGGCACCTTAAACCCAGTGAGGCTGGCGGTTCCACCGACATTAATTTCAGCCTGGAATCCGATGTTGTTTGCAACTTTTCCGCCAAGCGAAATGAATGCTTCATCCGGAACCTGAAACTCGCCTGCGTTTAATGCCGTATCAGCAGTGCCATTCGTCTTCTGATACCTGAATTTAGTTATGAGCCCGGCATTGAGGATTACAGGAGTTGAAAGATTTGTATCATCAATCGTACCCTGCTTGCCTACCTGAGTGTACCCTTTAGCTTTAAACGTGCGACCATAGGCATTGAGTAACGGAAAGCGCTGAAAATGGCAGGCCGCACATGACTGACTGGTTTGACGTGCAAAGACAGGTGTTGCTGATCCCTCCTGCGGAGCAGAAATTGCCACTACCGTCATACAGCTTGCACCCAAAAGCATTGTTTTTTTGAACATATTCATATCGTTTTATGTTTTATATGTTGTGGTTGTGATATTGGCACTACCCCGCCAAATGCGTGAAAAAATGTTAAAATAAAGCAGGATTGCTGTCCTGTATACTATTGCCTAACCTATAATATTCCAGTGTATAAATGTATTGAATTATACGCGTAAAAGTTATTAATATTTGCTACAATTCACTTTGGCTCGACAAGGCATTGATCAACCATATAAGCTACAGCATCAGAGCTCTCGGCAAGCGTCAAGGATTCCATTCCTCCTTTTGCTGGCATATTGTTGAAACCGTCAATAGTATGCTTGACAAGATGCTCCATCCCGAGGAGCATTCTCGGCTTCCAATCTGTCAAATCACAAAATTTCGGAGCTTCCATAACACCGCTGTCATGACAATTAGAACAAACACGTTCATAGATATCTTTGCCTTGAGGAATATTATACTTGGCTCGTAAAGCAGCTTTTTCGATGGGAGCAATCTCTAGGGCACTGACGATTTGTGCCGAACAGATAAAAGCAAAAATAAGAGAACATACCGCAACAAAACGCATCATGATTTTCTCCAATGTTAAAAATTTTACCTCTTATTTATAAACAACTTATTTGATAAAAAACGACAACCCCACCAGCGAAAGATGTGTTCTTTTTGTCGGTGCTTCAGATGACAAACTCATTGCAACGCTTTAACTGAAAAACGTCAACAAGCTGAGCAGTTTTTATAACAATCAAGAAATCGGTATAAACTAGAAACGGACAAGATCAGTCCTAATTACGCAGAGTTACAAAAATACTAATAGAGCATTTTTGGCTCAAAAATGGAGACCAACCAAGGTAAGGCGCCAAATGATGTTTCTGAAGAACGGGTGAAAAACTAAAACCGTATGAGCTATTTCAGTTTAAATACGTACAGCTCAAACCAGTCTAAAAAAGCAATAATTTGCAGAGAGGCTTCTTTGGATTCGTTTATAGTATTTTGGAGTGATCGGTGCTGATATATTTACGTAAACTCCGGCAGCTACAATTCAGGATTTTGAAAATTAAAATCAATGAAGCTGATTTTCGATTTATACATAAACTGTATAATTAATATCAACTATTGTTAACTGAAATACAAGCGAAAGTTTTAACATATTTGTAACAATCACAAATAACACATTCTATATACCGCAAACACCTTCTATTATACTCCATTAATGGCTTACTACCAAAGTTTATCGCCAAAGTCATAGCATCCGGTCACAAAAAAACTTTGTGTGAATTGATATTTCAGCTTTGTTTGCCATCCTGTTTTGACTGAGCTGAAAGTTTGCCGCCGTAATGACCGAGGAGCGTCACGACAGGCAACATTGAAAAAAGAAGCGCAAGATAGAGCCAGTGTTCAATACCAGGGCGACTCATCACATCAGGAATGGTAAGCCTAATACAGACTGCTGATGCGCATAAAAGAAAAAGCACAAACG
This sequence comes from uncultured Chlorobiaceae bacterium, assembly GCA_903865705.1. Taxonomy (GTDB): domain Bacteria; phylum Bacteroidota; class Chlorobiia; order Chlorobiales; family Chlorobiaceae; genus Chlorobium. The sequence goes on from CAIPKT010000087.1 coordinate 2,994, forward strand.
AAAGCCTTATTTTTTTGATAAAAATGGGGGCTTTTGCTGCACGATATTTTGTTTTCCAATCATGAATGCCTGAAAAAAATGAGACCGGAATGGCCATAAGGACGATGACAATGAGATGCTCAACCGTATGTTCGAAATAGGTGCTCCCGATTGAAAGGGTCAAAAGCAGATAAAGCACGGCAACGGGAATAAGCCCATTGCTGAAATGAGCTGCGATGGCATGAAACAAAAAAGTTTTTTTCATCTCCTTCAGTAAACGACGACCAACCATAAGGCACCTCTCCTTTTTATTGTCATGATTTAGAAACAAGGATCAACTTGCGCAAGCAAAAATAACGTATAGCAAGCCGTGTTTTTGCAGTTTAAAAAAAAACTTCAGGATATTTGAGGTATTGTACATATAACAGTGCCGTTTTACGACAGATAATTCCTTTCTTGAGTTTTACCTGTTATTTTCAAGGGCAGTCAGCATTTCTCCAACATAAGCCTGTACGTGTGAGTGATTTTCGTCCCATAAAGAGTTCAGAGCCTCAACAGCCGGATCAGGGCGAGTTTAAAACGCCCTTAAGTGTCCGAAAACTGGTTCATGCCAGGCCGATGCCTGTTGAGAACATCTCCAAACTGGCACTGATCATCCGCTTTCTAAAACCGGTAACCTGGATTCCGGTCATGTGGAGCTTTATTTGCGGAGCTGTGGCAAGTGGTGTTTTTGGATGGAAGGAGATAATCAGCATGAAGTTTTTGCTCGCCATGTTGCTCACCGGTCCACTGGCAAGCGGAACCTGCCAGATGCTGAACGACTATTTTGACCGCGATCTCGATGAAATCAACGAACCAAACCGTCCGATACCCGGCGGTGCCATCTCGCTTAAAAACGCCACCATCCTGATTTCTGTCTGGTCGGTTCTTTCCGTTATCACGGGCTATATGATTCATCCGCTCATCGGCTTTTACGTCGTCATCGGCATTGTCAATGCACATCTCTACAGCGCAAACCCCATCAAGCTGAAAAAACGGCTCTGGGCGGGTAATATCATTGTTGCCGTCTCATACCTGATCATACCATGGATAGCCGGAGAGATTGCCTATAATCCCTCCTTTTCCCTCTCATCACTTCAACCGTCACTGATCGTTGCCGGGCTTTTCACCCTCTCCAGCACGGGCACCATGACCATCAACGACTTCAAATCAATAGAGGGTGACCGGCAAGTCGGCATCAGAACGCTTCCTGTTGTCTTCGGAGAAACAAATGCCGCAATCATTGCCGCTGTACTCATTAATGCCGGTCAAGTTCTGGCCTCATGCTACATGTTCATGATTGGTCAGACTACATACGGAATCATTGTCGGCGCCCTTATAATTCCGCAATTTATCCTGCAATTTGCACTGGTAAAATCACCAGCTACTATGGATGTCCGCTATAACGCCATTGCACAGAACTTTTTGGTTGCCGGTATGCTTGTCTGTGCTTTTGCCATCAGAGCCACAAGACCATGAGATTCGGTTGCAAACCAGACATTTCGATTGTCATAGCCACGTTTAACCGGGCCCGTCACCTTCAGCATGCCGTGCAAAGCGTTCTTGCTCAATCGTTCAACAACTGGGAACTGATTATTGTCGATGACGGCAGTACCGACAGCACCTTCGAAACGCTTGACCCATTCATCCAAAAATTTCCCAATATCCGGTACATGAAGCAACGTAACCGGAAAGCTGCACTCGCACGCAATGCCGGTATACAGGCATCTTTCGGCCGCTACATCACCTTTCTTGACAGTGACGACCACTATCTGGAAAACCATCTCGAAACGAGGATCACGCTCCTTGAGGGGATGGGGGACGTTTCCTTGCTCTCTGGCGGATTTCTCTGTGATGAAACCATCATGGTCAAAGACTGTTACCATCCCGACCGGCTCATCGGCATCCGGGAGTGTATCCTGTGCGGAACCCTCTTCGGAAAAAGAGAGCTCTTTTTTGCCCTCGAAGGATTCCGGGATATGGTGTATGCCGAAGATACCGACCTCTGGGAGAGAGCCTCAAAACGCTTTACCGTCAAAAAAATAGTAGATCCAAAATCCTATGTCTACGAGCGTGCTGACGACAGCATCACCCTTAACTACTGACTTCAACCATGATCGCATCCGTTACCGTCTACTGCAGTTCAAGCAACCTCGCTCCCCCAGCCTATTTTGCTGCAGCCACTGAACTTGGCCGGGAATTTGCGAAACGGGGTATCGACCTGGTTTTTGGAGGAGGACGGGTCGGGCTGATGGGTTGCATTGCCGATGCCGTCATGGAAAACGGAGGAACAGCCAAAGGGATTATCCCGCGCTTTCTGGAGGAGCGCGAGGTTGCCCATTACGGCCTGAGTGAACTGCATGTCGTTGAAACCATGCATGAACGAAAAATGAAGCTCGCCGAATGGGGAGATGCCTATCTCGTTCTCCCCGGCGGCCTCGGCACCCTCGATGAGCTTATTGAAGTAATCACCTGGAAACATCTCGGGCACCATCACAAGCCGATCATTCTGCTGAATCTGAACGGTTTCTGGAACCCCCTGCTCCTCTTTTTCGACCGTATTGCCACAGAGCAAATGGTCACCAAAGAGCACGGCCGCTACTACTCAGTCTGCGACACCATTCCGGAAGTGCTTGAGCTGCTGAGCTAAAACCGCTTTTGATAAATGTGGCAGTAAGGCTGATGGCCGTTCCGTTCATAATAGTCCTGATGGTAATCCTCGGCCGGCCAGAATATTCCGGCATGCTCAACGGTGGTCACAACCTTGTATCCTTTAGCTTTCAGCTCGCCGATAAGCTTTTCGGCCACCTTTTTCTGCTCATCATCAGTATAAAAAACGGCGGACCGGTACTGCGTACCAATATCAGGCCCCTGCCGGTTGAGTTCAGTCGGATCGTGAATCTCGAAAAAGAGTTTCGCTAAGGTTTCATAGCTGACCAGTGCCGGATCAAACTCTATTTCTACGGCTTCGGCATGCCGGGTTTTGCCGGTACAGACCTGTTTGTAGGTAGGATGATCAATTGTACCGCCGATATAGCCTGATTTGGCTGAAAGCACACCCTTCAGTTTATTGAAATGGTATTCAACCCCCCAGAAGCACCCGCCGGCAAAAATCGCCTTTTGTGTAACCGCAGCAGCCTTTGCTTCCAGCAGAAAACCAAGAGAAAGCGAATTGACACAATGACGGACATTTTTTGTGGTCATTCCTTCCCTGAAAAAGACATGACCGAGATGTCCGCCACACCGGGCACAGACTATTTCCGTTCGGCTGCCATCAGCATCAGGAATTTGTTTGACCGCACCTTCGATGGTATCATCAAAACTCGGCCAGCCAGTGCCCGACTCAAACTTGTCCGTTGAGCGAAACAAGGGAGCATCACAACGCCTGCAGAGATAGGTACCCTTCTCCTTGTTCAGATAGTACTTTCCCGTAAATGGCCGTTCCGTTCCCTTATGAACAATCACCCGATCTTCATCGGGAGTCAACTCATTAAAATGCATACCATTCTCCTTTTGAACCGTTGAATGAGGCTTTTCCGGAAGGGATGAAAGGCCGTTATTGCCTGCGCATCCGCAGAAAAAAAGAAGCAAGGAAAAGAAAAAAGCCGTTGAAGCTATCCCCTTCCATCTAAAAGCGCTTTTCATTATCCTGACAAGCATCGTTAAACACCCCTTTATTGTTGTAACTCACCCCCTATAACCGGTAGAGTTCACTGATGGTTTCAGAAATGAAGAACTTTCAACCATCCGTTGACGGTTCTCTATCCATAAGTGTTTCAACAAACTACCGGACGACCCACCATGACTTTACCAGCAAAAAAGCCTAATCGCCTTATAGAGGAAAAAAGTCCCTATCTGCTGCAGCACGCACTGAACCCGGTTGCATGGATGGCATGGGGAGAGGAGGCCTTTGAAAAGGCAAGAGAAGAAGAGAAGCCCATCTTTCTCTCCGTGGGCTATTCCACCTGCCACTGGTGCCATGTCATGGAAATGGAATCATTTGAAAATCCTGACATTGCCGGAGTGCTGAATGCCTATTTCGTGCCGGTCAAAGTCGATCGCGAAGAGCTCCCCGATCTCGACCGCCTCTATATGAGCTATGTGCAGTCCACCACCGGAAGAGGCGGCTGGCCAATGTCGGTCTGGCTGACCCCGGAACTGAAGCCATTTTATGGCGGCAGTTATTTTCCCCCTGATGAACGCTACGGCATGACGGGATTTAAAACCATTCTCCTCTCCATAGCCCGCCTCTGGGAGGGTGACCGGGAAAAAATCATTGCCGCTTCCGTCGGCTTCTTTGCCTCTCTCGATGAAGAGTCAAAGAAAACTCCCTCCTCTATGACGGGCATTGAAGAGGCTCAGAAAAAATGCTTCGAGTGGCTTAAAGCAAACTACGACCAAAAGTTTGGTGGTTTTGGCGGCGCCCCAAAATTCCCGCGTCCTGCCCTTCTGAACTTTCTGTTCAACCACGCTTACCATACCGGAAACAAAAAAGCGCTGACGATGGCGCTGCACACCCTTCGCAAAATGGCTGACGGAGGAATCCACGACCATATCGGCGTTACCGGCAAAGGAGGCGGAGGTTTTGCCCGCTACTCCACCGATGAGCGCTGGCATGTGCCTCATTTTGAAAAGATGCTCTACGACAATGCCCAATTGGCCATCTCCTTTCTTGAAGCCTATCAGTGCAGTAAAGACCCTCGCTATAAAGCCGTAGCAGAAGATATCATCAACTATGTCCTATGCGACCTGGCTTCTCCCGAAGGCGGCTTCTACTCGGCTGAAGATGCCGACAGCCTTACCGCTGATGAAACCGGGCGTAAGCAGGAGGGGGCATTTTATCTCTGGAGCGCTGATGAAATCCGCGAAACTCTTGATGACGAAGCGCTTGCAGCGATTTTCTTCTTTACCTATGGCATCAGGCTTGAAGGAAATGCCATGCACGATCCGCATGGAGAGTTTACTGGCAAAAACATCCTGATTCAGCAAGCAAGTATTGATGAGACCGCGGAAAAATTCGGAAAAAATGCCGAAGAGATCAGCGTGGCGCTTGATAATGCCCGAACAAGGCTTTTCACGGCAAGAACCAAAAGGCCCAGACCTTTTCTTGATGATAAAATTCTCACAGCATGGAACGGGCTGATGATTTCAGCCTTGGCTAAAGGCTATCAGGTACTGCATGACGAAGCCTGCCTTGCAGCAGCCCGGAAAGCTGCGGACTTTATTCTCGAAAAACTCTTTGACCGCACCAAAGGACGCCTGCTTCGCCGGTATCGAGACGGCAACGCTGCCATTGCAGGCAAAGCCGAAGATTATGCCTTTTTTGTCCAGGCGCTGATCGACCTTTACGAGGCCTCGTTTGAAACCAGCTATCTCAAAACAGCTCTGGAACTTGCTGAACTGCAAAACGCCCTCTTTTTCGACGAGGTACAGGGAGGATATTTCAGTACTGCTATTGATGACAATACGGTGCCGCTGAGACTCAAGGAAGAGTATGATGGAGCAGAACCTTCAGCAAATTCGGTCACCACACTCAACCTGCTACGGCTTGCTGAGATGACTGGAAAAGAAGAGTTCATCCATAAGGCTGAAGAGACCATCAACGCCTGTAACGCAATGCTTGCTGAAAACAGCAACGCTCTGCCCCAGATGCTCGTGGCAAAGAATTTCGCCGAACAGAGGAAGGTACACCTTGTTTTTTCAGGCACTCTTGATTCCCCCGGTATGATCAGACTGAGAGACGCTGC
>CAIPKT010000088.1 GCA_903865705.1 uncultured Chlorobiaceae bacterium
AAGAGAAAGAAGTTTCAATGTTGTACCGGCGGGTTTCTTTTGTCCGCGTTCCCATTGACTGACTGATTCCTTTGTCACGTTCAGATAGTGAGCAAAAACTCTCTGGCTCACCTCTTCACGTTCACGCAATGCCTTGATCTCTTCAGCGCTGAATGGGTGGTGAGAATAGGCTGACAAATTTTTGTTGCTAAAAGAGGTTGCCAGTAAAAACGGAAGCATACTATGAGAGTACCTGCAAACCCAAAGATATACCACATCGTCCATGTTGACCGGCTTCCCTCAATTGTTGCGGAAGGACGTTTATGGTCTGATGCAGAAATCGGTAATCGCTCACTTGGCGGTACAACTATCGGTATGACTACGATTAAGCAGAGGCGCCTCAGTGAGTTATATCTGGACAAATATCCTGATTTGCATATCGGCGAATGCGTGCCGTTCTATTTTTGTCCACGCTCTATCATGCTTTACTTGATTCATACAGGAAATCATGAAGGGTTGGACTATCGGGGCGGTCAAGAAGATATTGTTCATTTGGAGGCTGATCTGAGGGAGAGTGTTGAATGGGCTGAGACGCAAGGAAAACGTTGGGCCTTTACTTTGTCAAATGCAGGTGCCATGTATTGTGAAAGCAGGTATGATCTTGCCCATTTAAATGACATTGCTTGGGCATCAGTGCGTGCTACGGACTGGCGGCAGTGCAAGGAGGGCAAACAGGCCGAGTTTCTTGTTGAGCAGCAGTTTCCGTTGGAGCTGGTGTCGCGTATTGGTGTGAATTCTCAAAAGGTTCACCGGCAAGTTCTTGAGATCTTGTCAGCGACACAACATAATCTTATTGTTGAATTAAAGCCTGAATGGTATTATTGATAAAAGTAGGGAGCATATATGATTGAATTCAGGAAAGGAAACATACTGGCAGCAGATGCCGAAGCCTTAGTCAATACGGTCAACTGTGTTGGTATTATGGGGCGCGGTATTGCTCTTCAGTTTAAGAACGTTTTCCCTGAGAATTTCAAATCCTATCTTGCTGCTTGCAAACGCAATGAGGTCATGCCCGGAAAAATGTTTGCTTTTGATACAGGAGCATTGACCAATCCTCACTATATCATCAATTTCCCAACCAAGCGCCACTGGAAAGGCAAAAGCCGTATGGAGGATATTGATGCTGGTCTTGTTGCATTGGCTGAAGAGATCACGGCAAGGAATATTCGATCGATTGCCGTTCCAGCGCTTGGGAGTGGATTGGGAGGATTGAGATGGAATGATGTACGCCCACGAATTGAAGCTGCCCTGCGGGAATTGAGTGATGTTAAGGTTATCATATTTGAGCCTGATGAGGCATTCGCTGATAAAAAACAGAATCTTTCAAGCGATGTTCCAAGGATGACGTCAGGTCGGGCGGCCTTGGTTGGGCTGATGCATCGTTATCTTGCCGGGTTATTGGATCCGTTTATTTCATTGTTGGAGGTACATAAACTCATGTATTTCATGCAGTGTGCAGGTCAGGAGCTACGGCTCAACTTTACAAAGGGCCCTTATGGACCTTATGCTGAAAACCTTCGGCATGTTTTACATGCTATCGAAGGGCATTTGGTTTCTGGATATGATGATGGAGGGGATAAGCCCGACAAGCAGTTGACGTTGGTGCCTGGCGCTCTTGATGATGCACTTTTGTTTCTTAAGGAGAAAGATACCTCTAACACTCAAGTACATTTTGACAGGGTATGCAGTCTTGTTGAAGGCTTCGAATCACCTTTCGGTCTCGAGCTTTTGGCCACAGTGCATTGGGTTGTAAAGAATGAACAAGTTCAGACTGTAGATGATGTTATTACGAGTGTCTATGCCTGGAATGAAAAAAAGAGGCAGTTCTCCTCGCGTCAGATCAGACTTGCACTTGACGTCCTGAAAAAAAAGGGATGGATTGAGTTGTTACCAAATTAAGGCAATCCCTCTCTACGCCCTAAACTGCCTCAGCATCCTCCACTCATTCTCAAACAGCAACGGTATATCGTCAATCTTGTACCGCAGCAGTACCGTGCGGTCAACGCCCGGATAGCAACTGCTCGGCAGATTATCCTTTTTTTCTGCCGGGCTGGAGCTCCCGGGTTACCCTGTAGTGCGCAACCCCCCTGATATGGCGTTGACGGTCAGGAAGAGCTTCAGCAGCAGGCTCTCAGCCTCGCTCTGCATGTCGGAATCCTTGAGGGCCCGCCATTCTTTGAGGAGTTTGATCTGCTGCTGGTGCAGCATTTGAAGTCCTTCACGACGGGGGGCGATAAATTTGTCGACATTCATGCGCTGGATCTCCAGAGGCTCGGCGAACAGCAGTTCGATATATTTTTTTGTCCGATGGTATTCGGTCTCGATCATGCTGAGAATGCGATCCCGGATAGCGGTGTCATTGACCAGCTCAGCGTATTGGTTCATGATCTGAAGGTCGGCTGATGCCAAACTGGTGTCGGCATTGCTGATAATGTAGCGGAGCGGTGGCCAGGCGTGGCTTCGGAAGCGGATTTCATCGAAGGTTTCCGGATCAGTGGTGTGCAGGTGCTCAAGAGCGGAACCTACGCCATACCATCCTGAGAGTGAAAAACGGGCCTGGTTCCAACTGAAAACCCAGGGAATAGCCCGCAGGTCTTTAAGGTTTGTCTGGCCGCTTCTTCTTGAGGGGCGCGATCCAATTCTTGATGATTCAATAATGTCAATAGGCGTGGCTTCCCGGAAAAAGGTCAGAAACCCTTCTGCCTCAATCAGCTCCCGGTAGGTTTGGTTGCTCTTTTCCGAGAGGGTATCCATAACTGGTTCAAGGGGGTGTGCTCTTTTTGGGCTGCTCCGCTGTTTTGCCATGACTGAAGCAACCCCGGCCATGAAGAGTTCGAGATTATAGACGGCACTGATGCGGTTGGCGTACTTCTGCGCTATGGTTTCGCCCTGTTCGGTCAGGCGCATGCCCGCATTGAAGGATCCGTAGGGTTGCGCTTTGATAAAACGGTGTGTCGGGCCTGCTCCACGGCTGATGCTGCCACCTCTGCCATGAAAAAAAAGAATGTCTGTTCCGCTTCGTCCGGCTGCTTCAAGCAGTGCTTCCTGGGCCCGGTAGAGCGTCCATGTGCTTGCAAAAATCCCGCCATCCTTGTTGCTGTCGCTGTATCCGATCATCACTTCCTGAACCGCTTTTGTTTTGCCGGCTTGCTTTTTCAGGTAATCAAGACTTCGTTGTGTCACGGGGTGGTTCAAAAATTCCTGAAGTATTGTCGGGCTTTTTTTCAGATCTTCAATGGTTTCGAAGAGCGGGACAACGGGGAGGATACAGGCGTCCCCATCACCGTGCGGTCTCATCAGTCCGACTTCGCGGGCAAAGAGATAGATTACAAGAAGGTCAGAGGTATTTCGTGTCATGCTGACAATAAGGGAGCCAAGTCCATCGGTTCCATACTGCTTGCTGTGGTTGAGCAGTACCTTGTAGCACGCAAGTACGGCTTCGGCTTCAGCTCCAACATTCATATCCGGATGGGTAAAAGGTCGGGGTGACTGAAGTTCACGGTCAAGGAATTTTCTTCTTGCTGCTTCATCCCATTCAAGAAAATCGTTGCCGTTAAGCCCGGAAGCGGTCATGAGCTGTGAGAGCGCAAGATCGTGAAAGTGGCTGTTTTGTCGGATATCCAGCGCACCAAGATGAAAGCCGAAGGTCTGTACAATTCTGTAGACCGGTGCGACCTCTGTATCGGCGATATGCTGCGCTCCAACGTCGAGGAGCGATTGACGGAGAAGCGAAAGATCTTCAAGGAGCTCGCCGGAACTTTTGTAGTGACAGGGTTCAAGGTTTATCTGGCCGGTTCCTGCTTCATCGGTTTCAAGCGGAAGAGAGGCGATCATCAGGTTAAGGAGCTGGCGCCATGGTTCATGACGGTTTCGCTGAATTGCTTCAATGCTTGTCTCTCCTAGTTTTAGGCCGAGGGTTTCGATGCGTTGGAGAAGCTTCTTGCCCGGATTCTGGAGCCTTTCGCTGAAACTTAATTTTGATGCAAGCTCTTGCAGGTGACGCAGAACCAGTGCAACAGCATTCCGCCGCATATCGGCAAGGGTTTCTTCGGTGACACTGGCCGTGACGAGCGCGTGGCCGTCACGGTCGCCCCCTACCCAGCTCCCGAAGCTGAGGCGGGGAAGAGTCCGGGGATCAGAAAGGCTGGCGCTGTCAAACCCTGCATCCTTCCATGCCTGAAGGAGGCGTTTGTCGAGCATTGGCAACACTTCAGGAAAAATATTGAAGAGGTAGTGGATAACATTCCTCCGTTCATCTGCTACTTCGGGCTTTTCAAAAAAGATCTCTCCCGTTCTCCAGAGTCTTTCCAGTACCACCTTGATCTGATTGCGGATGTCGAGCTTTTCGAGCGGGGTCCACATCTGGTTTTCCCGTTGTACCAGAAGCAGGTAAAGCTGCCGGTGTTGTTCAAGCACCGTTTTTCGTTTCGCTTCAGTTGGATGGGCTGTCAGAACGGCGTCGATAGAGATCTCCGGCAGCAGGCTGCAAATCCCAGCTTCCGAAATTCCCCGTTCCCTGAAACGCAGCAGGGTTCTCCCCCAGAGGCCGGTAAGGTGCGCCAATCCGTGTTCAGCTTCAAGAACCCGTCGGTTCTGAGCAGCGGAGTTTTCTTCAGCCATATTGAGCAGTTGGAAGAAAATGGAAAATGCCTGAAGCGCGCGATCGCTGTTGGGGTATCGCTCAAGCGGCATGCTGGCATTTTCCCAGGGAAGGTGCTCTGCAAGTTCATGCTCTCCAAGGTCGTGGAGTACTTCCTGAAAGCAGAGTATGAGAAAAAGAAAATCGCGTTCTGCTTTTTCGAAATCGATAACACTGCTGGTTGTCGTGATCATAAGGCAAAAAAAAGCTGAGGTTTTTAACGTATCTGTTTCCAGTATTCTAAAAAATTAAATGAGTTACAAATGCTTTTATCCTTCTTGACTCTGCTGGCAGGAAGCCTTTCTTCTTCATTTAGAGATGGAAAAAAAGTTTTGCCTCGCTAGTCGGCAAGCTTTTTAAGCTTTCTGTTTGTCGTCTTTACTATTTATGCTTATCTTACTCAATAATTTTTAGGGTAAGCCACTAAACCTAATTCATTACCAGACATGGACAACAATTCAAATGGTAAACTTGC
>CAIPKT010000089.1 GCA_903865705.1 uncultured Chlorobiaceae bacterium
AAGTCTATCATCTGGCTGGAGCGATCCGGGCACCAGACTTTTTGTGATTGCGAGCAGGAAACAGCTATTCAGGCGATTGTTGACTATGTTTCCGCCAGGATAGGACGAAACAGGGGACCGGGTGATGCGCTTTATTGATCTGAGTCATACTATCACGTCAGGGATGCCTTGTTATCCCGGTACTCCCGGACCGCAGTTTCAGCCTCTTGCTTCCATTGAAGAGCATGGATTTGCCGAGCAGCTTTTTTCTCTGTCTTCCCATACCGGGACACATGTCGATTTGCCTTCGCATATGCTTCGCGGGGGTCGTTCCCTTGATGCTTTCAGTGTTGAGCGATTTGCAGGAAAGGGATGTGCTATTGATCTCCGGGGCAGAGCTGGAGGGGTGATTTCCATTGAAGAGCTTTATCCTTTCGAGGATCTTATCAAGGGGAGTGAGTTTCTGCTGCTTTGCTCAGGGTGGTGCCAATACTGGGGATCTCCTTATTACTACGAGGGATACCCAGTGCTATCTGCAGAAGCGGCTTTATGGTTGACCGGTTTTGATCTTAAAGGGCTTGGTGTTGACATGATTTCAGTCGATGCACCTGACTCTGAAGATTTCCCTGTTCATAATCGGTTACTTCAACACGGGATACTCATTTTTGAGAATCTTGCCCGCATAACCCGGCTATTACATTTCGCTTTCATCTTTTGCGGCTTTCCATTAAAGATTATCGGGGCGGAAGCCTCGCCTGTCCGTGCAGTAGCGTTGATCGATAATGACAACGGGGCATAATTTTTATGTTGGAAGATAGAAAAGAGGAACTTACATTATCAGCCATCAGGAGGTAATCCGCAGTTCTTTCCCATCGAAATAACCATAGTATGAACATCATGCTTTTGTATTCGTCTATTACCAGAAAGGTACTTATGGCTCTTGCCGGACTTTTTCTGGTTACATTTTTATGTGTGCATCTCGGCATCAATCTTATGCTGTTGAAAGATGATGGGGGCCTTATGTTCACTGAAGCGGCAGCCTTCATGGGTACCAATTCTGTCATAAAGGTTTTTGAGATTGTACTTTTTTCCGGTTTTCTGCTCCATATCCTTTTTGGGTTACTGGTCTCCATCCAGAATCGGGCAGCACGGCCAACTGCCTATGCCTGCAGTAACAGTTCTGAGACATCCTTCTTCTCGAAGTACATGTTTCATACCGGTATTATTGTTTTCATCTTCCTTGCCCTCCATTTTTTTGATTTCTACTTTATCAAGATTGGCCTTGTAGCTCCCCCTCCCGGTATTGCAAGTCACGACTTCTATCATCGCACCCTTCTTTTGTTTTCATCTCCCTTGTATTCACTGCTTTATATTGTTTGTTTTGTATTTCTCGGGATACATCTGAACCATGCCATTCAGTCGGCTTTTCAGACCCTCGGCTGGAACCACAGCAAGTATACAGATGCTGTAAAGTTTATTGGTTCGGCCTTCTCTGTTTTGATTGCTGTCGGATTCAGTCTTGTGCCGATTTATCTCTATGTTATTCAGGTAATTAAATAATCGACAACGACTGTGTTTTTTACTAAAAACAACGCTCACAATACTCTTCAATGACACGCCTCAACGCCAGAATCCCTGAAGGGCCGGTGGCTGACAAATGGACTGCCTACAAAGCTGGCTGCAAGCTGGTAAACCCCAACAACAAACGCAAGCTTGACATCATCGTCATCGGTACCGGTCTTGCAGGAGCTTCGGCTGCTGCATCGCTTGGACAACTCGGTTACAATGTCAAGGTGTTCTGCTATCAGGATACGCCGCGTCGCGCACACAGCATTGCTGCGCAGGGTGGAATCAATGCCGCGAAAAATTATCCAAACGACGGTGACAGTGCTTTCCGGCTCTTTTACGACACCGTCAAAGGTGGCGATTATCGGGCACGTGAAGCAAACGTGTATCGGCTGGCTCAGGTCAGTAATCAAATTATCGATCTGTGCGTTGCGCAAGGAGTGCCGTTTGCCCGGGAATACGGTGGTCTGCTGACCAACCGTTC
>CAIPKT010000090.1 GCA_903865705.1 uncultured Chlorobiaceae bacterium
CGGTGTGCGATGAGCACCCGGCAACGGTAAACGCAAGAAAGAGAAGAACTAATAATGATCTCATTGTTATGCGATAGATTTTTATACTATTGATTTTTCAGCGGACTTTTTCTTTCTTGCCTTCATTGCAGACATCAGAGCACCACCGACACCAATCAGCAACATGCTTGCTGGCTCAGGAGTAGGAGAGAGCTGCAAACCATTAATGATAGCACGGTTTGTAACGCCTGTACCTCCAACGGGAGATGAAAACTCAAAACTCAACTGTCCCAGACTATTGGTCGTAACCCTATAATCCAAATAATTCTGGTCGAGAACAAATGAGTTGGTGTTTAAAGCGTCTGAAAGGTTCGTAATTTTTGGATTTACACTACCTGTGCCCAAACCATTTGTAAAACTAATCGACAATTGTTGGCCTTGACCAAAATCATTTCCACTTGTTACTTCAGACTGAGTGTAAACATGCAGACAATAATCAGTAAGTGGTTTCAGGTGTTCAAAGGTCATATAGTTGTCCGTATCAAAAGGAGTTGCAGACGATAATGTTGTAGAATAGACATATCCGCTCATCAGGTCATTATCTCCGCCAGCAGTGTAAGGTATTGTTGCATTCGCACCTTTAAAATTGGTGACAGAGTATGCAGAAGTTATAATAGCTTTAGAGTCGTAAGCGAATGTTACACTTCCACCATTACCCTGATCAGCAATTAAACCATCATAAGCATAAACTGGAACACCAAACCCCTCAACCGAGGTGAACTGATTCCACTTATTTAGAACTAAAGAAGTGGCAGGGCCCGCTGCTTGCCCCGAATAAGTACCATTACCATCAAACTGAATGTTAATTAACTTGATTTGATTATACACTGCGTAATCAGGTTCACAAGGTACAGGTAAAGTCTGAGCATACGAAGTAACACTTGACAACCCAATCATGGCGGCTGCCAGCATCAAAGATTTAAATTTGTTCATGTTTTTTTTCCTTTTTATGGAATGAAACTTATTAAGAAGCTAAAATTAAAAGATAATACAGGTTCTTTGCAGGCCTCACTGAAACTGCTTTCCGACCCGATAATTTTGATCATTTAGTTAAACTACACAAGATACATAATAATGCTAATAATAACGTATGAGCCTGTTAAGTCTTCCGTATCTAATCAAGGCGATTCCCCTCTATAGGACAATCACCATCTTCTGCTTTTGCAACTCCTCAACCAACCCGATAACATCCCTCTCGATCACTCCAAGAGCTGTGCTGAACTCTTCAGCCATCTCTCTGGCAATAGTCCTCAATGAGCGTTTTCCATCAAGGCGCGACCAGATAGCCTTGCCTGTCTCGTTCATGCTATACAATTCAGTGTCCATATTGCCTATACAGTTCAGAGGCGCCATAATAAGTTCATCCTCAATCACTCGGGCAACCACATCCTTTGATTGTGCCATAATATCATCAAGTGTCAAAGCCATATTTCAATTCCTTTTTGATCTTCTGTTATCAGAAAATTGATGTAATTTATTTTAAAACGATTTGCAGGGTTCTCTTGCATTATTGACCCGCCTCTCTGCTCATGATTCCCCTTACGGCTCGTTGCTTTTTTCGCTGCGTTACTCTGGTTCATACAACATCATGTGTTTCATAAGGCACTTGATTTTCCTTTAGTCTTCGATATTCCAGTATATTCTAAGTATTGTTTTCCGTGAATCAAAATACTTCAGAAAGACCGCACTCTTATGAATTCAAAAAGTTTAACCAGTAAGACATTCCCTTTGTTTTCCCAAAAAAAGAGCGCAAGTAGTGGTGATTGCAGAGAGCGGAATTCCGCTTGATTCACCTCTGTTTGTTGCGATTACAAGTAAAATGTGCGTAATTGTTTTGTTGATTCAAAGCGCTTTGAAAAGGCCGCATTCTCTTGAATTCAAAAAGTTTAACCACTAAGACATTCCTTTTATTTCCCTAAAAGTGTCGCGCGAGTAGTGGTGATTGCTGAGAGCGGAATTCCGCTTGATTCACCTCTGTTCGTCGTTATTACATGTAAAATGTGCGTAATCGTTTCGTCGATTCAAAGTACTTTAAAATGACGGCATTCTCTTGAATTCAAAAAGTTTAACCAGTGAGACATCCCTTTGATTTCCCCAAAAGAGGGGAGCGAGTAGTGGTGATTGCAGAGAGTGGAATTCCGCTTTTTCAGTATATTGGGCTTAGTGCGCGTGCAATTCGTTACAGGTTTAAATCGTTGTTGTTATGATGAAGGAATGCGGCTGTGCCGACGGGCTTACGGATCGTCCCCGGTATGAAGAGGTTGTGCTTGATGCCATGCTTTATAGTTCGCAGCTTAAGGAAAGGGTTGCGAGGCAGAACAGTGACGTAATTGTTGCCATGGCGCGCATGATTGCGGGGACGTTTGAGGAGGGCGGTAAGGTGCTGCTTTGCGGTAATGGGGGCAGTGCGGCGGATGCCCAGCATCTGGCTACTGAGTTGACGATCCGATATCGGAGCAGTGTGGTGCGTCCGGCGCTTCCGGCCATAGCGCTTTCGACCGATACCTCGGCCCTGACGGCCGGGGCAAATGATCTTGGTTATGATGCGGTGTTTGCCCGGCTTGTGGAGGCTTACGGGCGGGAGGGCGATATTCTTATTGGTCTTTCAACCAGCGGGAACAG
>CAIPKT010000091.1 GCA_903865705.1 uncultured Chlorobiaceae bacterium
AAATATAATGAGGGAGCCCGTTATGGTTATCTATAACCTTTGTTGTGACACCTGCGGATTCAAGGCGGGTAGTTTTACCAAAGAGGGTGGTATGTATGTCACTGATAATGAAGGTGAACGGATTGTATGCATGCATCCTCTTGAGAGCTGGACAGTAGATGATGTGCTTGGCAAGGAGTGCAGTGCAACTCTCCGGGCTGAACGTATTGGCCGGTTCCATTACTGGTATTGTTTTGCCTGCAGGCAAGAGAGTATGTACGATATGGAGCGTGATAAGTTGGGTTGCCGTCATTGCGGTTCAGCAAATGGCGTTCGTAAACGTGACCTCGGCGGCACTCCTTGTCCAAATTGTACTACCGGCAAACTTGAAATCAGTGACTCAGGTTTCGTTATCTGACTTTAATTTTTCAAATCCTGCCTTGTATTTCGTGTTTTAAATCTTCTATAGGACGGCGGATGTCCTACCCTGTGTTGTATACTGATACTGTTCGGTTATGGATTTTCATAAAAATGGAGCAGAGTATGAGTGGTAAATTTGATGCCGTTTCGGTAGAGCCAGATACGCGAATAATCGCGAGTTTTGAGGTGATGATGGGCGATTATGATATTCTCTATCAGAAGTGGTACTGGGATCATATCACAGCCGAAAGTTTCGTTTTTCTCTCGGACGATGTCGCCATAATGAGTGATAAGGAACTTGAGGCCTATGCCCGTTCTTCACCCATGATCAAGCCTGGGAGTAGCGTTACCTTAACAAGAGCTGAGCAATTCACCTTTATAAATTTCAATTTTGTCAGTACGGAGAGCGAAATTGAGGATAAAGTGGAAGATAAAGTAGAGGATAAAGTAGGGGGTATAAACAAATTTGAGATTGGTGATGGTGTAGATACGATGTACCGAGTCATTGACGAGTCCGTCAGTCAGATTACTCATCGAGACGGTTATCCTCCTTTGGAGAATTCTATTAAGTGCAGGACGATATCAAAGTTCAAATACTTGACTGGTTGGTCTACTGAGGCGACGTTGGAATTATTCAATAAAGTTAGGCATTTGGATATCTAATAACAAAATGGAACAGCAATATGAGTAGGGTGAAGAAAACAACAGAGGATATATGCCTCAACATTATCAAGACGACTAATGGAGGACAAATAAGGTATGAGTAAAATTCTTTACATCGATATGGATAGCGTTCTGGTTAACTTTCAGTCAGGAATTGAGCGCCTTGAACTTGAGGAACGGATTGCGTATAAAGATGACCTTGATGATGTGCCCGGCATATTTGCACTAATGGATCCTGTTGAGGATGCCATAGAATCATACCACAACCTTGCGGGGCGGTTCGATACCTATGTGCTTTCAACAGCCCCATGGAATAACCCCAGTGCTTGGTCGGATAAGCTCCATTGGGTCAAAAAGCATCTTGGTGCTCCTGCTCACAAAAGGCTTATTTTGACCCATCACAAAAACCTGAATATAGGGGACTATCTTATAGATGACCGTCTTGCAAATGGTGCAGGTTTTTTCACCGGTGAGCATATCCGGTTTGCGACCGAACAGTATCCGGATTGGAAGTCGGTCATGATTTACTTAAACGGCAAAGAACACTGACTATGGAGAGGTACACACCCGACAGGAACGAACAATGGATTGACCGTGTGGAGTTATTAAAGGCAGTAACCCAACATTATGGCTCTCATGCCAAAACATCCATCCACGGCGTGCAGCACTGGCAGAACGTAGAACTTCATGGTCTCAATATAGCTGAGGATAGCGGAGCTGATATTGCAGTGGTAACGCTCTTTGCCTGGTTCCATGACTCGTGCAGGGTCAACGAGTATATTGATGACGGCCATGGCAACCGTGCAGCTGAATTTGCAGCAACGCAAAGAAGGAAGCTCTATGGCCTGCCAGACCATGCTTACGCGATACTGTTGGAAGCCTGCAAAGGTCACACCAACGGCAAAACGAGCACAGAAGTAACAATCGGAACCTGCTGGGATGCGGATCGTCTTGACCTCACAAGAGTTGGTACACTGCCACGGGAAGCGTTTATGAGTACCGAAAAAGGACGACAGTTAGCAGCCCAAATAATCTTGAACCAAGAGACGTCCTATGATAAAGTTGACTGAAGAAGAATCCGAGCAAATGCAATCGTTGAACATAAATTTTGATAAGTCAGACTCTCCCTTGGGTTTTCAGAACAGCACTCTCAGTTATTTGCCCCAAGGTAATAATAGGTTATGCAACCTAATTAAACTACTCGTCCCAAGTGAGCGCTATGCAACTGGAGACCGTTCCCCGCTTGAATTTCTGAGTAAACTGATTCTTGAGATTATAGACCTTAAAGAGAAGCTTGCCCAACCAGATAAACAGAACTTTTACTTCAAAAGTGGTCTGCAGTCAAATATTTCCAGGTACGCTTCGCTAAGAAAACAATTCGGGCGTATAAAAAAAGAAGTAAATAATTGTGATGCAGACCGCGCCATTGAGCAGATTAAGGAGCATGAAAGTAATTTTAATAAGTGCCTTAAACACAATCAACCCGGAATTATGAAAGCTTTCGCTTTGAGTGGCTTGACCGCGAAAATCCAACACTTGCGCCTTATTCTAGGCCTTAAAACAAAGATGGGTATCATTAAACCACTCAATTATTACCTTCAACCCCTAACTTTGTCATAAGGGGAAAGGTGCGGTCACCAATGAAGATGCAATACGCTTGAGTGCTGGTATTGTCCAATGTTGAAGTGTACCCTGCCCGCTAAACAAAAGTGGCTGAGTCTAAGTTAGAAACCTGACCTTTTCATGCAGCATAACCAGCCCCCTGCTCAGCAATGCAAGCCCACACCGCCCCCCTCGGGGTGCTCTGGCTCTGCAGCAAGCAAATCGCTCATGACCCGCTGCGCCCAATGCTTTCCCTGCATTGCCGGCTTGTGCCCGCGCAGCAGCTCATCAGCGCGCTCTCGATAGTCGCAACCCGCCTCCGCGATAACGCTCGGGCCCCCTGTATACCGCCTCGGCGGGTGCTCTTTGGCAGCAAGCTGCCAGCCTCATGCAGCGCGGGCCCTGCTGCTGCGGCAAGAGAGCGGCAATGGTCGCGTACAGAATGACTGAAGGGGCTCCCTTGCACCCGGCCGCACTGCATAAATCATGCTCCGGCATTGGTGGATAATTCGGTATACTACTACCTCATGGAAGGAGTCTATAGAGTGCATCCCATTTTCCAAAATCCAGTCCGTTTGACAATTTGTAAAAATTTTATGCACCTTAAAGGTGTATAAAGCATGCCAGAATAGCATGCTATATGTACTTTTTGGTAGATTATGGTGCATATATAAAGGAGTTGGTGGCAAGTGTAAGAAAACAACAAAATCCACACATTGACAAAATAATAATGACATGAAAGATTTATTCGACAAATTGACTACTTATAATATTTTTAATTATCTTTTCCCTGGTATTTTATTTGTTGTTATTGCAAATGCAATAACAGACTATAACTTAATTCTTGAAAATAATTTTCTAGGCGCGTTTTTATACTACTTTATTGGTATGACTATTAGTAGATTTGGTTCAGTCATTATTGAACCAGCACTAAAGAAATTAAAATTTATAAAATTCCGAGAGTATAAGGATTTTGTAAATGCTTCAAAACAAGACACAAAAATTGAACTTTTTTCAGAAATTAATAACACATACAGGACAATAAATTCAATGTTGCTATTATTACTTCTACTTAAGCTTTACAATTTTTGTGCTGAAAATTTTAGAATTGAGAATCACATTGCGTTAGTTATTCTGACTGTTTCGATTACCACTCTATATATGTTCTCTTACCGAAAACAAACAAATTATATATCTAAGCGAATTGATGCTAACAATAAGCCTTAAATTATGAGCAAAGTTAAATCCTTTTCTGTGGGCAACGGTGATATGTTTTTCATTAAACACGGCTCGAACAATTTTACGATTATAGATTGTTTTTTATCCGACAGTAACAAGAAAACTATTTTAGAAGAATTGAAAAATCAATCAGTTGACAAAGACATAACAAGATTCATTTCGACACACCCTGATGAAGATCATATACAGCAACTTGATTATTTTGATGACAATATGCCAATCGTCAACTTTTATTGCGTAAAGAATGAGGCAAAAAAAAAGGATGAAACATCTGGATTTATTAGGTATTGCGATTTAAGAGATGACAGTAAAAAGGCATTTAACATTTATAAAAACTGTTCACGCAAATGGATGAATCAAAGTGGCCCAGACAATAATGGAAAGGAAATTGGCAGTTCTGGAATTAATATACTTTGGCCTAATACTGACAATCAATTTTTCAAGGATGCACTGAAATTTGCTAAAGATGGAGGAAGTCCAAACAATATTTCACCAATAATCACTTATGCTATTAGTGATGGAGCAACATACCAATGGATGGGCGACTTGGAAACAACATTTATGGAAAATATTGAAGACGGTGTATCACTTTCTAAAGTCAATATATTATTTGCACCGCATCATGGTAGGGACACTGGAAAAATCCCAAAATCAATGTTGGATATATTGAATCCAGACATTATTATTATCGGAGAAGCACCAGCAACAAATTTGAATTACTATCAAGGATACAACACAATCACACAAAATTCTGCTGGCGACATCACTTTTGTGAACGATGGAAAAGATATCCATATTTATGTTTCGAATTCAAATTACAAAGTCAATTTTCTTAAAAACAAAAATAAAAGTGAATACTATTATTATCTCGGAACACTTGAAGTATAAAACACCTGCCACCAACAAACGCTATAGCAAATGCGGGTATCTGGCAGACAGTTGAGCAGCAATCTAATCCCGCACTTGCCATAGCGTCAGCCGTTACCACCCATTATAATAGACGACACAGCCAAAAACGAAAAACAGAAAATATGAATTATACAGACAGGATATATCCGACAAACAAAGGACTTACAACTTACCTTGACGAGTTGATAGCAAAGAATTATCAAATCCCAACATTTCAGCGTGATGTTGTTTGGGAACAAGAAAACGTAAAAAAACTTTGGGACAGCATTTACAAGTTTTATCCATTGGGTAGTATCCTAATCTGGAAAACAGATTTAAAACTTCAAAACCACAGACAAATCGGTGGACACCAAATAACAGACACTAACTTCAGTCGAACTGAATATCAATACATACTTGACGGACAGCAAAGAACGACTTCCCTTCTTACTTCATTATATGGCGGTAGCATTGAAGGACGACAAGAATTTAACCCATTCCTTTATGTTGACTTAACTGTTCCCATTGACAGCGACACAGATGACGAAAGCTATCGTAACCGTTTTTTGTTTTGGACAGAAATTGACGACCGAAACGGAGAAATTCGACCAAACATTGGTAAGAAAAAAAGATTTGACGAAGGATTGATTGTGAAATTGATTGACATTAAAAACAAATTCGCAACTGTTCAAACCAGTGTATTTAACAGCGACACGGTTAACAAGGATTTTAACCACCCGATATTAGCTGAACTTTCAAAAATTAAGGGCGTTCTTGACAATTATCGAATATCATTTATAGAAGTTAAAGGCATTCAAGTTTCCGAAGTTTGCCAAATCTTTGAAAGAATAAATCAAGCTGGTAAACCACTTAATATTTTTGATATTGTAGTTGCAAAGACATTCAAACCTGCAACGCAACAAACAGCAAGCACGCCAGCCGACAACGGATTTTATCTACGTGACTTGATTGATGATTTTAGAAATCACAACAACAGCGAGTTTTTAAAAATCAGCGACCTTGACTATCTGCAAATTTTAGCAGTAATTATCAGTCATAATGTTCCAAATAGCGGAGTAAGAAACATTACAGACCGTTACCTCAATGAGATAAAGACTGAGCACATTTTAGCAGTTTGGGAAGAGACGAAAAAAGCAATGCTTAAAACATTCGACTTCTTTGAAAATCATTTGCACATAAAAACGCCATATTTAGTTCCTTTTCGTTATTTCTATTTCACGATTACCGCATACTTTTATAAAAACAGTTCTCCTTACTATAGCTTACTCAAAAAATATTTTTGGTTTAACAGTTTTCACAATGACGACTTGTTGAGTAACACAACACAATTAGGACAACACATTGATTTCTTGAATAAAGGAAAAGCCAACGAGCAAGTTGTGTTTGAAAGGTTCTTAATTGACAAGCAAAAACTACGCACCGCAACTTACAGCTCAAAAGGTAGAATGAGTAGAGCAGTTTTGGCTTTATATTCAAGTGCTCAACCTAAAGATTGGGAACATTGTGACAGAGAAGTATTAGTTCAAAATTTCTTCTTCTCGACAGACAAACCAAACTTACACCATATTTTTCCGACAAATTCAGAGTATGTACTAAATAATCAGCATAAGAATAAAATCACAAGCGACAGCTTGATGAACATTGCTTACCTGACACAGATAACGAACCTTGATATTACAAACAGAAATCCTCTTGATTATATGAAGGACTATGACAAGCCGGAATTTGAAGCTATTATGCCTTTTCACTTACTTTCAAGCGAAATTTTAGATTGGGCAAGAAGTGGGACATTACCTGACAATGCAATAGACCAGTTTATTGAAAGCAGAGTAAACAACATTCTGACAGACTTAAAAACAAAATTAAACGGTGTGACATTTGACGAAATAGACACTATGGAAATTAAAGAACCTGTGACGACAGAACAAGAATAACGGCTGGTAACAGCAGTTTGGCGTAATGGCGGGTGACGTGCATCTATGACAGTTTAGTGCTAAACCCAAGTGCAGTTCTTTGATTGAACATTTGCGCTAAAAATCTGCCACTACGCCAAGTTGCAAACCGTTAGGTGCAATAACTAAAAAACAAATAAGATAATCAATGGCATTATTTCAGAAGTCCGTTCTCAATAAATTCATCAAGTCACAGGACACCGTCAAAATTGAAGCAGCATACCAGCGCTTTTCAGACATATTCCAACAAGTGGATAGACAAGCGGAAATAAGGTCAATGAAAGAGGAGGAATACCAAGATGGTTTTCTGGATGATTTGTTTGTGAATATTTTAGGATATATTAAAAGACCCAATGCTGGTTTCAATCTGGTACGTGAGAAAAAGAATGAAGCAGATAGCAAGAAAGCTGATGGAGCTATTCTAAAAAACGACATGCCATTAGCCGTTATTGAATTAAAGGGCACAGATACAACAGATTTAGATAAAGTAACCAATCAAGGTTTTGGATATAAAAACAACCACAAGGAATGCGTTTATGTGGTAATATCAAATTTTGAAAAACTACGTTTCTTCATCCACCACGCAGTAGATTACATTGAGTTCAATCTTTTTACTCTTTCTAAAGAAGAATTTACAACACTATGGCTTTGTCTTCATTCCGACAACCTTTTGGATAATATTCCTGCTAAAATCAAAGCAGAAAGTGTCGTTAAGGAAGAAGACATTACTAAAAACTTATACAAAGAATACTCTACGTTTAAACAAGAATTGTGGCAAGACATCGTGAAGTTAAATCCGAACGGTGATCCTTTGCAATTTTACAAAAAGACTCAAAAACTCATAGATCGTTTTCTTTTCATCTTCTTTGCTGAAGATGCAGGTTTGTTGCCGCCAAACTCCATTTCTCGTATGGTTGAAAGATGGCAGATGTTGAAAGATGAAGATGCTTACAAACCCTTGTATGATATTTTTAAACAATACTTTGGCTACATAAATACTGGAAGACCAGGCAAAACACCACAAGATGAAATCTTTGCATACAACGGTGGTTTGATGTTAGAAGATGAAATATTAGAAAGTATAACAATTTCAGATGATGTATTATTAAAACACGTTTCAAGATTAACCACCTATGATTTTTCAAGTGAAGTAGATGTAAACATCCTTGGTCATATTTTTGAAAATTCATTGAACGATATAGAAGCAGTAACAGCGGAATTAGAAGGACAAGAAATTGATAAGACCAAAACCAAGCGCAAGAAAGACGGTGTCTTTTACACCCCAAAATACATTACTAAATACATTGTTGACAATACGGTTGGAAAACTATGTGATGAAAAAAAGGTTGAGTTAGACATAATTGATGAAGAATATGCCAAAGGGCGCACCAACAGAAAAAAAGAAACATTAAAGCAATTAGATGAAAATTTGCAGGCATACCGTAGCTGGTTGTTAAACATTACAATTTGTGATCCTGCTTGTGGTAGTGGAGCATTCCTAAACCAAGCATTGGAGTATTTAATGGAAGAGCACTGTTATATTGATGAATTAGAATCTCAATTATTGGGGGCTGGCTTTACGTTTCCAGGAGTTGAGAACCATATTTTGGAGAATAACATTTTTGGAGTTGATATTAACGATGAAAGTATTGAGATAGCAAAACTTTCTCTTTGGTTACGCACAGCTCAACGTGGGAGAAAACTAACATCACTAAACAACAACATCAAATGCGGTAACTCATTAATTGACGACCCTGAAGTAGCTGGAGAAAAAGCATTCAATTGGCAGAAAGAATTTTCATCGGTTTTTGATAAAGGAGGATTTGATGTAGTTATTGGAAATCCACCTTATTTTAATGTTGAAACATTAGGTGTTGGATCAAAAGACGTTAAATATCTACAGAAATCGTACAGTGATATCTGGCAAGATAAAAGCGACATATTGTTTTACTTTATGTTTAAAGCTTTAGAATTATCGAAAAGTGAAATTGGATTTATTATTTCAAATGCATATTTATTTTCAAATAAGGCAAAAAAATTGCGTAATGAACTTTTAAACTCAGGTAGATTAACGAAAATCGTAAATTTTGAAAAATACCTGGTGTTTAAGGATGCATCCATTACATCTTGTATAAGTCTATTTTCCAAAAAACACCACACCGGACACACTTGTAAAGCATTGATTTTCAAAGAAAAAGATTACTCTATTCAGCAGCTTATTAATTATATAAATGATCTGAATAACGAATTTGACATTGAATTTGAAAATGATAAAGTATTTGCACTGGTCAATAATGCCCAACAATTTCTTAACAAGAAAATTGATTCTGAACATCCTACCTTAAGTTCTATTTGTCACATTGGTAGTGGAATGCAAACAGGGGCTAATTCTATCTTTCTATTTGAAGAGTTTACTAATCAGTTCAATAAAAAATTTATAAAGAAACGGATGATTGGCGAAAACATTGGTAGATACAAATACACACCGAAAGATAATTACATTCTTTATATAGAGGATATTGATGACTTTGAAACATTTCCAGCATCTATTAAAAATCATCTATTAACAAATAGAAATATTTTAGAAAATAGAGCTGATAAAAAAAGAAGGAGTTCATCTAAATGGTGGAACTACACATTCGCAATGCATAAAGATTTCTATAACCTTAATAAAATTTGGTGTTCGTATAGAGGCAAGAGTAATGCCTTTTTTCTTGATGAAAGTTCAGATTACATAGGTTTAACAAATACTACTGTCATATTTGAGAATAATCCAAATGTATCTATTAAATACATTTTAGCTTTACTTAATTCACAACTCTTGAATTATCGATACAAGTCTATAGGTAAACAAACTGGTGGTGGTGTTTTTGAATATTTTGCTAATGGAGTTGGGAAATTAACTATACCTCTTATTCCATTGACAGCTCAAGAGTCGTTTGTCTTAATTGTCGAAAAAATAATATCTCTGAATAATGAACTAGTTACTTTATCAGAAAAATTTCAACGAACATTAAGAAGAAAATTTAATTTGACAGTGATACCAAAAAAACTTGAGTACTGTTATCTTTTATCCTATGGTGATTTTTTGAAAGAATTAACTAAATTGAAGGTCAAACTATCTCTAACAGAGGAAACTGAATGGGAGGATTATTTTTTATTAGAACAACAATAATCCATAAAATTAAAATCTGAAATAGACCAAACCGACAAAGAAATTGACCGCATGGTTTATGAGTTGTATGGTTTAACTGAAGAGGAAATAAAAGTAGTTGAGGAAAGTTAAAGTACCTAACAGCGTGCAAGCGCCATAACACTGCCGCAGGCGCAACACAGGGTTACGATCGCCTGCAAGCGAAACGTTATGTAAAGTATGGTTATGGTTAGCAACCTGCTCTTTAGTCGCAACCCGCCTCCGCGATAAGGTAAGCCCCCCTGTATACGCCTCGGCGGGTGCTCTTTGGCAGCAAGCTGCCAGCTCGACTCTAACCTCTAGCCTCGACCCCCGAACCTTGAAAATCTACCACCGCGAAGACCGAGATGCCGATAAAGTCGAGTGAAGTTTACAAATATGTTAGCGGTTTGTTGAGCCGGCAATGAATGGTTGATCTCTTAATTGCAGCAAGATTGAGCGATTCTATTGAAAGAGATAATGCTCATGGAATATGGTAAATTGAATCGAGTTGTCTGTTTTGTTGTAAGACGTCTTTCAGAGAGATAATCGCGAAAAATCCAATGACTATACAAAAAAGTAAATATATACTATGTTTCGATGATAGTGGGTCAAGAGATCCTGATAGGGTAGCTACGGCAACTCTTATACGAGACGACAAGATGGATTGGTTTGCGCTTGGAGGTATTCTGGTGAAAGAAGAAGACGTTAAAACGGTTGTAAGGCAGCATCAATTATTTTTGCAAAAATGGAATATAGATTACGATCTTCATTCAACGAAAATAAGAGGTCATCACGGAAAGTTTGCCTGGCTTAACAAGAAAGAGAATAGTAAACTATTTTACCCGGAACTTGGTCAGTTTTTAGTGTCATTGCCGATTATCTGTATGGCCTGTGTGATTCATCGTCCTGGATATGTCATTCGATACAGAGAAAAGTATAATGACAGGTTATGGTTCATGTGTAGAACAACATTCAGTATTTTGGTTGAAAGAGCAGCAAAATATGTTGATAAGCAGGGTGGAAAACTTGAAATAATCTTTGAAGGGTCAGGAAAAAAGGAGGATAGCGATATTATACAGTATTTACGATCACTAAAAAGTACCGGTAATCCATTTAATCCATCAACTTCACAAGATTATCGACCATTTACTGCGGAAGATTATTCAAGAGTTATTATCGGAGAACCAAGACGAAAAACAAAAGCAAACCCGTTATTACAAATAGCCGATTTAATCCTGTATCCAATAGCAAAAAGTGGTTATAATTCGGAGTATCCGCCATATAAGGAATTAAGAAAACACAACAAAATTATTGATTGCGTAATACTGCCCGAAGACAAGCCCTTTATGTCAGTAAAGTATAGTTGTTTTGACGGGAAGATATAAAAGCAAAGGCCCGACAGAATCGAGCCTTTGAGTAATGTCGGCTTGCTGCTTAGCGCAAACCCCGAGGCAAAGCCCATATGAAACACAAAAGAATATAGAAATTTTTTTGTTTGTGTTAAAAAATTTCTCAAAAAAACATCAGCCCCCTCCGACCCCTCTTTTTATGCCACCCACTCTCATTCCCGTGCCACCAATCCACCCATCACGAGAAAAGAACCACAGAAGCGCCGCACTCCGCTTCGCTCCGTTTGCGCAGCCAGCCGGGCGCGCAGTCCAACTGACGCCGGCCACAAATTACACAATAAAGATATCCTCCGTGGAAGGGGAGTCAGCTTGCAAAGTTCAGGTCGCAGAAGCCCTAACTATCCTGGAAGTAAATCATAGTATTGCTCAAGACCTGATTGCTCTTCCTCGCTATCATTGATGACTGCAACGGTTTTATTTTTAGCTTTTTCAGTCCATAAAGCCACCACAAGAAGCTCTGCAACATCAGAGCGGGTGGTACATCCGTTCCACAGCCTTTCTCCGGTATCAACCTGGAGCTTATGCTTGAACGGTTCGCCATCTTTCAAGCCACCAGGCCTGACGATGGTATAGGA
>CAIPKT010000092.1 GCA_903865705.1 uncultured Chlorobiaceae bacterium
GGGATACGGTAACGCAGGCTCATTTGCCCATAAGCTTGCCGTTGAGCTGCTCGGCATGAAAGTTGTCGCCGTTTCAGACTCTAAAGGCGGCATCTATAATCCCGATGGATTATGGTATGAGAATGTTATGGCCTATAAAAAGCAGACCGGTTCTGTAGCTGGTTTTCCGGAAGCAGAGTACATCTCCAATGAAGCGCTGCTCGAACTTGACGTTGACGTACTTTTTCCCTCTGCGCTTGAAGAGGTTATCACTGGAAATAACGCACCGAGGATCAAAGCCCAAATTATTGCTGAACTGGCTAACGGCCCGACGACACCTGAAGCAGATGCCATTCTCTACAAAAACGGAAGCTATGTCATTCCTGATTTTCTCTGCAATGCCGGTGGTGTAACCGTCTCCTGGTTCGAAATGGTGCAGAACTCTTACGGATACTACTGGGAAGAGGATGAAGTGCACAAACGCCTTGAGAAAAAAATGAATACCGCCTTCAACGCTGTCCACAAAGCATCTCGCAAGTATAATGTCCACAATCGGCTGGGTGCCTATATTGTCGCCATCGAACGGGTTGCTGAAGCCATGAAGCTGAGAGGTTGGTATTAGGCGGGGGTGATCGGAACTTTTTACAGGCTATCTGGCTTTATGCTTCATTCAAGGCTGAATTATATGGCCTATAAAGTAGTATTGTTTAGCTTCGGCATAAATTGCAATTCAGGTAACCTGTAAATTAAAACGAAAAATTATCAATGGAAAAATGGATCTGTGTACCATGCGGCTATGTTTATGATCCTGAAGTAGGCGATCCTGACGGTGGTATCGCACCGGGAACTCCCTTTGCAGATATTCCTGATGACTGGGTATGTCCTGTGTGCGGTGTAGACAAGTCACTGTTTGAACTGGAGTAAACGACTGCTGTAAAGGGTTAGTGCCCTTTTCAGCACGGAAAGATGAAATGAACGTAACGGTGCGCTCGCCATGCAATCAGGGCGCACCCTTACTTTCACTCTCTAAAGTTTTTTCATGCTTTACTTCACCTCCGCTCCCTTCTTGAGAAGTTCCTGCACCTTCAGAAACCTTGATGGTACTGCTGTCTGATGAGGCGGCCTGCTCCAGCAGATACTCCGGAACACCAATCACCACCGAATCAATAACCGCGGTTGTATCCGGCGTCATGGCCATCACCTCCTTGTAGTCCGGCACGACAACACCCCTCTTTCGCATAATCGCATAAATAATATTGGAACGGTTACGCACATAATGCGATGACCCTATAGGAGAATAGATAATCGGGTTCGGCAGTATCGCAGCAAGTCTTGAAGCCTGTCTGGCCGACAATTTGGCCGCACTGACACCGTAGTAATGGCGGGCTGCCTGATTGATCCCGAAAATACCGTCTCCCCATTCGACAACATTGACATAAAGTTCAAGAATCCGTCGTTTCGAGAGCGTTTTTTCAAGTCTCCAGGTAAGAATGGCCTCCTTGATTTTACGAATCGGATTTTTTGAAGGGGAAAGGTAAAGATTCTTTGCCAACTGCTGGCTGATTGTACTGCCACCCATCTTGAATTTCTTTGCCAGAATGTTTTTCTCGATCGCCCGTTCAATCGCCTTGTAATCAAAACCCTCATGACGCCAGAACTTGTCGTCCTCAGCAATCAGAACCGCCTTGATAAGATTCTGGGAAACGTTATTGAGCGAAACCCATTTCTGATTTATTTTTTTATCGGTGAGCCCTTCACGTTGCCACTCGGCCTCGCGGTACTCCATAAACGCCGTTTTTGCAGGATTTTCATCCACAAGCCTCCCGACATCCGGATAAACCAGATAGCGCGCTATATCGGCAAAAATCAGCAGCAGCAGAATGGAGGAAATAATTCTGACAAGCTTCATACTCTTGAGTTGGCGAGGTTGAAATGCGAGCAAGAAAAAAAGAAGTGGTGCCCTCGGGCAGACTCGAACCGCCGACCTACAGTTTAGGAAACTGTTGCTCTATCCACTGAGCTACAAGGGCATAATGACTGAATTTAGTACTTTTAAGCTAACTTACAACCCCCCCGGGGTTTATTTTCTTCCGAACATCTTGTCGAGCTGGTCAAGTGAGAGCTTGATAATAACCGGCCGGCCATGCGGGCACGAGTAGGGTTCACGGGTGGCAAAAAGGTTGTCGATGAGTGATCGCATCTCTTCAAGCGAGAGCTTCTGGCCTGCCATGATGGCATTGCGGCACGAGTAAGACTTCGCAAGGTTGTCCCGCTTTTCGAGCTTGAGTTTTGAGGCGTTATCCTGATATTCAGCAATCATATCCTGCAAAATCGTCACTTCAGTGCCCGGTTTGACATCCTGCGGCACCCCTTCGATCATGATGGTTTTATTGCCAAACAGCCTCAGATTAAAACCAAGCCGGTAAAGATCATCACGGATACCCTCAAATATTTCATACTCCCACGGGCGAAACTCCACCTTCTGGGGAAAAAGCAACTGCTGGGAGTTTGGAACATTCTGGTTCATGACCTCAACGGCACGTTCATAGAGCACCCGTTCATGCGCCACATGCTGGTCAATAATCATCAACCCGGTCTTGATCTGGCATATCAGGTACTTATTATGCAACTGCCAGATTTTCGGTTCAACATCTTTCGGATTTGGCAAAGCATCATCGTCATAGAGGGGAGCAAGCAAAAACGATGACAGCCCCTCATCACCTTCCCGCAGATTGCTTGAGGGCACAGCATATCCCGCGCCTCCCTGATTCGGAAACATGGCTGCCTGATGCAAGGGAGAAAAACGTGAGGGTTCCGGTTCAGCAAATGCACCTTCACGATAATTCCGGTAAAGGTCATCGGTCGTCATGGCACGATGCGGAATATCAGGGAATGAAAGTTTTCTGAATGCTGACTGCGAACCTTGACCGGAAAGAAGCTGGTCCCGTTCGGTGACTTCAAGGTCAGGAGAGAAATCGTGTAACTGGATGGCCCGTTTGACAACCGGATAAAACATGTTACGCACATTGCGCTCATCATCAAAGCGAATCTCAAGCTTTGCGGGATGCACATTCACATCAACACGGGACGGATCAATACTGAGAAAAAGCAAGACAAAAGGAGTTTGCCGCTCAACAAGCAAATCACCATAAGCCTGTTGCACCGCCTGCGAAAGCATCCTGTTCTGGACAATGCGGCGATTGATAAAGAAATACTGGTCCAGTTTCCGCCGTTTCTGCATGGCAGGTTTGCCAAGGAATCCCCTGATCGAGAGGTAATCATTTTCCTCTGAAAGCTCAATCATGCCGGCAGAAAAATCATCACCGTAAAAAACATTAAGCCGCTCCAGAATATCGGGGCTCTTCACATGAAAAAGCTCCTCGTCATCACTGTACATGCGCCACTCAATTTCCGGGTAGGCCAGCACAAACGACTTGACGATCTCGAAAATATGATTGTACTCGGTCGCGTTCGACTTCAAAAACTTCCGCCGGGCCGGAACATTGTAAAAAAGGTTTCGGACAGTGATGGTCGTCCCCTGCTCTCCCTGCACCCCCGACTCCTCAGCAAGAACGCCTCCTTCATAGCGGAGCCTTAAACCAAGCGTCGCTTTAGCTGTACGGGTTTTGAGCTCGAAATGCGAGACCGAACAGATACTTGCCAGCGCCTCTCCCCTGAAACCCAGGCTTTGCAGCGAATCAAGATCCTCAACCCCCGTAATTTTGCTGGTTGCAAAACGCTCAACACACAAAAGAGCATCCTCGCGTACCATTCCCGCACCATTATCGACAATCCGTATCAGCTCTTTTCCGGCATCCTTGATAGCAACAGTTATCTTGCTTGCTCCGGCATCAATAGCATTTTCAAGGATCTCCTTGACAACCGATGCCGGGCGCTGAACAACCTCACCGGCAGAAATTTTATTCGCAACTATATCGGGTAATCTTGCAATTCTTGCCATACGCTACCTGCAGAACGATTTTCTTTGCACAAAAGGCTGAAAAATTTTCAGTTCTTCAATTTATCGATAAAAAAGCTCCCTTTCCAGTAAAATTGATAATAAATATTCCCATCTGGAAGCTTCCTTCAAAAGGAGAGTGAAGAACCCGGTCGCAAGCATTCCCAAAGTTCACGAAGCAGCGCTTCACTGAAGCGGAGCTTGTTCAATTCCCGATCACCCTGCATAAAGAGCGTCCTGGAAAGCAGAACACCCGAATTTTTTTTGGCAATTGCCAGGCAAAGCATCCCGACAGGTTTTTCAGGTGAGCCTCCCGCAGGGCCGGCAATGCCTGTTGTCGAAAGGGCAAAATTGGCCCCGCTTTTTTCAAGGCAGCCGGTGGCCATGGCCCGGGCCACCTCTTCGCTCACCGCACCAAACTTTTCGATCATCTCACCAGGCACTCCCAAACTCCTCTCTTTTGCCTGGTTACTGTAAACCACAAAACCCTGCAAAAAATAAGCGGAAGAACCCGGCACATCCGTCAACCGGCTGGCCACAAGACCGCCGGTACACGATTCAGCAACAGCAACAGTCAACCCTCCGGCAGAAAGCATCCCGCCAATCACCTCTTCAAGCGTAACCTCACTGGTTGCATAGATAAACTTCCCGGCCCTCCCGACAATGGCATCAACAACACGGCGATTGTCGCAATCAACAAGCTCCCGATCACAGCCAAAAGTACTGATCATCAAGCTGACACCCGCAGCATGAGGCAGATAGGCAAGGGTCGTCCCCTCCGGCAGGCCATCTTCAATATCAACAATCATCCCGGCAAGCGTTGACTCGCCGATACCAAGCGTTTTTACGGGTGTATGACGGATAACAGACCTGGAGAGCGCCGCAAAAAAGGGAATAACCGTAAGCTCCATCATAGCAATCATTTCTGATGGAACGCCTGGCATCAGCACCAGATAGTGGTTCCGAAACTGCTCTCCACACTCAATAATCATCCCGGCAGCCGATCCCTTTGTATTCGCTATAACATGCGACCCCTCAATCACCATCGCCTGATCACGAAGTGAATCCGTCACTTC
This sequence comes from uncultured Chlorobiaceae bacterium, assembly GCA_903865705.1. Classification (GTDB taxonomy): domain Bacteria; phylum Bacteroidota; class Chlorobiia; order Chlorobiales; family Chlorobiaceae; genus Chlorobium. The sequence continues at coordinate 5,014 of CAIPKT010000092.1, forward strand.
CAGCCCTCTCTGTTTCATGCGGGCAGCCAAATTTGCATAAGCCTCCTCGCTCAGTTCAAGCCCTTTTCCAAGAAGCTGCTGGACGGCCTCTCTTGTCCGGTCATCCCTTGTTGGCCCAAGACCTCCAGTAACCAGCACTATATCTGCCCGTTCAAGCGATTCGGCAAACACCGCACTCATCTCCTCTTCAAGATCCCGGCAGGCAACAATCCTGTCAACCGGCACCCCTATCCCGCCAAGAGCTCTGGCCATAAAAGCCGCATTGGTATTGACCCTCTGCCCTTTCAGCAGCTCATCTCCTACAGAAACAATTTCAGCGCGCATAAAGTATTTTCCTCAAACAAGATAACTTGCAATCCGCAGGATATCGGCAAAAACGCCGCCTGCCGTCACCTCCCCGCCCGCACCGGGACCCCGAACCACAAGAGGCGTTGTCCGATAACGCTCAGTGGTAAA
>CAIPKT010000093.1 GCA_903865705.1 uncultured Chlorobiaceae bacterium
CCAGCGTTTCATCATCAGGAGGAAGATTACCAAAGGCCGTTGCTTGAGGACAATAATAGACCCCTCCGGAGAGTTTTTGAAGCACCCCTTCTCTGACAAGCTGCTGCAGATGGCGATCTATGGATTTCGACCATTTCGTCAACTCCGAACGCCGGTAAACAACACCCGGTCGAAGGTATTTTTTAAGTTCATCTGCTTTAGACATACAACCTCCGTTAAGCCAACTCTGTATAATTCTTTCTGAAATGTACTATATTTAGTCTATAATTCATGCAATAAATGAAAAAAGCGACATTCAGTTGATATCATTGCTAACCAGGATTTTCTTATAAAAAGAGAGAGAGGGCGAGAGTGATCCTAGACCTGAGGGTGCTTGAGTATTGATTCTTTTTCTTTGGATACTATACGGCAATGCCGTATTCTTGATTATGCGCTTACATATAAGAAAGGAGTAAAGCACCATGTCAGAAGCAGGACGTAAACTTATCAAATCCGCACAGCAGGCACTTGCTTACGCTCGCGGTGAAGAGAGCGAAGGTTTCGTCGTTCATGTTCCAGAGGCAGTTGATGTGAAGTCTATCCGCAAGCGTATTCACCGCCGGAATCCATTATAACAGATCCAAACGATATTCGACTTTCGCCCGACCCTGACATGGCAGGCACTTATGCGGCAATGCAACGTGCAGGAAGAGCTGTCGAGGACCTCGCCATTCGTACCAATACCGAAATTATCACCATGATTGAGAATAAGGTCGTGCGTCTCACGGACCCAGGGTACTGTTGATCTGTCATCATGGCTTGAGCAACTTGGCATATTCCATGCCATCCAGAAGCACTTCCGCAAAAGCGACTTGATGGACATTAAAGTGCTTGGATACGTCTAAATTGTGTCGTATGTTTGTATAGTAAAGATGTCGTATATTTGCAACACAACGTATTATGTAATAATGAGTAGATATGGAAGTCTTGAATACAGGATTGCCGCACGTATAGCGAGGAAGAAATGCGCGATTTTTGTGCGGGAAGATTTTCAGGATTTGAGCGACTACGATCAGGTTGGGCGTGCATTGCGAAAAATAGCTAAAGAGGGGCGGCTTGTTCGCTTGGGTTATGGAGTCTATGCTAAAACTAAAAAATCAAACATCACGGGTGAGTTAGTTCCCGTGGCTCCATTGCCCGTGTTGGCAAAAGAGGCGCTGGCACGTCTTGGCATTCAAACCGCTCCTTCCCGTATGGAAGAGGACTATAATGCAGGAAAGACAACGCAGGTACCTACTGGAAGACTGATAGCTGTCAAGGGTCGCATAAATCGGAAAATCGGATATGGTGGTGCTTATGTCAGTTATGAACCGGCGACCTGAAAAAGAACTTTTTGAGGAAGTGGCACTTCTCAAAAACATTAATCACTCTTTCATCGAGAAGGACTGGTTTGTCACGCAAGTTATTGCCGTTCTTGCTGACCTCAATGCCGACGGTTTTGAATTTGTCTTTACTGGTGGCACGGCTCTCTCAAAAGCCCATCATCTCATTCAGCGATTTTCTGAGGATGTTGATTTCAGGGTTATTGCATCACACCAAAACCGAAAGGCTCTTTCCAATTTCAAGCATGGTGTTGTTGAGAGACTTCGGAAATGCGGGTTTGCAATAGAGTACGATCACATTCAGGCCCGGGACGCAAATCACTTCTTCTCCATTGATTTCTATTATCCAAGTCACTTCTCCCGCTCAGGTGCACTCCGTCCACATGTTCAGATTGAGATAACCATCAGAGCGCTGCAATGCCCACAACGTTATTTGCCGGTTTCTTCGTTTGTGAATGCCGTGACGAAACAACCACCGGAAGTACACCGTATTGCCTGTATTGATCCTGCAGAAAGTGCATCTGATAAATTAAGCGCCCTTGCATGGCGTATCCCTGACCGTGTACGGGGCGGAAATGAGGACGATCCTTCACTTGTTCGGCATATCCATGATCTGGCATTACTGAAAGAGCTGACCTTGGCCAATAAAAGTTTTGCCGCCTTGGTCGCAGCATCGATGCAGGAAGATGACCGGCGCTCAAAAAACAATCCTTCATTCGCCGGATTACCGATGTCGGAAAAATTTCGGCAACTGCTGTCGATATTGGAAACCGACAAAGAAGCATACGCTCGCGAATATGATCTATTCGTCAGAGGTGTCTCTTATGCTGCCGAAGGTGACGTCCCCGACTTTACAGTGGCGGTGGAGGCTGTCCATTCCCTTATAGAGATAACCTTAAAGCAATGAAGCTCCCCCTAAACAGGAAAAGCAAGCTGATATCATTGCTAACCAGGACTTTCTTATAAAGAGAGGGAGGGCGAGAGTGATCCTAAACCTGAGGGTGCTTGAGTATTGATTCTTTTTCTTTGGATACTATACGGCAATGCCGTATTCTTGATTATGCGCTTACATATAAGAAAGGAGTAAAGCACCATGTCAGAAGCAGGAAGTAAACTTATCAAATCCGCACAGCAGGCACTTGCTTACGCTCGCGGTGAAGAGAGCGAAGGTTTCGTCGTTCATGTTCCAGAGGCAGTTGATGTGAAGTCTATCCGCAAGCGTATGGGACTCACTCAGCTTGAATTTTCTTCGCGCTTTGGGTTTGATGTCAGAGCTGTTCAGGATTGGGAGCAAAACCGTCGGCAGCCTGATCGGTCAGCCCGGGTTCTTTTGACTGTTATAGCTCATGAACCTGAGGCTGTCAGCAGAGCATTGGATGCTAAAGTGAAGAGTAACAACGTTGATGTCAGGTGGGTAAACCGGGTTGAGCTGTTGCGGGCAGTAGAGGAGCATTATGGCCCTTATGCGCATTCGTCCATTCATGGGGTTTCTCATTGGGCGAAGGTAGAAGATAATGGTCTTTTAATTGCCCCCTATAGCGGAGCCGACACTATAGTGGTGACTCTTTTTGCCTGGTTTCACGATTCGTGCCGGGTCAATGACCATGTTGACCATGGGCACGGTAACCGCGCTGCAGAGTTTGCTGTAACGCAAAGGGGAGCCCTCTATCAGATTGACGACAACTCCCTCCAACTCCTTCTTGAAGCCCTCCGAGATCATACCGATGGGAGAGTGACTGAAGAGGCAACTATCGGCACCTGCTGGGACGCCGACCGTCTTGATTTGACCAGGGTTGGAGATTTGCTCAACCCTAAGTTTATGAGCACCGAGAAAGGAAAGGAACTGGCCCTTAAGTCTCGAACATTATGAATTTCAATACCGGCAAGTTCGCTTAATTCCTTTCTTGTAACTCCCATCAGTTGATCCGGAGCGGTTTGGCGCTCACCGCCAAAGTCGAAGGGACGGGAGGAGGTGCTAAATGAGAAGGAGTTATGCTGGCGGAAAATATACAAGCGCCCGAGCGAGGCTGATACAGCAAAATGGGTTGTGAACGACTATTTTGAATCTGGTTGGCTGCCTATTGAAACGCCCCGCGCACCATTGCCGGTAGTCCTCAATCTTGAAGCGCTCTACGAACATCTGCTTGCACCATTGATGTCCTATCCCGCCCGACAGGGTGAACGGTTGCTGCAACGGGTTGAACGGATGAGCATGATTCGTCTCAAGCAGCGAGAGGTGGAGAAATGCGAAGGGCGCATCCAGAAGGAAAAACAGTTCAATCGCAAAGTTGAGATCAATGCCGAGTTGCGAGAGTTGAAAAGGGAGCTGCAATGTGTACTTTCATAATCGACGAAATACAGAGAAAAATGAAACCGGATGGTACACGATGACCGAATTAACACACGTCAATATCCAGAGCATGATTGTAACCGTGCGAGGAGTTCAGGTAATGCTGGACAGGGATCTGGCGGTTATCTATGGGGTTGAAACCAAGGTTCTCAACCAGGCAGTCAAACGCAATATGGAACGTTTCCCACAAGAGTTCAGATTTCAGCTTACCCAGAGTGAAGATCAGCAACTTGCCACAAATTGGGAGCGATTAGACTTGAGGTCACAGGTTGTGACCTCAAGCAGGCACGGTGGAAGAAGATACCTGCCCATTGCCTTTACCGAACAGGGTGTTTCTATGCTTTCAGCCGTACTACGCAGTGATACGGCGGTTAAAGTCAGTATCAAAATCATCAACGCTTTTGTGGAAATGAGGCGTTTCATCCAGAATAACGCGCAAGTATTCACTCGGCTCGATTCTGTGGAACAGCGTCAGCTTGTTTTTGAATCCGAAACGGAGAAAAATTTTGAAAAGGTGTTTCAGGCATTGGAACGACAAGAAGAGCCGCCAAAACAAGGGATTTTTTATGACGGACAAGTGTACGATGCCTATCGTTTTGCCGCTGAGTTGATCCGCAAGGCGAAAAAATCATTGGTACTCATTGATAACTATGTGGATGATTCGGTGTTGACGTTACTCAGCAAACGATCTTCCGTTGTTTCTTGGACGATTTACACAAAAGCTATTTCAAAACAGCTTGCATTGGATATGGAAAAGCATAACCAGCAATACCCGCCTGTTGATATCAAATCTTTCAAAGAGGCTCATGACCGTTTTTTGATTATTGATGGAACTGAGATTTACCATATTGGAGCATCTCTCAAAGATTTAGGGAAAAAGTGGTTCGCCTTTTCACGATTTGAAACCGGAGCACTTGAGATGCTTCAAAAGCTTGAAGGAAAAAACCATGAATAAACTGAAAATGCACTCGCCAAATTTGACTGACGGCAATATTGACCGCATTCGAGAGCTGTTTCCCGGCTGTGTTACTGAAGCGCGTGATGAACATGGCACACTGAAACTGGCCGTCGATTTTGATCAGCTCAAACAGGAGCTGAGTGGCTCAATTGTCGAAGGGCCGCAGGAGCGCTATCACCTCAACTGGCCGGGGAAACGCGAAGCGCTGTTGACCGAAAATGCCCCGATTGCCAAAGAGCTGGTAAAAGAGCTTGCGCAGCACAAGCCTTTGCGCGTTGTCTTCCGTGATACCGGCTTTACAACCGATACGGTCAAAATCAACGTGGATCAGATTTTCAAGCAGTTGTCTCCCGGAACCGAAGTGAAATCAATCTGAGGAGGCAATGATGGATCAAACTCACCTTCAAGCGCTGTTGATCGGCCTGATTGCTTCTTGGGAAAACGAAGTCATTGAATTTAAGCAGGCAGGGAAAGATTATTCGTCTGATGATATTGGAAAGTATTTCTCTGCTTTGGCCAATGAAGCGAATTTGCGCGAAGAAGAGGCCGCCTGGCTGGTTTTTGGGGTTCATAACAAAACACGGCAAGTTGTCGGCTCTGACTATCGGCAGAAATTTGAGCGACTGCAAAGCACGAAGATGCAGATTGCTGAAAATACAGAGCCAAGTATCACTTTTCGCAATATTCATGAACTTCAAGATCCCAATGGGCGAGTAGTTTTCTTTGAAATCCCCGCAGCTCCCCGGGGGTTGCCGATTTCGTGGAAGGGGCATTATTATGCACGAGCTGGCGAAAGCTTGACCCATCTTGGTTTGGATAAGCTTGATGAAATCCGCCAACAGACCATGTCGAGCGACTGGTCGGCGCAGATCATCCCTGAGGCGACAATAACCCATCTTGATGAAACGGCATTGCAAAAGGCACGCGCATCGTTTGCCCGTAAGTATGCGAATCGGTTCTCATCTGATGAAATTATAGGATGGTCTTTGCCGGTGTTTCTTGATCGCGCAAAACTGACACAGGACGGCAAGATCACACGTTCCACGCTTTTGCTCTTGGGTAAACCGGAAGCGGCCTATTTTCTCTCCCCGCATCCAGCCCAGATGACATGGAAGCTTGAAGGTCCAGAGCGTGCTTATGAACATTTTGCTCCACCCTTTTTGCTCAGTACGACGGCACTTTATCAGAAAATTCGGAACATCCAGCTTCGCATACTTCCTGATGATGCGTTACTGGCTGTTGAGGTTGCCAAGTATGACCAGAAAGTTGTTTTGGAAGCATTGCATAACTGCATCGCCCATCAGGATTATACCCGTAGCGGTCGCATTATCGTTACAGAACAGCCGGACAAACTGATTTTTGAAAACGAAGGTTCTTTCTTTGAGGGAAAACCGGACGATTATATCACTGGCAATAAAACTCCTCGACGCTACCGGAACCCGTCCCTTGTGCAGGCTATGACCGAATTGAACATGATTGATACCATGGGGTATGGTATTCATGCCATGTATTTAGGTCAGGCCCGTCGATATTTTCCTATGCCGGACTATGACCTCGGTGACCCGCACGCTGTAAAGATGACGGTTTATGGTCACGTTGTTGATCCTGCTTATAGTCGGATGCTGATCCAAAAAACCGATCTTCCGCTAACAGATATACTCTGCCTGGATCGTATCCAGAAAAATCTGCCTTTGCCGGAAGCAACCATCCGACATTTAAGAAGATGCGGACTGATTGAAGGTCGACAACCAAACATCCATGTTTCGGCTGTGGTGGCGCAGGCTACTGCGAGTAAAGCTGAATATATCAGAACCAGAGCACAGGATGATGCTTTTTATGCAAAGCTGATCATTGACTATCTGACAAAATTCGGTAAAGCTTCACGGGCTGAGATTGACAAGCTCTTATGGACAAAATTAAGTGACGCCTTGACTGAAGAACAGAAAAGTAAAAAAATTGCAAATCTGATAGCCAACCTCCGTCGGTCAGAACGCATCCATAATGCGGGGCCCCGAAAAGCTCCCGTCTGGAGACTTGCAGAAAAGAATGCAGAATAAAATTGGTCAATTGCAGAATAAATGCAGAATAAATTAACCGTAAATTTATTCTAAAAAACATCTTACGCAAGCACACCCCTCTTGAGGCTTGCAGAAAAGAATGCAGAAAGAACTCCAAGGATAAAGGTCTATGAAATTCAAGTTTAAAGTCCAAATTTGTCAGCGTGTGGCGGTTGCATTGGTTGTTGGTTCTTTTGAAAGAGAGCAAATCGGTCTACAAAACTGCTATGCCGTCAAAATCAATGTAGAACAGATCTTCAAGCAGTTGTCTCCCAGAACTGAAGTGAAATCAATCTAAGGAGGCAATAATGGATCATGACATGACAATCGGTGGAGCCCTCTTTGATCGAGTTGTCCAGATTCTTGAACAGGCTCGATCCAATGTGGTGCAGTCAGTTAATACCAATATGGTCACGGCTTATTGGCTGATTGGCCGGGAAATAGTTGTTGAGATACAGGGAGGCAACGAGCGGGCTGTGTATGGAAAACAGGTCATTGAGATGCTTTCGCGGCAACTTAGTGAACAGTACGGCAAAGGATATTCGACGACCAATCTCTGGTATTTTCGGCAGTTTTTTCAGGTCTATGCTGATCGGATAGTAATTCCCCACCCGCCGGGTGGAGAATTGAGAGAGCAACAAAAAAGCCACCCGTCGGGTGGCCAATTCCCTTCAGGTTTTTCCCCACAGCTTTCATGGTCGCATTATCGTGCTCTGATGCGAGTATCGAGACCGGCAGCTCGGGAATTTTATGAGCGAGAAGCCATTGAGTGTGGCTGGAGTAAAACGCAACTGGAAAGGCAGATACAAACATCATACTATGAGCGAATTATTGCTCATCATGGCGAACAAGGGCTGCTGGCGCCTGATCGCGAACGGTTGGCTGGTGAAAAACTCAGTCCGGTTGACGTACTGAAATCGCCCATGGTGCTTGAGTTTCTCGATCTGCCTGACTCTCCTGATTTGCATGAAAGCGAACTGGAGAAGGCCATTACCGGGAACCTGCAATTCTTCCTGCTGGAACTTGGTAAAGGATTTTCTTTTGTTGCCCGCCAAAAACATATCCGCTTTGATGATGATGATTTTTATGTAGATCTGGTCTTCTACAACTTCATTTTGAAGTGCTTTTTATTGATCGATCTGAAACTTGGCAAACTTACTCATCAGGATGTTGGGCAGATGGACGGCTATGTCCGCTTGTTTGAAGACCAGTTTAAAGTGCCTGGTGATAACCCAACCATCGGCCTGATTCTTTGCTCCGACAAAAGTGAGGCAGTCGCCAAATATTCGGTTTTGCACGAAAGCAAACAGATATTTGCTTCAAAATACCTCAAATTCCTCCCGACAGAGGAGGAATTGAAGCTCGAAATTGAAAAAGAACGAAGGCTGATTGAAGCAAGTCTGGCTGACCGGAAAGGACTCTTATCATTCGATGAAAACAGTGCGCCAAATGCAGAATAAAACAGTCCTGAAGAGCAAGTGCAACCAGCGGTTGCACAAATCGGCTGGACTCATAATCTGATTATTCTTCAGAGCTGAAACGGATTGGCTCCGCAACCGTAACACCGTTGAGTTTCTTGGTATCTGGGAATCAGTGTTTAATCCAACTTTTAATTATGGCGAATTTGCCATAATTAAAAGTAAGGCAGGCCTCAACAGCTACAAAATTAGCGTCAAGGAGTGGGTAGAGAAAACAAACGCCATCGGCCTCAAGGCCACGACAGGTCGTTACGGTGGCACCTATGCCTCTTTTGCAAGGCGACCGTCTGAAACGGCTCAACCAGATCGCCATCCGTCAGATGCAAACTCTCACAGCAACAACACTCCGTTCACTTCCGAGCTTAGCAGGAAAGGAGAAGAAGGCATGAGCGCAGATTTATTGCACCATGCAGGAGATACCAGAGGAGAAAGATGGCCCATCCAAGGGTTTACTCTCCGGGTTCACTTATTGTTTTGCTTTCCTCACTGTCAGCCTCTCCGTCGCCAGTTTCTTCCTCTTCTTTTTTTCTTTGAGCCTCACGGTCGGCATCTTTCTTGTTGTACTCCTCCCGGATGGCCTCGTAGGTCTTCTGAGTAAGAGAAACGGCGGCTATTGCTTCGATATGATTCTTGTAGAGGTTGATGCCGCTGATGACCATGTTGTCGACCAGTGTGACATTGCCCTATATGTTTTCGATATCGATGATGTCCTTATAGCAGACACTGCCGCCGTCACCGATCGCTTTTTTCACTGGCAAAGCCAATCCCAGACAAGCGACAGTTCGCCGGTTGGAAGGCGCTATATTGAGCATCAAGCACAAGGCTTTACCCCGATACTCTTTATCCGTGACCGCAAACGCCTCTCCAACGGCTTAACCTCGCCCTACATTTTTGCCGGCCCGCTCCGGTACCACAAGCACGAAGGCTCAAAACCGATAACCTTTATCTGGGAGTTGGAACATGCCCTGCCTGCCAAGGCATTGTCATGGGCAAGACGGGTGGGGTAGGAGCGAGCGGCATTTGCATAGTGCTCAGCAACCGCATTGGCTATCTGAAAAACACTCAGCCATTTTCCTTGCCTGCCGAAGTTAACAAAGCTTTGCCTTTTGCACTCAACCGGTACTTCTGCAATCGGCTGTTAGGTTTTTCAGGGATGGTTCGCTCAATCACTTCCTGCTCAAGCAAAGGCACCAGATGCCGCCGATAGTTCATGTACACATCGCTCAAACCTGCCGCCTTGAGCAAATCAAACCGGCTTTGTGGTTCTGCTATACAGGATTGCAACATACATAAGACTTGCTCACCGACTTGCTCACAGACTTGCCCGAACTGGGTCGATTCGGATTTTCGCGACTGTTCGAGGGAGAGTGGCAAAATTTCTGGAAGGAGCACCGTAAAACGCACTCGTCCCGCCAACTCTTCTATGATTGGTTCAGGCAGATTGTTGGTTCTGGCTTCGCGGAAGATGCCTGGAATGCCGCTACCCCATTGTTCGATCAAATCCAGTTCCCGGAACACCCGAGCGATAACCGGATTGCGGATTTGTGAAATACCTTGTTTCATATCCTCAACTGTTAGGCCCGGCAGCAACAACCCGGGGCTTTCAACCTCAATGCGGTTGTCATAAAAAGCTATTCGGATCGGAGTGCCACGATGGGAGTAATCAGCATGAACCAGCGCATTAATCACCACTTCGCGCAGAATGTTGATTGGAATACTCCAACGGTCCTTGCGCCGCATCTCTGAAAAATCAGCACCACGCATGGCGTGTTTCTTGAGAAAGAGCATAATGCTTTCAACCGCGCGGTCTCATAAAAAGAAGTTTTTTTGAGATTGGAAACTCCTGCTACGGGGCAGAGGCAAGATTGCGCGTTCAAGAAATCCTTTGACAAAACCAATCCAATGGATTATAATTGAGCATGACCTTCAGCTCTCCTTTCTTGCTACACACCCGACAGCAGGGATTTTGCTTTTTCTATTAACAGCATTCAGTAAAAGTGAGCAAGAGAACCTGAGCAAATCAGAACGAAATGATCTGGCCGGGCTAACAAAACTTTTGATTCAAAATTAAAAGGGAAAAAATGGATAATGTTTTTGAAAGTATAAAAAAGGGATTGGAAGAGGCTGTTGATTATTCGCAGGGGAAAAAGGTCAAAGCAAGGGTTTTTCATCCTGAACCGGTCAACGTAAAAAGTATCCGGCAGGAAACACTCCTGACGCAGGATGAGTTTGCCGCTGCCTTCGGCATCAGTGTCGCGACGCTGAGGCATTGGGAAAGGGGTGATCGCAAACCGCATGGCCCTGCACTTGTACTGCTAAATCTTGTCCAAAAAGCTCCCGAAACCGTATTGCGGGTATTGAACAGTTGATTCTCAGGGCCTAAATAATTTCAACAGAAAATACAGAGCAATTGTGGATTCATGGGCACTCTATGATGGCACCTGTACTCCTCCAAAACTCATTGAATGGAGCTGACCTTATGACGGTAAAAGATATTCGACTTTCGCCCGACCCTGATATGGCAGGCTCCTATGCGGCAATGCAACGTGCAGGAAGAGCTGCCGAGGACCTCGCAATTCGTACCAATACCGAAATTATCACCATGATTGAGGGTAAGGTCGTGCGCCTCACTGCCGAAGAGATACTTAAAAGACGTCAAGCCGAAATCAGCTCTCCCCGAACAGAGTCAGAGTAATCGGTGCCACCCGGCAAAGAGTTTCATTATCAGTGTACTGGTATTGGTGAGCTCACCTCAAAATGATAATCGCCAGGTGGGTAGACCGGGTTGAGCTGTTGCGGGCTGTAGAGGAGCATTATGGCCCTTATGCGCAGTCGTCTATTCATGGGGTTTCTCATTGGACGAAGGTAAAAGAGAATGGTCTTTTAATTGCCCCGCCGACCGTCTTGATTTGACCAGGGTTGGAGATGTGCTCAACCCTAAGTTTATGAGCACCGAGAAGGGAAAGGTACTCGTGTACATGAGTGGCCTTTCCCTGTAGAGAGAGGGGCAGTCTTGGAGAGCGTGTTACAGCAATCCTGTTATCAGGTTTTGACATCTTTTGGGTGGGGGGTTGTTACTTGTTTTGGCTCCATGATATAGTGCTTTCCTTCCAGGAGAGTGTGCAGTCAAAGTACTCAAGAAGTTGAGTGCCTATGACGGCTGATGAACCGCTCATACTCATGGCCATATCGGTAGACATGCCGAGCATACCTGGGAGCGTACCGTAAACCATAGTAAAATTTTTGCCACAAAGGGCAGTTTCGACGTTATAGGTCGGGGCGGTGAAGTGGCCGTTAATCGGGTGAAAGTCCTCTTTTTCTCCTGACTGCGGGATTCCGGCGATGAGAGCAGGGGAGATATAGGAGAGATGAGCCCCTGTGTCAAATATGG
>CAIPKT010000094.1 GCA_903865705.1 uncultured Chlorobiaceae bacterium
ACCCCGGTCTGAAACTGTACCAGAGAAAACGGGGGGTTCTGCCGGATGGTGGAGCAGGAAAAAGCCCTTCGTAGAATTTAATGAGTTGAAGTGAACCCATACTCTCAGCCTGAAGCGTGGCTGAAACGATCGTGCCTGAGATTCTGGCTGAGGGTGAAGCTCTGCTGACGAGAAAAATTCCCGGGGTGTACTCAAACATTTTCAGAATCAGACGAGAGAGAGCGCTACGCACCCGCAAATCATAAAAGCTGCGCCGTACAAAAAAAAATTATCAGGGGGCAAAAGCCCCCTGTACCCCCAGAGATTAATTGTTAAAGAGATAAAATGGTTAAAAAGCCCGCACAGCCCGAACCCGAAAGTTGGACGTCTTTTCCATCCAATACGGGAACCCATCTTGGAAGAACTGGAACCGTGCCATAAACTGAGAGTACTCCGTAGAACTCCAGTAGGCGGCGTCAGCAAAACCGACAACAGCACCGCTCACTTTCGCATTATAAAGCTTGTCCAATTCATCCTTGCTCGGCAAATACCAGTCATTATAGCCTCCTCCATTATATGCTCTTGCAAGACCAGCAGCATAAGTAATGCCTTCACCGTTTTGGGCAATAATAGCGTCAGTATTGGCTTTTCCTTTGCCAATCTCGATTCCTGTTCCCCCTACTGCTGTGCCCTGCTTAGCAACAATTGCCCATATTATGCCGCTGTCTGATGGGGTTTGATCCGCTTCCGCCGCAATGAGGCCATGCGTTTCTTCTGCCACATACCCAGGATCGCCATCGACAAAAATATAGAAAATGATGCCACCTTGGTAGCTGTCGCCGATAGCCAGCGGTGCGGTAATCGTAAGGGCCAGAGTTGTCGTGGCCGAAGTTAAACCTGTAGCGCTTGCCGTGAGCACTTTGTCGGTGCCTGCCTGGTTGATGTTCAGACCTTTGCCGCTGAAGTCTGCAACTCCCTTGACGGCATTCATTGAGAGCGTACCGCCGAGGGTACCGGTGCCAGTGGTGAGCGACAGGGTTATCAAGTCGGTGGCTGTGGTTATGGTGGTGCCTGCTGCATCCTGTATGGTCACCACAGGCTGCTGCGCAAAGGCTACACCGCTCATCGTACTCGCTGAGGGTTGCGTTGTGAAGGCAAGCTTGTTGGTACTGGTTCCTGTCGTAACGGTAATACTTTCGATGGTGAACGCCTGCGCCCGGGCAACGAGGGTGAGAAAAAAGAGCCCGAAGAGCAGGAGTACTCTGGCCATGACGGCCAACGGATGTTTTGTTGAAAGGTGCATAGTGGTCGCGTTAGCGCTCCTTATTTTTTGAGAATGATGGTTACGAGCCAGGCGGCAGAGAGGCTGTCAGCGCAGCTAATGAGCCAGGTATCACTGGTGCCTGTTGGTTCAGGAAACTGCCTTGTATGAATAACCACCTGCGCCGGAGTGGTGGTGAGCAGTGCGGCATAACCATAAGGCGATCCATTGCGCGTAACGCCGGTGATGGCGGGCGAACCGCTACCAACGGTCACAAAAACATCGCCTTCGATGTTGACCGTAGCGCCACCCGGCAACCCGGTCTTGCTGATAGTCGCCGCCAGAGTGACCGCCGTGGGGTCAACTTTGGCAAGGAAGGAGTGCGGGAGTTGCGCTGGTCGCAGGAGAGCATCGGCAAGCAGGTTTGCCGTGTCGCTGCTGCGGGTTGGCTTCATGCGTTGGGCAAGCGAGCTTTTCTGCTTTCCTCCGGGCAACAGAAGGCGGCAGGTGAGCATCATGCCGTTATTGTCGGCAACTCCGTTCTGCCCCTCATTGTGAAAGGCGCTGAGCTGCCAGTTGGCAATTTCTGCCATAATGGTTATGCGATTCTCTCCTGCTCCTGATCGGTAGCCTGCTCCAAAGAAGAGCGAAGAAAAAGGCTCAGAGAAGAGATCAATACTGTAATAAAGGCTTTGGCTAAGCTCTCTGGTGCCGTCAGAGAAGGGGTAGCAAATTTGTTCATATCCAAGTGATCCTTTGACAACAAGGCTGGAGTAGAGGGCCACCTGCGCATCGGCAGCCGCGCCAAGCAACCTGCCCTCCGAAAGTTTGAGAGGGTCACTCATGGTGAGGTAGTCGGTGGCGGTCTCCTGCATGAAGAAACGGGGAGCATCAGCAGTTGACTTTTGACTGGCCTGTGCTCCCCATGCCGAGAGCCCTATGGATTGCAGTTTGCCGGTTTCTGCGCTGTCGTTGAGGATGTATTGGGTAGCAAGGGAGTAACTGAACTGTCCAAGATCGATATTTGCTTCGCCGGAGGGGAAATTGAAATTCTGGTTGCCCCAGAGGTAGCCACCGGAAGCTTTAAAGCGGAACCCGGAGTCGGGG
>CAIPKT010000095.1 GCA_903865705.1 uncultured Chlorobiaceae bacterium
CGGGTTATGGGACTCTTCTTTAAAGGTATGGCGAAATGATCATCTGGTTTATGCAGACACACTGGAAGAGAGCGTCGAAAAACCAGGCTTGAACAATTTTCTGATCAGGAATGATATGCTTTACTACCTCAAGGCAAGAGAGGAACTGCTCTGTGTTCCACTGTTATGAAAGATGTATCAGGCCCTATTTCTTCTTCCCTGTTTCGGGAAGGTTCCGTTCCTGTCAATGATTTTCTTGATAAGCTTCGCAGTCTGAAAAATCTGTCGCCCAATACCGTTATTGCCTACAGAACCGACCTGATCCAGTTTTTTTCCTTTCTCCAGCAGCATTTTGGCCTTGCCGATTTGACCGGTTTTGATCCGGGGCGGGTAGCTTCTGTTGATGTTCGGCTTTTTATGGCAGCTTTGATTGAGCGGGGAGTTCAGCAACGATCAATTGCCAGAAAACTTGCTTCAGTTAAAAGCTTTTATCGATACTTGCTTGAGAGTGGCCATATCAAAAGCTCCCTTTTTTCCTCTCTCGCCAACCCGAAGTATCCGAAGCGAGTTCCCGGATTTTTAACGGAACAGCAAACGGAACAGCTTTTTGACAAACTTCTTCCTGGCAGTGAGCACAGCTTCCGAAAGCCGGAAAAAAATGATCTGGATGAATCTTTTATCCGTGAACGTGACCGCAGTATTCTGGAGCTGCTCTATTGCAGCGGGCTTCGCATTTCAGAGCTGATTGGATTAACGACGGATTGCCTCGATCTTGAGGGAGGATATGTCAAGCTGACTGGTAAAGGGAGAAAGCAGAGAATTGTTCCTGTCGGACAGTCAGCGGTCGATGCTCTTAAAAAATATTTTGAAGTACGGAGAAACTTCTTTAGAATGAAGAAGAGCGGTGATAAGCCGGAGCCGAATTATGTGTTTATAACCAAAAGTGGCGTAAAGCTTTATCCTGTGCTTGTCCAGAGATTGACCAATAAGTATCTCGCGTCGGTTACCGATCAGAAAAAGAAAAATCCGCATCTCCTGCGCCACACGTTTGCCACCCATCTGCTGAACAGCGGGGCAGATCTCAGTAGTGTCAGTGAAATGCTTGGTCACAGCAATCTGTCAACAACTGAAATCTATACGCATGTTACTTTTGAGCGCTTGAAAGAGGTTTACCTGAAAGCGCATCCCAAAGCATAGAGTTATCGTGGGCTTCGGATTATTTTGTTACCGGAGTCTTGTTCCTTCATGACGTCCACCATATCTAAACGGAGTTTATTATGCCAAAAGTTGTCGTTAATGATGCGGTCAATGTTACGGTTACCCTGCGTCACTCCAATAATCACAACGATATAGAAGCGTACGCTCGCAACGCAGTGCTTACTCTTACAAGGGTCTTTCCCGGTATGATCAGTTGCCATGTTATTCTGGACCACCAAAAAAACGACTTTGAAAAAAACAAGCTTGCTGAGATAACGGTGCACGTGCCGCAGAATGTTCTTGTAGCAAAGGAGGCCTGCACGGCCTATGAACTAGCTATTGACAGTTGTGTTGAAGCATTAAGCCGGCAGCTTCAGAAGTACAAGGAAAAATTGCAATAACAGCCTGGCCGAGGGAGTCAGCAGTGCGTTTTTCAGTACCGCACCGCTGATTTCTCTGGGTTTATTTCCATCTCTATTGCCGGAAGCCATGAATCTTGATCAAAAAGGATTAAAAAAGCGATCAATAACGGTCGCCTATTTTTTTAATACGATCGGTAAAAAGCACGACATCAAATTACGCCGCCTGAACAATGTCGATGAACAGAAACGGCGGATTTTTGAGCGTGATCTTCACCGACCGGGTCTCGCATTGGCGGGCTTTACCAATTTATTTACCTATAAAAGGGTACAGATTCTCGGAAATACGGAAACAAGGTTTTTAAACCACCTTGAGGAACAAGAGAGAAATCGGGTCTTTGAGAATCTTGTCCGATTCAAAATGCCATGCATTATTCTGACGAGCAACAACAAACTGCCGCAGGATCTTCTTGATATGGCCACCAATGCCGGCATTCCGGTCTATATAACCCGTCACTCTTCAACGAAAACGATTTATCTGGTAACCGGGTTCCTTGATGATCAGTTCTCGCTTTATCAGCAGTATCATGGATCAATGGTTGATGTTTACGGTGTAGGGGTGCTGCTCACCGGCAAGAGCGGCCTTGGGAAATCCGAGATTGCGCTGGATCTGGTTGAAAGGGGGCACGGTCTGGTAGCGGACGATGTCGTCGTTATCCAGCGGAAAGGGGAGTCGATGATGCTTAATGCCAAAAGAAATAATATTATCGACCATTTTATGGAAATCCGGGGCCTTGGCGTTGTGGATGTCAAGGCGAACTTCG
Source organism: uncultured Chlorobiaceae bacterium (assembly GCA_903865705.1). Lineage (GTDB taxonomy): Bacteria > Bacteroidota > Chlorobiia > Chlorobiales > Chlorobiaceae > Chlorobium. Next base: position 2,360 of record CAIPKT010000095.1, read on the forward strand.
GTATTCGTGCTATTCGTGATATCAAGGAGGTTCAGGTTGTTGTAGAACTGCTCGAATGGAACAAGGAGATTGTCTACGAACGGTTGGGGTTGGATACCAAATTCAGAAAGATTCTCGGTGTTGACGTCCCGCTGGTAGAATTGCCCATATTCCCCGGTAAAAACATTACGGTAATCATTGAGGTGGTTGCCCTTAATTTCCTTTTGAAGCGATATTCCAATTACGTTGCAGCCGAAGCGCTGACCACCAGAATAAACAATGTGATTAACTCTGAGAAGACTGAGGAGGATGGTGATGAATGAACAAACGGTAAAGAGGTTTTCCGCAACAATCAGGCTTGCGACTTATCTGTTGCTTGTTGTGTTCACCCTCTCATCGTGCAGCCGTCATAACGGAAAAGGGAAAGAGGCTGGAAAGGGCATGGCGGCCATGGATTCTACCCTTGTTATTGCCATGCTCGGTGATGCGGATTATCTTAATCCTGTTCTTGCCAGCACTGTTACATCAGGAAATATCATCGGCCTTATCTATCCTTCTTTGCTGCAAAGTGAGTTTGATACCACGAGCGGGCTTTTGAATTATATGGCTCTTGAAAAAAAACTGCGAAAAATAACACCGGGTCAGGGCAACAAAAACCCAAAGGGTGCTCTTGCCAAAAGCTGGAAGATGTCGGCTGATAAGAAATCAATTACTTTTGTCCTTAGAAACGATGCATTCTGGAATGACGGGAAACCGGTCGTGTCGGGTGATTTCAAGTTTTCTTACCAGTTGTATGGCAATCCGGTGATAGCCAGTGCCCGTCAGCAGTATCTTGCAGAGTTGATCGGCGCCGACAAGGGCAAGGTTGATTTCGACAAAGCCATTGAGACACCCGACGATACCACGCTTGTATTTAATTTTTACAAGCCGGTTCCCGAGCATCTTGCACTTTACCATGCATCACTCACACCGCTTCCGGCCCACCAATGGAAAAATGTCAAGCCTGATGAGTTCCGTCAATCTCCTCTCAATCTTCAGCCACTTGGCGCAGGCCCCTACAAACTCAAAATCTGGAAGCAGCAGCAGGAAATTGTTCTGGCCTCAAGCAGGAGCTCAAATCTTCCGAAGCCTGGTAATATTCCCCTGATCACTTTCAGGGTAGTGCCCGATTATACCGTCAGGCTCGCGCAGCTTCAGACCGGTGCGGTGGATGTGGTTGAAAATATCAAACCAGAAGATTTTACCCCGCTTTTGAAAGCCAACAGTCAGATTGCAATCAAAACGGTAGGCCTGAGGGTTTATGATTATATCGGCTGGTCAAATATCGACCAGAATGAGTATCATAAAAGCGGCAAGCTAAAGCCTCATCCTCTGTTTGGTTCTGCCCGGGTACGCCTTGCCCTGACAGAGGCCATTGACCGTGAAGCGATCATTGACGGCTATCTGAAGCAGTACGGTGTGATCTGCAATACCGATATATCACCTTCACTGAAGTGGGCTTATAATAATCGGATAGTGCCTCATGCCTTCAATTCCGGCGGGGCATCAGCCCTGCTCAAGGCGGAGGGGTGGTTGCCGGGGCCTGACGGCATTTTGCAGAAACAGGGAAGAAAGTTCAGCTTTGTGCTCTATACCAATGCGGGCAATGCAAGAAGAAACTATGCCAGTGTCATTATTCAGCAGAACCTTCGTTCGATCGGTATCGATTGCAAGCTTGAGGTTCAGGAATCCAATGTCTTTTTTGAGAGCCTTCAGCAGCGAAAACTTGACGCATGGATGGCTGGCTGGTCTATCGGGCTGGAAATAGATCCTCTTGATGTATGGGGCTCTGATCTCAAAAAGAGCCGTTTTAATTTTACCGGTTACCAGAATCCACGAGTTGACGCACTTTGTAATCTTGCCAAGCAGAAAATGGATCCTGTCGGCGCAAGACCATACTGGCTTGAGTATCAGGAAATTCTTCACCGTGACCAGCCGATCACCTTTCTCTACTGGATCAAGGAGACCCAGGGTTTCAACAGACGGATTGAAGGCGAGGAACTCAATATTTCAGGAACCTTTTACAATATTGACGACTGGAGGCTGCGCCCTTCAGCTAATGTCGCTCTATAGCATCTTATGCTGATGAACACATAACTGCAAAGTATTATTGACCAGATCGGGGCGGGGCAGTACACGCAACTAAACAGCAGAAACTGACAGTATGATGAATCATTTTTATTCTTGGTATTGGTCTAATTCCTCACCGGTGGTATTCTATTTGCTGATGCTATTGTCATGGGCAGTGTACTTCATTCCAGCCGTTGTGGCTTTCTTGCGAGCGCATCGCAGTAAAGTGGCGATCCTGACTCTGAATATTCTTCTCGGCTGGACCGGTATTGGTTGGATCATTGCTCTGGTATGGTCGCTGGCCTATTCTGGTCACGATTGAATGGAACCATCCTTCTGTCATTATCAACACAGACTTCCCCATCGCTTCTGCATCCGCATGATAGATATTGCTGGTTTTGGAAATGCAAAGCGAGTAAACCTGGGCCAGCAACGCTCCAGGCTGTCATTGAACTGTCGAGCGGCTTTCTCTGAATACCATTTGCTTAAAAGCTTTTTTGCTCTTTCGGGATTTGCTGGAGAATCCATCGTGCTCTTTTAATTATCTTTTTCTCAATCAATGAGATACCCGATCCTGCCGGTGCTTTGACAACAACAGTGCAGTCAGGATGAACTGCAATTTCCATACTCTTTCTCTCGCAATAGAAGAGATTGTAATCAATAGCGTTACGGCCAAAGATAAACGAATGCTCAGGAAACTCTGTTGCCTCTATCATTTGAAACTCCTGTGTTTGGCAACTTGCATGACCTTTTCAATCAATTCGTCCATTTGATCCAGTGAGAGCTCAATACCTTTTTTTGTTTTCAACTCGTCATAAAGGTAGTCATCAATCTCGTTGGCGGTTTGTTTCTGGGCATCTTCATCATACCAGAAATGCACCTTTTTATGTTTTTCAAGCATGCTGTGTATTGCTATTGCGGTATTTGCAACAATCACGTCAAGATCGGCTTTGCTCTTTAAACACTCTTCGCCCTTGCCTGCCAGCTCAATGAACGGTTTTAATACTCCGTAATAAGCCATGGCATCTTCATTGCCGGACAGCATATCCGGCACATCATCGTGTACCTTGCCGACGACTTTATTTCGGATATCAAGAACTTTATTCAGATAGTCCAGATCGGATATCCGTTTTGCCCTGAAGGCGTCTATGGCCTGCTGCACAAGTTTTGAGAATTTCTCATACCAGGCAGGGTCCTCATCCATTTTTTCAGTAATGACCTTTTTGGTGGCATGAGCGATCATGTCAGCTTTGGATGCGGTGGTTTTCTTTGTGTGGTATATCCCTTGCTCCTCTTTGACCTGACTGAACACCTTGTCATCGAAAATATTGACCGGCTCATTGAGCTGAATGACCTCGTTGGCCTGAATATGCGTATCAAGAAGCTTCTTGATCTTTGGCTCGTAATCCCGATAATCAATGGCCTCCGCATACCTCAGCCTTACGGAAACCTTCAGCGACTGGAATTTTCGCAAATCGGCCTTGTAGCGCGACAAGGTTTTTGCGTCCGTATCGAACAGAAATTTTTCTGATGAAAGGGCTATGGCCAGGTTTTTAGCAAACTCGGAAAGACGACTATAGAACTCCTCCCGCAGCTCATCATCGGCAAGCAACACCTCATAGGCTTCTTCATCATAGGAGTGTTTGACAGTCTTAAAGAGATCCCATAAATCCGAATAACGTCCGGGTAATTTTTCTATCTCGCTGTTGATTGAGCTGAGTGTACCAACAAGATCTGACTCATCAAAGCCTTCAAAGGCACTGTACATGGTCAGGGCTTTATCCAGCTCACCAAGCACATTCGCATAATCGACAATAAAACCGAACTCTTTGCCTTCGTAAAGGCGGTTAACCCTTGCAATGGCCTGAAGCAACGTGTGTTCCCGCAAGACCCGACACAAATAGAGAACCGCGTTTCTTGGGGCATCAAACCCGGTCAGCAACTTGTCTACAACAATCAAAATCTCGGGTTCGCTGCCATGTTTAAACTGGTTGATGAGCTGCTTGGTATACTCTTCTTCATTGCCATAGCGCTTCATCATTTTCTGCCAGAACTTCACAACCTCATCGGTCGTTTCATCGTATGTCTCTTCATAACCTTCCCGCATATCGGGCGGAGAGATAACAACATCTGAAGTAACGATACCGATCTCATCGAGGTAATCGTTGTACTTCAGAGCAGAAACTTTATTGGGAGCAACAAGCTGTGCCTTGAAACCTGTGCCCTGCCAGTTTGCACGATAGTGTTCAGAGATATCAAATGCCCTCATGTAAATCACCTGATCTGCCTTGTTGAGCATCTCAGCCCTGGCATACTTACGTTTGAGATCTGCCTGCTGTTTTTTGGATAGGCCTTGTGTGTGTCGCTCAAACCATAAATCCACAGCCACCTGATTCTGGCTCATTTCAACATGGCGGCCCTCATACAAAAGAGGAACAACTGCGCCGTCATCTACCGCCTGTGAAATGGAGTAATGAGGCTCAACCAATTCTCCAAATCTCGTGAAATTGTTTTTTTCTTTTTTCAACAATGGGGTACCCGTAAACCCTAAATAACAGGCATGGGGAAACATCTGCCGCATACGGGCAGAGAATGAGCCAAACTGGGTACGATGGCTTTCATCGACGAGAATAAAAATATCCGGAGAGTCATCCTGATATTTCTTTACAGCAAAAGCCTTGTCGAACTTATGGATGAGCGTGGTGATAATCCCGGATTTTTTTTCAGCAACCAATTCCAGAAGGTTACGACCTGAAGTTGCCCTTTCAGCGTCAAGTCCGCAGGCAGCAAAGGTATTGCCAAGCTGTTTATCCAAGTCATCCCGGTCAGTAACCAGTACAATCCTCGGGTTGAGAATCTTAGGGTCGAGAGCAAGGTTTCTTGCCAGCATGACCATGGTCAGGGACTTTCCTGACCCTTGCGTATGCCAGATAACTCCGCCCTTTCGTGAACCGGTTCCGTCAAAATGCTTGACACGATTCAGCGTTGATTTGACAACAAAATATTGCTGATAACGGGCAATTTTTTTCAGCCCACCATCAAACACGGTAAATTTCCATGCCAGTTCAAGCAACCGCTCCGGTCTGCACAGTGCATACAGGGCTTTATCCTGTTCCGTAACAAGCCGATCGGCATCCTCCAGAGTGGGTTTAACATCAAGGGAGTAAGCAACGCTGGAAAGAATGTCTTGGTGCAGCGCCTTGTTGACGATCTCCTGAAGTTTCCCGGACTCCCTGCTTTCACTATCGAGCAGCAGCTCTTTCCAGACACTCCAGAATTTTGCTGCCGTTCCCGTTGTGGCATACTTGGCACTGTTCTTGTTCAATGCAAGCACCATCTGGGTATAGATGAACAATTTCGGGATATGATCGTCGTTCTGGTTCCTGATGGACTGCGAAACAGCCTGCTCGATCTCAACTTGTGGTGACTTGCATTCGATCACACAAAATGGAATGCCATTGACAAACAGCACAATGTCCGGACGGGCAGTCTCCGTGCTTCGGGCACGCTCAACACTATACTCAACCGTTACATGAAACCGGTTACGTTCTACATTCCGCCAGTCGATATAGTTCAGGTTAAAGCTTTTTGAATCACCCTCGACGGCCTGCTCCATGGCAGTCCCCAGCGTAAGCAGATCATAAACCGCCTCATTGGTTTTCAGTAGCCCGTCATACTTGATATTTTTCAACTTCTGCACGGCAGACTGAACATTTTCCTCACTGAAAAGGTAATCGCCCCCTCTGTAGCGGATGCTGTTTATCTCTTTCAGTTGATTGCGTAGAATATTTTCCAGCAGGACATTTGACGTTCGATCCTGACGTTCACGAAGCGCTTCAGCCGAAGAAAGATATGTATAGCCCATCGCCACCAGCAATTGCACCGCCGGAATTTGAGAGGTCATAACTTCATTGGTTTCAAAACCACACATTACTCGACTCCTTTTTTAATCACGGAAAAGCATGACTGGACAGGTTTATGCGTTGTTGTCATCGACCGTTCGAGTGGACTTCAGTTGTTTTATATCCTGCTCAAGCTCCCTGAAACTATCTTCATGCTGCGGCTTTTTCTGTGCATCTTTAAACTTGCTGTATTCCAGTGCCGACTTTTCCAGTGCTATTTGATGACTGATTTTACCTGCGTGGGTGAGCAGTTCGCGACCATTGAGCTGAATAATCGAATCCAGACGCTGAATCCAGTCCTTCATGTACATCGGCATTCGCTGTTGCGCCATCACTTCCGCAAAAGCAAGGTATTGCTCCACCAGCAGGCCAAGCAATTTGATTTCATCTTCCTTGAGATAATTTTTAGCAATACCCACATCACCCTTGCGTACAGGCACTCCCTCTTTTTCAAAGGAGAGCATTCCCATCAGCGGCAGTGAAGCATCAGCGCGGCTATAAACAAGTTCCGCTGCTGTCTGCATACTGATTGCCCACAGTAACTTATTCTGTACCACCTTGAAAAAGTCGATGGTGCTTTCAGCTCCAGGGTGATAATCAATACTTGTCGTGTAGATATCTTTTATCTTCTGGTAAAAAAATCGCTCCGACAACCGGATTTCACGAATACGCTCCTGCAGTTCCGTGAAATAGTTCATCGAACTGCCACTCTTGAACCGCTCATCATTCAGCAAAAAACCTTTTACGATATACTCCTTGAGCCGCTGCGTCGCCCATATCCGGAACCGCGTGCCCTGCTGCGATTTGACACGGTAGCCAACCGAGATAATCACGTCCAGATTGTAATATCGAACATCATAGCTTTTCTCATCGGTCGCAGTTGTTCGGAAATTCCGAACAACTGACTCTTCGTTCAACTCACCCTCTTCAAAGATATGCTTGATATGCTCGCTGATGGTTGCTTTTGACTTCTGAAAGAGTTCACATAGATGTGCCTGCGTCAGCCAGACCGTTTCATCATCAAGCCGTACATCTATTTTTATTCTACCGTCCGGGGCCTGGTAGATGAGTAGGTCGGAGTTGGTCATTGATGTACTCCCAAAGCGAGCCAGTACGGTTTGAATCCAGCCTCGACAACCTCGGCGATCAGAGCCAGAAATGGCTCGTAATCCTGTTTAGTATGGGCGACATCCATAGCCTCGTAATACTCCAGTCGCTTTTCTACCGGAAGAACCACTGGCGGATACCCGTCCTTCATCAGCTCAAGGTTCATCAAGAGGCGAGATGTTCGGCCATTGCCATCAGTGAAGGGATGGATTTTCACAAAATCGGCATGAACCCTTGCCGCTCGTTCAACCGGATGAAGCGAAGGCGCTTGTTCTTTGTACCAGTTGATGAACCCTTGCATTTCGCTTTCAACATGCAGGGCGTCTGGCGGGACGTGATCGGCACCGGCAATGATCACATTGGTTTTCCGGTACACACCAGCATGAGCATCATCGATATTCTTCAGGATCAACTGATGGATCGACTTGATCTTCCATTCCGTGAGCGGCTCATGCGGTTGAACCATCGCATCAACATAATAGATGGCTTCCCGGTGATTGATGGCCTCAAAATGCTCACGGATGGTTTTACCACCAACCGTTATTCCCTCAAGGGCAACTTTCGTCTCCTTGAGCGTCAGGGTATTGCCTTCGATAGCATTCGAGTTGTACGTCCAGCGCAGAACCAGATCTTCGTGAAGATTGGTGACAATCTCCGGCGGCAGCGGCCGGTAGGAGTCAAGCGTTTGTTTGAGCTTGTCGAGTATATTGAAATCAGGCATAAGAATCGTGTATTTATATCAATCCAAAAATCTTCGATCGAGCTTCAACCTTGTCAACCATCGCCTTCACAGTAATTTGAAAAGATACTTTTGGTTTATTTGAGTGTTAGTCATAATGATGACCCCGCAACGATTTTGTCGCATTCTGTGATCACATATTCAGGAATGGTGTCAAATCTGGCGGGATCAAGCTGACAAATAAATTCATTCTCGATGTGATATGTTTGCTTGATAAATTTTTCAATAATAGGGATATTTTCTTCGTGATCAATGAGTCTGCACACCTGAAGCTTTTCGTAACCATTGATACAAGAATCATAAAGCGACTTTAAGGTGCCATCATCTACAACTCGTTTCAATATGCCGATGTATGAAAAGCCAGGCATATCAAATTTGATTTTATCACATCCGGCAGCAAACTTTTGTTGCTCCATTTCAGGATCATTACCATCTATCCCCAATTTGAGCATTACCATAGTTATGGATTTGTCCTATTTGCACTCTGCTTCCTTCAACCCCTGCCACTGGAATAGTATGTTTTGCAGCTTCAACTGAAACAGCTCTACCCTGTCCTTCCTCAGTCAATATCAAGCCGCCATATTTCCCTGTACCCAGCCCTCTATGCGTCACATAATTTCGAGCAATACAGACATTAAGTGCCTCACAAATTGGCTCATAGCTTATTGCAGTCTCTTTGATTATAGCTACTGTATCCTCACTCTCAGCATCAAATGAAAACTCTATATGCGCAATTAAAGCCCCATCTCTTTCAATCTCATCATTCATAAAAATAAAAACTGAATCAATTACCGCTTCTCTCTCTTTTTTTAATTCGTCTTTACCCATTTCAGATATTTGTTTATTTTTTTCAGCAACCTCTTAACCCACTTATCCTTAACCATCAACAGCAACTCCACCTATTTCTTTCATTGAATATTTATCATTGATCATCGTTTTTCCCGCCCAGCTTCTTCTCCGATGACTGCGCCCGCCGTTCCAGCCTTTTCAGATCCTCTTCAGGTTTCGGCAACTCTTCGGGCATGGTGCCGCCCAGTTCCTTGATGGTCTGGCGTACTTTTTTGCCGACATCAAAATGAGTCTTGTTGGCTCTGGTCTTTCCCTGAACATTTTCCCTGCGGAGTTTTTCATCTGTCTGCGTAGCACGGAAGAGGTTGGCTGCCAACTCTGTGCTGCCCATATTGTCAAGAATCTGCTGGCTTTTTTTCAGTCCTTTGCGTTGGTGAATGCCCTTGGCATCAAGTCCACCATAAAGCCCCTGGTAGCCATGATTCTGAAAAATGGCAAAATCGAGAGTGGTTTCCACCCCCGCCTGTTGAGCAGTTTCCACCAATTGTTTGTTGTGCTCACGCATTTCGTTACGCAGGAAGAGTCGTTTTTCCTCCTCCTTGAGTCGCTTGAAAGCCTCATCGTCCGCCAACTCTTGCCGGCGTGTCTGGATGGCGAAATAGGTCTGACCGTTGGCAATTACCGGTTTTGATGGATCACCGTTCTGGACAATCAGATAACAGGCATAACGAGAAAGCTGGAAATCCTCAATTTCACGCTGACTCCCAGAACCGATATTGACCATTTTCCCCACTTGGGAAAAATGGTTTACGGATGGTTGATCCGAGTTCTCACATGCCGAGACAGCTTTTTGAATAACCCGTTTGAATTTATCCCAACTTGAATAATCCAGGGCAATCAGCAAATCACGAGCATACCAGAATTCTGCATGATCCACCGTAAACTGTTTGAGTTCTTCGAAAGTGGCGTGATATCGTTTTTCTATATCTTTATTACTCATGAAATTCCTCAGTATTTCATTGTTAACCAGTCTTAAATGAATGACGTTGGGTAGAAAACCAATCCTCTTTTTGTCTTCATCGCTGAATCTCCTTGAGCTTTTCGGCCATTTTCACCCGCACCTCTGCCAGCTCTTGTTCCAGCTTGTCAATTTCCATTTGGACGGCATCGATATCGATCACCTCCTCCTCTTCAAAGGTATCCACATAGCGAGGGATATTGAGGTTGAAGTCGTTTTCCTGAATCTCTTTATGGTCAGCAACATGGGCATATTTTTCGACCTCTTTGCCTTCGCTGTAGACCCGCATGATCTTTTCGACCTGTTCTTCGGAAAGAGTGTTCTGATTTTTGCCTGACACAAACTCTCGACTGGCATCAACAAAGAGTACCTCCCGGTTCGCTTCTCTGTGTCCACCTTTTTCACGGGATCGATCGAAGACCAGTATGGCAACCGGAATATTGGTGGTTGGAAAGAGATTGCCCGGCAGCCCTATGACCGCATCAAGCAGGTTTTTTTCGATCATTTTCTGGCGGATACGCCCCTCTTTTTCAAGCGCTGTTTCAATCATGTGGCTGTTGACATCCTCCTCGCCCTAAAGGACGCGGGATTCCTACTGCGTCAGACACCCCGTGGTGCTGATAGCTTCGGCGAGTGCCTTTTGCTGACGGCCTTGTTGCACCGTTCACTTGGAAGGCTGATATGGCTTGTCCAGCCA
>CAIPKT010000096.1 GCA_903865705.1 uncultured Chlorobiaceae bacterium
CGAGGCTGTTGCCCCAATTGCCGACCTTGCTATACTCAAGGTCGAATGGCACCAGTTTCTCGAGCATGTTGCCAGAAAAACCAAAAACTTCATGGCAACGCATCTGCAATCCTGCGAACTTGTTGCATGCAGCCCCCATGGAGTGCTTGATATTGCCTGTTGCCGAAAGTTTTCTTATGAGGAACTTCAGCAGGAACGGGCAGTGCTTCAGCAGGAAATTTCAGAGTTTTACGCTTTGCCTCTCCAGATTCGTATTCTTTATGACGCCGAAAAAGATGCTTGCACAAAGGAGAAGACAGTCTTTACCCTTTTCCAGGAGCTTTCACAGCAGAATGAGGTCGTCCGGTTTCTTGTTACCGGGTTCGGTGGGGAGCTTGTCTATTAAGGAAGCCCTGGGCCCCTGGTTTTATAAATGAGAAAAAATTCTTCATATTCATGGTTTTAAGTTTTTTCAATTTCTCTATACAAAGGACGATAGGAATATTATGAGTAAAGCTGAAGGGGGCACGCAGACTCTGAAAAACCGGTTCCGCTCTGATTATTGCGGATTACTCAGTCCAGAGCGTGAGCATGACTCCGTCAGGCTTGCCGGTTGGGTCCATAGAAAACGGGATCACGGCGGGCTAATATTTATTGATTTGAGGGATCATACCGGTCTAAGCCAGCTTGTTATTCAGCCTGAGCAGCAGGAGCTTTTTGCTAAAGCCGAGCAACTGCATCTGGAATCGGTTATCTGCATTGAGGGTGCCGTTGTTCGGCGTGCCCCTGGCGCTATCAATCCGCGGCTGGCATCAGGCGAGATTGAGGTGGTTGTCAGTCAGATTTCGGTTGAGAGCAATGCGCAAACCCTGCCCTTTCCGGTGGCCGACGAAGTGCAGACCTCCGAAGAGCTGCGGCTGAAATACCGTTTTATTGATCTTCGTCGCGAAAAAATCCATAACAACATCATTTTTCGCAGTCGCCTGACAGCCGCTGTCCGTCGCTATCTCGAAGAACAGGGCTTTATCGAAATACAGACCCCGATTCTCACCTCAAGCTCGCCCGAGGGCGCACGTGACTTTCTGGTTCCAAGCAGACTTCATCCAGGTAAATTCTACGCCCTTCCCCAGGCACCCCAGCAGTTCAAGCAACTGCTTATGGTATCCGGGTTTCCACGCTATTTTCAGATAGCGCCCTGTTTTCGTGATGAAGATGCCCGTGCCGACCGTAGCCCCGGTGAATTTTATCAGCTTGATATGGAGATGGCTTTTATTGAGCAGGATGACCTCTTTTCCATCCTTGAAGGGATGATTGAGCACCTTACGGGCACCATGTCGCACAAGCGCATTACGCAGTTTCCCTTCCCGAGGATCAGTTATAAAGAGGTGATGAACCGCTTCGGTACCGATAAACCCGACCTGCGCATTCCTCTCGAAATCAGCGATGTCACTCCGCTTTTTGTCGGTTCAGCCTTCAAGGTTTTTGCAAACAGCACCGTAGAGGGATCCTGCGTCAAAGCGCTGGTCGTCAAGGGGCGCGGTCATGAATCAAGGCTTTTTTACGACAAGGCAGAAAAGCGCGCCAAAGAGCTCGGCTCAGGCGGACTCGCCTATATCCAGTTCAGGGAAGAAGGGCCGAAAGGGCCGGTTGTCAAGTTTCTCTCCGAATCCGATCTCTCAACCCTCAAAGAACATCTCGGCCTTGAGACCGGTGACGTGGTCTTTTTTGGAGCAGGGAAGTGGGAAGCAACCTGCAAGATCATGGGCGGCATGAGAACGTACTTTGGTGAACTCTATGCGCTCGACAAGGATGAGCTCTCCTTCTGCTGGATTGTTGACTTCCCGATGTTTGAGTACAACGAGGAAGCCAAAAAGATTGACTTCTCACACAACCCATTCTCCATGCCGCAGGGAGAGATGGAGGCGCTCGAAACCATGGAGCCTCTCGATATTCTTGCATACCAATACGATATCGTCTGCAACGGCATTGAACTTTCGAGCGGCGCCATCCGCAACCACAAGCCGGAGATCATGTACAAGGCCTTCGGTATTGCCGGATATGAAAAAGAAGAGGTTGATGCACGCTTTGGCCACATGATCGAAGCCTTCAAGCTTGGCGCGCCACCGCACGGAGGTATCGCTCCCGGCCTTGACCGCCTGGTCATGATCCTCTGCGACGAGCAGAACATCCGTGAAGTCATTGCCTTCCCGATGAACCAGCAGGCGCAGGATCTCATGATGTGCTCTCCCTCGGAAGTAACCCCGGTTCAGCTCAAGGAACTGCATCTGAGGGTGGAGTTGCCGAAAAAATGATTGACAATGGATAATTGACAACGAGATGGCAGGTTGGAGGGGATGTTTCTGTATTGGAACTTTCCCTCCAGCCTTTTCGTTTTTTGATGATAGTTACTGTTACGAGTTGAAGGCCAGGAATGACGTAACCGTATCAGCCATCCTTGAAAAATGAAGTTCCTTTTTTATTTTCCTGTTTCAGCGATATCTTGCCTGTAGATAAGAATGCAAACGGGAGTTGCTGGCCCGATTTGTTGAAGGATGAAACAAAGCAGCAGTCATCGGGTATCTACGTTCTTGCACAGAAAGAACTGTAGGCATTTTCCGAATCAGGCAGATCAGTCTAAACAAGGTTGTAACATTAGCCTGAAATCTAATTTAACTATGGAATTATCATGGAAACAGTAAAAGAAAAAATAGTAGAAATCGTTCACTCTCAACCTGAAGATGCCAGCTATGATGAAATTTTAAGGGAAATAGTGTTTGAACGGATGGTCGCCAAAGGATTGCAGGATTCAAGAAAAGGAAATTTTATTTCTAATGAAACAATGGAACATCGAATTAAAACATGGCAGTAATAAGGTGGACAACAGAATCGGAGATGTGGTTGAGAGATATTCATGAGTATATTTCCAAAGACAACCCAGCTGCTGCTGCAAGAGTCGTGAAATCAATCTACGATAAAGTCCAGATTTTAAGAGACCTTCCTGAAATCGGATATAGGTACAGTACTGAAGAAGAGGGCGAAATACGAATTTTATTGTATGGTCACTATCGAATTGCATACCTGATAAGGGCGACTGATCAAATTGATATCTTGGGCGTTTTTCACGGGTCACTAAATATTGAAATTTATCTATAACCTGAAAAACGGTTATAATAACTGGGCATAGCATACGGTTAAGTTATTCATAATTTACACTTTAATTAAGTTGGGATAAAAATATTGATTATATTTTTGTAAAATAATCTTATGTCATAAAGATATATGGAGAATACAGAAAGATGAATGATCAACCAAATAATCCATTGCATGGATTAACTCTTGAAAAAATACTCTGTGATCTTGTCGATCACTATGGCTGGGATGAGCTCTATGAAATGATAGAAATTCGTTGTTTTTATAATGATCCAAGTATTAAATCCAGCTTGAAATTCTTGCGAAAAACAAGTTGGGCCAGGTTAAAAATTGAAGAAATATATATAGACTTGATTGAGCAAGAAAAGAAAGAAATGTAAGCGCCTTATTTTTCACCAACGAGCAACCTGCCGCCATCAGGAAGCCTGAATACAGAAGCTACCATCACAAGGCCTTAAGCAAAATTTCTGTTACCTGACTCTGTCAGTTTACCAGTAACATATTTATGCAGAATACTGGTAACAAGTGTTTGATAGGGAATTCCTTCCTCCAGAGCCTTTCTCTTTAATGCTTCAACATCTCTATCAAATGTCCCTCTTCAATGGCAACAACAACTCGTTCGAAAGAAATGCCCCTTTCTTTCAATAACTTGTTTCCTAAACAGGATCATCACGCATGATGTCGCCACTGCCGAATCCGCAGAAACCCCTGTGCCATGTTCCTATACGGGGTAAAAACCACCAAAAGACAATCGGTTGCACCCTTCAGTTTGTTGATAAATACTCCAGAGTTTCTATAGTACAGAAAAGAAGGGATTTATTGAATTGTTGCTGAGAAACTCCTTCGGCGGATAGA
>CAIPKT010000097.1 GCA_903865705.1 uncultured Chlorobiaceae bacterium
ATTCCAGGGCTGATGACACAAAAATCGGCATCGTAAACGTTCTGCGAATGGCCCTCCTGTTCGAAAGAGATCTGCATCTTCTGGAGGCGATCTACCTCCTCCTCCCCTATCCTGCCAATCTCGGTGACCAGTACTGTCGCACCCTGGCGCCGGAGCAGTTCGGCTGCCGCAATGCCGCTTTTTGCCGCACCAATAACCGATACCCTTTTACCCTTCAGATCCATAGCTTGTTACCTGAGTTTTAAGGTCATAAGACTGGCAAGAAAAAATAGAATGGTCAAAATCCAGAACCTGATCACGATTTTTTGTTCAGCCCACCCTTTCAACTGAAAATGGTGATGAAGGGGAGCCATCAAAAAGATCCTTTGACCCTGGCCAAACCTCATTTTTGTGTACTTGAAATAAAGTACCTGGAGAGATACCGAAAGTGTTTCAATAAAAAATATACCGGCAGTCAACGGCAAGAGCAGCTCCTGCTTGATCAACAGTGCGATAACAGCAATGGCACTGCCGAGAGCAAGAGAGCCGGTATCGCCCATGATAATTTCGGCAGGATTGGAGTTGAACCATAAAAAGCCCACACATGCCATGGCAATCGCTATGCTGACCACGGCAACCTCGCCGCCTCCGGGAATAAAGGGAATATTCAGGTAAGCAGCATAGACCGCATTTCCTGCAAGGTAGGAAAAAGCACCAAGCCCCATAACCACAATAGCCGAACTTCCTGCAGCAAGACCGTCAAGGCCGTCGGTCAGGTTGACCGCATTCGATACGGCGGTAATGATAAAGATGACAATCGGAATATAAAAAAACCCGTAATCCAGAGTCAGATGCTTGAAAAAAGGAACTGTTGTCGTCGAAAGGAGCACTGAAAAAACCGGATCAAACCAGGTGTAGAGCCCAATCACCACGCCAAGAGTGACCTGCCCGATAAGCTTGTAACGAGCCGAAAGCCCCCCCTTGATTTTCAGTACCACCTTTCGGTAGTCATCAATAAAGCCTATAATTCCCATCCAAAGAATGGCAAGCATGATCAGCCAGACATGTGGATCAATGAATTTTGACCAAAGCAACACAGATATCTCAATGGAAAAAATAATAAGTATCCCTCCCATTGTCGGCAGCGCCTTTTTCTTTTTATGCTCCGGTGGGGCTTCCTCCTTGATGGGCTCAATAAAGCGGGATTTCAGGTACCTGATAAACCCGGGACCGACAAAGAGGATAATCAGCAAGGCCGTAATCCCTGCTGCGCTTGCCCTGAAGGTGAGATACTCAATGACATGCAATCCTGGAGGATCAAACATATCGTCAATGTACTTCAGCAGATAATAAAGCATACCCTATTCTTTCCCGGTTATAGTTCTTGCGTTGATGAGTGCATCGACAACCTGCTCAAGCTTCATTCCCCTTGACCCTTTGAAAAGCAGGATATCGCCATCCTGCAATACGGCCAGCAATGCCGCAAGAAGTTTTTCACGGCTCTCAAAATGGCCACAAAAAACGTCTGGAGCCTCGCGACCAATAATCCGGGACCTCTCTCCAAAAGTAAAGAGCATGTCTATTGAGCTCTGCTGAATATAGCGGCCAATTGCTTCATGTTCAACATCTCCAGCCACTCCCAGTTCAAGCATATCCCCCAGAACAGCAAATCTTTTGCCCACACACGGAATATCACAAAGCGCATCAATCGCCCTCCGCATGGAATCCGAATTGGCGTTATAAGTATCATTAAGGATTCTGATGCCGCACGAGTCCACAACCTCAAGCCGTTTCCAGCCCGGGGCAGGAGCAAGGCGCCCAAGCCCATCCCGGATATGACCCAGAGAGAGACCGAAATGCTGCCCGAGTGCAGCAGCAGCAAGGGCATTGATGACATTGTGCTTTCCGGTAAAATTCAGGGTAACCGCTTCATTACCAGCAGCGGAACATAACAGAAAAGAGATCATGCCCTCCCTGTTTACCGAAATATTTTCTGCCCAACAGGTATGTGCCGCAATTTTAGTCACTCCATAACTGACGCTTCCCGAAAGCCCGGCTCCTGCCGCGCTTAGCCAGGGATCATCGGTATTTACAAAAGCGGTGCCTCCGTTCTTGCGCATATAGTCGAAAAGCCGGGTTTCAGCCGCAGCAACCCCTTCAAGATCAAGAAGAAACTCCAGATGCTCATGGCCGATATTCGTCAAAAGAGCGTGTGTCGGCTTTACAATTCCAGCAAGCAATTCCATCTCTCCCGGATGATTGATGCCCATCTCGACAACAGCAATCTGAGTATCCGCCCTAAGCTGCAACAGAGTCAAAGGAACACCAAGATGGTTGTTCCGGTTGCCCTGACTCATATGGACGACAAAACCGGTTCCAAGTACCGAAGCCATCATCTCCTTGGTTGTGGTTTTTCCATTACTGCCGCCAATAGCCACAACAGGGATCGAAAACTTGCTCCTGTAAATTGTGGCAAGCTGCTGCAGCCCTGTGACCGTATCGTCGGTGACAATAAACCCTTTTCCGGGTGGCGGCTCAGCCGAACCCTGCGCTTCATGCCACTGGCGGCTGACCATCGCCCAATTTGCGCCCTTTTCAAAAACAGTACCAATAAAGTCGTGTCCGTCTGCATTCTCACCTTTCAATGCAATAAAAAGCTCCCCGCCCCTGACCTCTCTTGAATCAATAACCACTACCGGTGACACAATCTCCCCGGGCGGTAGGGGCACGCCATGGCGTGCCCCTACGACCACCTCTCCAATGTTCCGAAAATCATCAATTGTCAGCACGCCACACGCGTTTACTTGCACACACTCTCCTTTTCCGGATATCGGGGAAGCATTTTCCTGCATATATTTTATGATAAATTCCTGATCAGAAAAAAATTCTTTCCGTCCTGCAATCTCCTGATACTTTTCATGCCCTTTTCCTGCAACAAGCAGAACGTCTCCCTCTCTGAGCATCAAAATCGCCACCCTTATGGCTTCGGCCCGGTCGCTGATCCTCTTGTAATGACCACCGGTAATACCTTGCTCAATTTCATCAAGAATCACGTCAGGCTCTTCGTACCGGGGATTATCAGAGGTAATGATAACCTCATCGGCTAATTCGGAAGCAATACGACCCATTTCAGGACGTTTTGAGCGATCTCTGTTGCCGCCGCATCCAAAAACCACAATAAGACGGGAACCATCCGACTTGAGCTGGCGCAAGGTATCAAGCGCCTTGAAAAGCGCATCTGGAGTATGTGCATAATCAACAAAAACACACCTCCCCTGACCACTGTTATCCCCGACTCGTTCCATTCGCCCCTCAACCGAGGAGACCGCTGAAAGGGAACGGCAGATTTCTTCGGGAGCAAGACCCATACCAATACCTATAGCCGCAGCTTCAAGCACATTCATAACATTGAAAACTCCCGGCAACCCGACCTGCATTGTTATCGGCGCATCAGGAAAATGAAGGGCAACGGTACTTGACGCAAGAGTGCTCTCAAGAATGTCTGCCTCAAAAAACCTGCTGCACGGCAGCAGAGAACGAGACTCGCGCTGCAACGTGCAGCAGCATATTTTATCATGCGCTACTCTGGCCGCCATACCTGCGGCCCAGGGATCATCAACGTTAAAGACCGCAAACCCTTCCGGTGAGAGCTGGTCAAAGAGTTGTTGCTTCGCCGCGGCATACTCCTGCATGGATCCATGAAAGTCAAGATGCTCCAGAGTCAGATTGGTAAAGAGCGCCGCATGAAACCGGATACCAAAAACCCTTTGTAGCACAAGAGCATGAGAAGAAACCTCCATGACTGCCGCGCGGCATCCCGCCTCCACCATCTGGCTGAAGAGTGCATGCAGGCCGGGAGCCTCCGGTGTCGTCCGGTCAAGCGGAATATCAAGCTCTCCAATCCGACAGAGGTTAGTGCCGATATAGCCTGCTGAAATGCCATTAGCATTAAGCATCGCTGTGATCAGCTTGGCAGTCGTGGTTTTGCCGTTAGTTCCAGTAACCCCGATAATGAGCAAACGGTCAGAGGCTTTGCCATAAAATATTCGTGCCGCCTCGGCTAAGGCTTTTCGTGCATCAGAGACCTGAATATAGAGACAGGAAGAGGCCATATCTGGAGGAAATTCCTCGCATATAACTGCTGCTGCACCACGTTCTACCGCACTGCTGATAAAGCGCCCTCCATCAGTACAATAGCCTTTTATGGCAACAAATAGCGAACCGGCAGTGACCTCTCGCGAATCACAGGTAACCATACGGATAGACGTTCCGATGAGGGGATCTCCCTCAAGCGCCAAAAAAGCAACACCCTTGAGCAACGCCTCCAGATGCACTTCACTGGCGCCCTCTACTGGTACCGTCATAAAGATTTCCTTTTGACACTCCTTGAAGCAAGCGTCACTGTTATAACTTTCTTTTGTACAACCCTGCTGCCGGAAGCAATGCTCTGGCCAACAACAATCCCGTCAAGATTTCCCGAATACTTTACGTCAAGATTAAGCCATTTTAGCAGGCGCTGGGCATCGCGCCCCTTATAGCCCCTAAGTTCGGGAACCAGCACTGTCATAATAGAATCAATGCGAGACTTCTCCGGGGAATAGATGGCAAGATTTTTCTGCATCTCCTCCGAACAGGCAATCATTCTTGATGCAACACTTGAAAAAACCGGAGCGGCAACCGTCGCCGCATAATAGGCCGTTTTAGGATTTTCAACAATCACAATAATCGCATAACGGGGAGCCTCTACCGGAAAATAACCTACAAATGAAGAAACATAGACCGGATTGGCATACGAGCCTCCGGCAGCACGCCTTGCCGTTCCGGTCTTGCCGGCAACAGTCACACCCGGCACCGCTGCATTTTTTGCTGTTCCGCTGTCCACAACTGCTTGAAAATACTCCTTTCCGAGATATCTAGCCGTTTCAGCAGAAACCACCCTCCGGACTTTTTCAGGAACAATCTCCCGAACAACTCGACCTTCGGCATCAATAATTCTCTTAATGATATACGGCTTCATTAATTCCCCATCATTGGCAATTGCCGCATAAGCCTGCAGTATCTGCAGAGGGGTGGCCATAACCTGATAGCCGTACCCCATCCAGGGAAGCGTCGTCTGATCCCACCTGGAGAGCGTCCGAACCATCCCTGACGCCTCACCAACCAGTCCAATACCGGTTTTCATTCCAAAGCCGAAATTCCTTGTATAGGCATTGAACTTTTCACGCCCAAGCTCCATGGCCGTCTTGGCAGCCACAATATTGCTTGAATACATGATTGCCTCACGGAAGGTAATGTTTCCGTACGCCTCATGATCCCTGATCTTGAGATTATAGATGGGCAGAACCCCATTATTGGCAAACACGATATCGTCCGCCTTTCTCTTGAGGACTTCCGTTGCGCCGGCAGCCATTACCAGCTTGAACGTGGAGCCTGGCTCATACATTTCAGTTACAGCCCGGTTTCGCGAATTTTGGCGGGTCCATGTGGCCCTGTGGTTAAGATCAAAAGTCGGAATATTGGCCATGGCAAGAATTTCTCCGGAACGCACATCCATAACAATACTTGCGGCAGCATCGGCATTGAATGTATTGACCGCCTTTGTAAGCTCATCTTCAACAATACTTTGAATATCGCCATCAATAGTCAATTGTACCGTATTGCCTTTTATCGCATCCTGTTGCCGGGCATCTGGCGCCGGATAGCGAATGCCTGTGGCTGTTCGCTGTAAAATTCTCGTACCGTCACACCCTTTCAGCGCTTTATTAAGCTGCAGTTCAAGCCCGCTGCTTCCATCACTTTCGCTCTTGGCACTCCCAATGGAGCCAATCACCTGAGCAGCCACATTCAGGTAATACCGTTGCAACTCCTTGTCGAACCTGACACCGGGAATTTTTTTGTCGAGAACAAGCTGCATAAGCGGCAGTGCTTTGGCGGCAGGTATTTTCCGGCCAAGAACCGCCGCACCTTTACGTCGTTGCAATGCTTGAAAATAAACCAACCTGTTGCCCCCCAGATACCGCGCAAAATGGGTCGCCACACCCCATGAATTATCGTAGGTTATCTGCTTGCCTTTTTTGGTCTTTACCGGCTTGCCATTGTCATCATAAAGCGGAGTTTTGCGAACAATTTGGGGATCAGCGTAGAAAGAGATCGATTCAATACTTTCTGCCAGCAGACGTGCATGACGATCAAGAATAGCGCCCCGTTGAGCATACTCAGTAACCTCCCGCTCATACTGTTGGGCTGCTTGCTTTTTGTATTTCTGCGCATTGATCACCTGGATATTCAGGAGCATGCCAATAATGGCAACAATAAACACCGAAAATAGAAAAACCACGATGCCGAGACGCTTGACGAACTCCTTATCATCCGGTCTTTTGATGTCCTGCTGATCATTCATGAGTAATTCCGTTCATTTCGCGGTACAATCAGTCATGGCTCAAGTTCAACCGGCGGCATGCTGGATGGTGAAAGTCCAAGTGAAACCGCACCCAGAGCGATATTACGAATACTATGCAATTCATCCATTTTGAGTTCCTGTGACGTTATGACACTGGAGGTCATCTGTATCTGCTCCCGAAGCTTTTCATTCTTTACAGAAAGATTGTTGATTGCAAGAGTGTTATATACCTGGAAAAGAAATATCCCCGCGCCTATCGGAATATACAGTAAAGATTTTGGGTGCAATAACGAACCAATTTCAAACTCAAGCGCATTGCTGACCACTTCCCTCACCATGGAATTATTGGCACTCTTGACCTCACCAAAACGTCTGGCAGCACTTATCCCTTCAGAGCCCTTTTTGCCGAAACCTTTAATGCGCTGTAAAAACCTGAGCACAAAAGGACTAGCCGCATTATTGGCATACACCACAACCTCCCTGTCTAATTTTTTCAATAACCCTCAACTTGGCACTTCTTGCTCTTGAGTTTGAAGCTATCTCCTGCTGGGTGGCAACCACAGGCTTCCGGGTAACAGGGGTAACCGTGCCCCATGCAAGAGGCTCCCTTAAACCAACCCCCTTAGGGCCCCAGTCACTCCGTGCTTTTTCAGCAAAAAATTGTTTCACGATTCTATCCTCAAGAGAATGATAACTGATAACCGCCATCCTGCCATGCTCATCAAGACAATCGACGCCATCATAAAGCACACCGCCGAGAACATCAAGTTCAGCATTCACCTCAATTCTCAATGCCTGAAACACTCTCGAAAGCGTCTTGATAACCCTCTCTCCGCCATGCGCATTATCACGAATAATAGCAGCAAGCTCTTGTGTGCGGCTGATTAATCCATTTTTCAGACGGTAAGCCACAATTGCTCTCGCAATGCTGCGGCTTCTCGGCTCTTCTCCATATCGATAAAAAAGCCTCGCCAGCTCCTTTTCGTCATAGCTGTTGACAATATCAGCAGCGCTTAAGGGAGCATCAATATCCATCCGCATATCAAGCGGTCCTTCCCTCAGATAGCTGAAACCCCGCTCAGCCGTATCAATCTGAAACGATGAAACCCCGAGATCAAGCAAAATTCCGGCAACTTTAGGCTCCAGGCCTTTGCTGCCGCAAACCCTTTTAATAATGCCCTCAATATCAAGAAAATTTCCTTTGATCAGAACCGAGGCCGCCCTAAACTCCTGCAACTTTTCACCAGCCTCCCTTAATGCAGCCTCATCCTGATCAATACCGATCAGCAGCGATCCCTCAAGAAAACCTGCATCAAAAAGCGCACGCAGCATCGCCAGCGAATGGCCGCCGCCACCAAGAGTCCCATCGACATAAATACCGGGTTTTCTAACCAAAAACGAAACGATTTCGGAGGCAAGTACCGGTTCGTGAAAGTTATCTTGCGCCATGGCCATTAAAAATACCTGCCTGCAAGTGAAGCAAAACGACCAGTATTGTCCTGCAAAAGAGCAAAAAGCCGCTCCGGATCCCAGATAATCATTTTTGTATCAGCCCCGATAATCACAACATCCTTTGTAATACCAGCATGTTCAAGAAACTCCCTTGAAAGCGCAACCCTGCCCTGACGGTCAAGTTCAACCGTCTCAAGACTTTCATACATCAATGTCTTCAGAAGACGCTCATCAGGATTAAAATCCGAAAGCCCTGAGATAGACTTTCTCATTCCAGCCCAAATAATGGGCTCATAAAGCTCAATGGAACGATCGGGAGCCTTCAAAATGAAGAGCTCTTCAATATGGCCGGAAACGGCATCACCGAAGCCTTCCGACGCCGCGATCTCGAACTTCCGACGAAACCTTGCCGGAATCATCAGCCGCCCTTTCTCATCGACCGCGTGTCTCTCTTTTCCAATAAAACCAGCCATTATGGCAATCCTGTCAGCTTCTGTTGTGTCGTTACGAGCACCAATACCAATCTTTTTGCCCGCATTCATGGACAAAATAACATAAAAAGCAAACAATAGCTCCCATTTTTTACCATTTCACTCCACTTTAAAATGTATAAAAAAGGATGCACTAAAAAAATATTAGTCTATTTTATATGTAGAGATGAATGAGATTTTTTGAATGAAAGAGATCGCGATGAAAACAGGTGCCAAAGAGATCATTGTAGACGGATATAACCTGATCCACAAGCTTTACCCCTCATTTACGTCAGCAACGCTGGAGGTACTGCGCGAGAAAACAGAAAAAAAGCTTCTCCGTTTTCAGCAGGAAACCGATTGCCACGTCACGATTGTCTATGATGGAAAAGGGAGTCACCGGGAAATAGCCTACGGAGCACCGCTGCATATTGTGTTTACACCAGCATCAAAAAGTGCCGACCACTGGATCATTGATTACGCAAAGTCGTTGAACACAAGAGTAAAAATGGTTACTATTATAACTTCGGACAATGAGATTCGACTGTATGCAAATGCGTTCGGTGCAAAATGCGTCAAATCCGAGACTTTTGCCCGACAACTGCAAGAGATTGAAGACGCTGTTGCCATGCGTACCGATAACCCGAGTTCCCGGCGCATGACAGTCAAAGAAAAAAAATTCAACGGCGCATTGCTGAGCGATCGGGAAGTAAACCGATGGATGCAACTCTTCACCAGCGAAAAATCATAGCGACAACCCGGCTCATTTTCTTATACTCTTTTTTGGCTACAAAGCATCACTCTTAACCACCGTCATTATGATGTCAGACAGCACCGTCAACAATACCGCGCAGTGGCAGGAACTTGACGAATGGAGAAAAAAAATCGATGCCCTTGACCAGCAACTATCTTCCCTGCTCTGCGAAAGGTTGCATTGCGCCCAGAATATCAGTTCACTGAAATCAAGAATTGGAGAGCAGGTACTCCAGCCTGAACGGGAAAAAGAGGTACTGAACAATGTGTTGCACCATGCCGACTCGCCCCTGAAAGCCCTTGCACTGGAAAAAATTTATCGTTGCATCATTGACGAGACCCGGCTGTTTCAGCATGAGTGGAAAAAAAGTCAACCCGGTATCCAGCCAAGCTAAACCAGCTTCCTCGCAATGGCATCAAAAAAAACTTCCCGACTTAAACCGCTTAAAGCAGGCATAACCATTTTGTTGCTGGCATTTGCATGCTTTTTATTCCTGCCGGGGCTCAACACCGCATCCAGAAAAACCAGCCTGACTGTTCACAAGAAAATGGGCGTCAGCACCATTGT
Organism: uncultured Chlorobiaceae bacterium; assembly: GCA_903865705.1. Classification (GTDB taxonomy): domain Bacteria; phylum Bacteroidota; class Chlorobiia; order Chlorobiales; family Chlorobiaceae; genus Chlorobium. The sequence goes on from CAIPKT010000097.1 coordinate 9,623, forward strand.
GGATGAATTGTACCGTAATGGATCGATTAACTCCAAATGGCCTGCGCTCATAACCGCAAGAATCATCCCGAGGCTTCATAATATCAAACCGGGCCGCTACACCATTCCTCCGGGAATGTCGAATTTCATGCTGATGTATTACCTGCATTCGCGCCCTCAAGATGAGGTACGGGTAACTTTTCCCGAAGGGCTCGATCTCAGAAAAGTGGCCCGCATCCTCTCCCGAAAACTTGACATTGACTCAACCGAGTTCATGGCGGCGACGACCAACCCTTACCTGCTCCGCAAGCATGGCATCACGGCAAAAAATGCGGAAGGCTATCTGCTTCCCGGTACCTATGACTTTGCCTGGGGAAGCACCCCTGAGGAAGCTGCCGGATTTTTGATCGGCCGGTTCAGACACTTCTATACAGACAGCTTGAAGAGCCTTGCGGCTAAAAGAGGATTGAATGAAACCAGCCTCCTGACCCTTGCCTCTATTGTTGAAGCCGAAACCCCGCTTGATTTGGAAAAAAATCTTGTTGCAAGCGTCTATCTTAACCGCCTGAAAAAAAACATGCGGCTGCAGGCTGATCCGACCGTACAGTATGCCCTTGGAGGGGATGCCCGCCGACTTTATTACAAAGACCTTGCAGCAAACTCCCCCTACAACACCTATCGCCATAACGGACTTCCTCCAGGTCCCATCTGCAACCCCGGTGCAGCATCGATTATTGCTGTACTGAACCCTGCAGAGACCAGTTATATCTACTTTGTTGCCACCGGAAAGGGAGGGCACTACTTCGCCGAATCGCTGACAGAACATCACGCAAACATCAATAAATACAAAAGCGCCCTCCGCGATACGCTGCGCTGACCAGACAACGAACAGACACCAATCATCTCTCTGTTAGATGAGATTGATTATATTTATTATATATCCTTACAATCATAGATCATTTTTTCAAAAAATCATTAAGGCAATGCAGAAAAAGAGCTTATCCGACATAACAATTCAAGGTAAACGAGTGTTGATGCGTGTAGATTTCAATGTTCCCTTTGATGAGAACAAAAAAATCACTGACGACAAAAGAATCGTGGACTCCCTTCCCTCCATCAAAAAAGTTCTGGAAAACGGTGGACGCCTTATTTTGATGTCACACCTTGGAAGGCCGAAAGGAAAAGTTAATGCGGAATACTCACTTGCTCCTGTAGCATCAAGGCTTTCGGAACTCATCGATTGCCCGGTTATCATGGCAAAGGATTGCGTCGGCACGGAGGTCATGCAGCAGGTACTTGCCCTGCAGGACGGAGAGGTACTCCTGCTTGAAAACCTCAGATTTCACCCGGAAGAAGAGGCAAATGATCCGGATTTCTCGCGCGAACTTGCTTCACTCGGCGAAGTCTACGTCAATGATGCATTCGGCACCGCACACCGGGCTCATGCTTCAACAGAGGGCATTACACACTATGTGCAGACTGCCGTTGCCGGTTTTCTGATAGAACGGGAGCTCCTCTATCTTGGCAAAGCTCTCCAGGAACCTGAACGGCCATTTGTCGCCATTTTGGGAGGCTCCAAAATATCAGGAAAAATAGATGTCCTCGAAAACCTTTTCAAAAAGGTCGATACGGTACTGATCGGCGGCGCCATGGTCTTTACCTTCTTTAAGGCTCAGGGCTATGAAGTCGGAAAATCTTTGGTTGAAGAGAGCAAGATTGAGCTGGCACTCAAAATTCTGGCAGAGGCCAAAAGCAAAGGCATCAAACTGCTGCTCCCGACAG